>NZ_OY762276.1:1954000-2295000 GCF_963665445.1 uncultured Desulfobulbus sp. | reverse complement strand
AGGTCATCGACCATGCGAAAAATAAAAGTCTCTCCTGGCCACAAAGTCGCTGGTGGACGTTGTACAACGACCCGCAACTCAATCGACTGGTGGAGGGCGCCATCCATGACAACCCCAGTATAAAAATTGCCAGGGTACGCGAGCAGCTCGCTGCTTTGCAGTCCAAGGAGGTTCATTCGTCGTTGTTACCCTCGCTTGAAACCTCCTCCTTGTTCATGCAGGAACGATTTACGGAAAATCAATTCTATCGCGCACCCTATGCGGGTAATGTGTACTGGAACAATCAGATCACCAACGACCTCAATTACCAACTCGACCTGTGGGGGCAGAACAGATCGGCATTTGCCACCTCCCTTGACGTGGCACAGATGGCAGCCGCCGAGCAAAAGGAAGTTACCTTAACCCTGCAAACAGCGGTCGTGCGAACCTATCTGCGCCTTTCCCTTTTCTATTTTCTGCACGATATCGGACAACAAACACTTCAACAGCGCACTGATATTTTCCACGTCACCCAATAAAAATTCGCGGCTGGATTGGCAACGGAAATCGAGGTGAGCCAAGCCAAGACCCCCTTGCCAGCTGCTCGTGGTTAACTCTGAAATCATTCAATTACGCACAGAGTTAAGTGCCTTGATTGGCAAAGGTCCAGGTGAGGGCGCAAACTTCAGTCGTCCTACAATCAAGTTAAACAAAACGATAGAGATTCCTTCCTCCTTACCCGCTGCTCTCCTTGCGCGACGACCTGATGTGACCGCAAAAAAATGGCTGGTACTCGCTCAAAGTGAACATATTCATCAGGCTAGAGCAGCTTTTTATCCCAATATTAATCTGCGTGCCTTCTTGGGTTGCAGGCCATCGGTTTTGACCGACTCCTCAGTAATAGCTCGCTCACCTACGGTTTGGCACCAGCGCTCCATCTTCCTCTCTTTGACGGGGGACACTTACAAAGCCAATTGGGCATGGCCCATTGTGCCTACAATATCGCGGTTGAACAGTACAACCAGAGTCTTCTACAAGCCCTCGAAGAGATTTCCAATAGGCTGGTTGCACTTGATTCTTTGCAGCGTCAACAAAATGAAGCCCATCAGGCCAAACAACTTTCTGATCATGCCTATGCCGTTATCCTGAAGGCGTACAGAGCCGGTTTGGCCAACTATCTGTCAGTACTCAACGCACAGGAGCAGACTCTTGTGCAAACAAATCACTGTGCTCAGATCGATGCACAATACCTGGAAGCTTATGCGTTGTTGATGCAAGCACTCGGAGGAGGCGCCGCTCAAGGTGGCCTTGTGCCAGTAAATCAGCATGAAGGACCATCACGATCATGAGCATGGTCAATACAGCCCATCTATCTTCTCGACTTGCCTCCTGGTGTTCCGCCAGCCAGGTCAAGGCGTGTCCCAAAAGAGGGCATCCATTGGCTCTTTGCCTGCAAAACCACCATAGCCGCACTGCTTGCGCTCTGGATCTTCATACGTTTTCAGCTCAGCCAACCGGTTACCGCGGTTGTAACCGTTTTTCTCCTTATGCAACCGCAAAGCGGTCCGGTTCTGACCAAATCCATCTATCGTGTGTTCGGCACACTTTCCGTTGCATTTTTTTGTCTGACTCTATTTGCCCTATTTCCTCAGCAGCGTGTTTTATATTTGACGGGTCTTGCCGTATGGATTGGCCTTTTACCGCAGGGGCAACGCTGTACCGTAATTTTCTTTGTTATGCCTTCGTTCTTGCGGGATATACTGCTGCTATGGTCGGAATGACCAACATTGCCAATCCTTACGGATTTTTTGATTATACCGTAGGGCGTTGCTCCGAGGTCATGGTGGGCATCCTGTGTTCGGCTTTAATCAGCGATCTGGTATTTCCGCAAAGTTTGCGTCCGCCAATATTAGCCACCATTCAACAGGCCTAGGCTCAATTTAGCGGCTTTGTCCATCTTGTATTCACAAATCCAGAAAGAGGACAGGAGTATAGAGCATAATTTTTTACGTTTTATTACCCTGGCGCTGACCCTGGAATCGCTCCGCTGCTCCGTCTATTGGGAGGCTGCTCCCTTGAAGAAACGTCATGTGGGCCTTCCTCGCCTTAATGCCGATTTCATGGCTATGACCACGGCTGCCTATTTTCTTCGCCATCTCATCCTCCGTCTTGATTCCACGTCTTCCCCCGCAGGGCCGATTCTCCACACACTGTTACTGGAATTGGATACCATCATGGGGGGAAATGGCTCCAATGTCCTCGACTATGATGCAGCGCAGCAAACTGTTTTGCAATTGCGTGTCTATTCCCAAAGACTGTTGCAACGAAGTGAAGAATTGCAATCGGGTATGAGCATTCATTCCAAGCACCCTGCTGCCCTTGAGCTTGAAACCGGTCTTGAGTTGGTTCGGCGTTTGCTCGGAAAATGGCGGGATTTTCTTGAACAGTATCAGGAGATATTTCAGCCTACAGGGAAAAGGCAGGCCCGTCGTCGAACGGAGTTCTCCCCCTTGACCGACTCGTTCATCGCCCTCCTCAATGGTGTTCGCGCCTCGCTCGCCGTTCTTTTGGTGGCACTTTTTGGGATCGCAACCGCTTGGCCCTATGGCAACTACGCAGTCATGATGGTTGCCATTGCCTGTTCCCTGTTTGCACCTGCTCCGGCCCCAATTTTTGCTATTAACATGGGGCTTTACGGTAGATGTGTTGCATTGCCGGTTGCTTTTGTGTGTAAATTTTTTCTCATGCCTGCGGTGAACGGCTTTTTGCTGCTGTGCGCCATCTTGGGACCAATACTGTTGATCAGTGCCTGGTTGATGGGGCTGTCCAAAAAAACAATGATGTTTGGCCTGGGCTTTTGCTGCATGTTTTGTTTCATGATCGCCCCGGACAACAGCATGGTCTACGACCCGATTAAGATGGTAAATTTCGGTATTTCCCAGGTGTTTGGCCAGGCGGCTGCATCGGTTATGTTCGCTCTTTTTTTCCCGGTGTATTCCCCTTGGCTGAAAGAGCGCATTCCGAAAATGTTACGTCGGTAAATTGTTCTCGTCTGTTCCGCGCCACTCCCACGACTGGGCGCCCGCTTCGAATCCGGGACGCGAGATATTATGCAGCGCATCGCCGCAACCGGATCAGTCAAGAATGACCAGGATCGTTCCTCAGTTGATTGGATGTTTATTGTTCTCGAAATTGGCAGGGCCGTCATCCATCTTCGCCGAGACGGACAGCAGTTGCAACAGGATGCTCTGCAGAAGAGGGTGACTAACATTTGCCACGATCTTGCCGAGCTGTTTGCCAAACCCTCTGATGTTCGTCGCCTGGTCGTATTAGCTGCTGTCAACGACACAATTGTTGCCGTGGCACAAGATGATGAAATGGAAAACAGTGCCGTTAGAGGGGCGATCCTGGCCTCGCTGCACAGCATACGTATCCCCCTTGTCGATAGTGCGTCCATGTTTTGTGAGGAGGTTGACCATGCCCCGAGAATTTGTCCTGCTTGATGCCCTTGTACCGACACTGCTGCTTGTTTTCATCGGTAGTGTTGTGTTGCAGGCCCTTGTTGATAAACTGTGCAAACAATTTGATTTTTATCAATATGTTTGGCATCCCCCCCCTGTTTCGCTTCAGTGTGTTTGTTGGTCTGTTCTGCACGCTTGGCCTGGTGGTTATGCAGTAATCGCCAGTTTTTTTCTTTCTGAGGTTCTTGATGCACACAACAAAAATTCAGTTGATTGTCAAAGTCGTTGTCACCCTTGCCGTCTTTTTCGGGGCGATTTTTGCCAGCATGGCTCTTTGGGATCGCTATATGCACTCTGCCTGGACAAGAGACGGACGAATACGGGCCAATGTTATTGATGTCGCTCCGGATGTTTCCGGTGCAGTAACCGAGATGGCGGTCAAGGACAATCAGTATGTCAAGAAAGGGGAGCTGCAGTTGGTCATTGATCAGGCACGGTATCGTCTGGCCCTTTCCCAGGCCCAGGCACACCTTCTTGCCCGAGAGGCCGAGCGGACGATGCGAACACGGGAGGCAAAGAGAGGCTCGTCCGTGGGAAACGATGTGGTCTCCCATGAGAACAAGGAAAATGCCATAGGCCTTGCCGAAAGTGCCGATGCGCTCTACCAAGAGGCGGTGGCTGCGGTTGATCTGGCCAAGCTCAACTTGACACGAACGGAGGTTCGTTCACCGGTGGACGGGTATATAACCAATCTTTCCGTTCATGCCGGAGATTTTGTAACGGTCGGTGTCCCCAAATTGGCGGTGGTCGATAAAAATTCGTATTGGGTCTACGGTTATTTTGAGGAAAACAAATTACCCTTGTTTCAACCTGGAGATGTTGCCGAAATTCGACTTTTGGGGACGGAAACAGTCCTCCATGGCCATGTGGAGAGTTTTTCGCGTGGTATAACCGATAGGGACAACCCGACCGGAGGGGAACTCCTGGCCAACGTCAATCCAGTCTTTCAGTGGGGGCGTTTGGCCCAGCGGGTGCCGGTTCGAATCAGTATTGACAGTATTCCTGAGGATATTCCCCTTGCCGCAGGCATGACCTGCACCCTTGTGATCTCACCAAAAAAAGTGGTGAAGGTGCTGCAGAAACCAATGGTGCAGGGGGCAAACAGCTGAAGGCAGGAGAGAAGGGGGGGAGACTGGCTTCGGAATCGAACCAAACAGCTGCTCTTTCACAAGGAGCTCAACGGGGTTGAAGCCCGCGGCCGGCACCAGCCAACTCAACCAGTCACATCGGGTGAATATATAACAAGAATTGTAGAGATCAATAAAAAAGAGGCCGGTTGCAGCAAACAACCGGCCTCTTTGCATCTGTAGCGTGCTGGCTATTATTGACTGAGCTTTTTGTGCTCAAGCTGTTGATGGGGCGAGTGGAGATGCACTGGAATATTTTTTTTGCGAAGCCGGAGGTTGAGCATTTCAACGATAAAGGAAAAGGCCATGGCAAAGTAGAGATATCCTTTGGGCATTTCATGCCCGGTTCCTTCGGCGACCAGGGCTACGCCGACCAGGACGAGAAAAGAGAGCGCCAACATCTTAACTGTGGGATGTTGCTCAACGAAGTCACCAATTGGTCTTGCCGAAAACATCATCACCCCAATGGCAAGCACGATGGCCGCGATCATGACCCAGAGATGCTCTGCAAGGCCTACCGCGGTGATAACCGAATCCAGGGAAAAAACGATATCGATCACCGCTATCTGGGCAATGACCATGGGCAGGTTGGTTGCCAGGTGTTTGGGGCCATGAACTTCTCCCCCCCCCTCAAGGCTGCCGTGAATTTCCATGACCGCCTTGTAAATGAGGAAAAGACCCCCTGCCAGGAGGACCAGATCTCGGCCTGAGACCGGATGCTGCATGACGGCAAATAATGGGGTGACCAGTTTGGCCAGCCAGGCGACCGATATCAGCAGCAGGATACGCGTGCCCATAGCGGCAAGCAAACCGAATTGACGGGCAAAACTGCGCTGATGCACCGGAACCTTACTCACCAGTAGGGTGAGAAAGACAATGTTGTCGATCCCCAGGACGATTTCGAGAACGGTCAGGGTCAGGAGGGAACTCCAGACGCCGATATCCAACAACCACTCCATATTATTTATTTTCCTTTGTTGTTACCGTGTGTTCAGCCACCCCATCAAGAGGTCCAGCTCCCTGGAGCGGATGGCGTGACCCAAAATATAGGTGCAGACGGGAACGCCGAGAATCAGTCCCCATAAACCGAACAGTTTGCCGCCAATGGTTAAAAGAATCAAGATGATAACTGAATTAATCCGCATGTAGCCGCCGTAGACCCGCGGATTGAGGATATAGCCTTTGATGATGTGAATGACAGCGATGAGGGCGATGGCCGGCCAGGAGCATGGTCTGCAAACCCGAGATCTGCAGGGCCACCAGGCAGATGGGGATCAAACTGATAAAAACGCCGACACCGGAAAGAAACTGCAAAAAAAGACGATCCCCGTTAAAAAGGCGAGCTGTTGCCCCAGGCCCAGCAGACTGATGCCGATTGCGGTCAGTATGGAATTGATGACGGCAATGACCAGCTGCGCTTCGAGCGCTCTGCCCAAGACTTGGCTGAACTTCTGGATAGTGCCGGCTACACTCTCATAAACCAAACGAGGTTTGGTTGTTTTGCAGGGCGTGTATGGTGCTCAAGAAAGGCAGAGCAAACCTGAAAGCAATCTGCAAATAGAAAAAGAAAGCCTTTCACTCAGATTCTTTCAAGTATTCTCCGACGGGTTGAGCGAAGGTGGAGGCGACCGAACTTACTGAGCATCTTGTAATAGACAATATCCGGGACATATTCCCGGACTACCATCTCCCAGTCCTCGGAGCCGATCAGGCCCTTGACCAGGGATGAGCTGACCTCGACAAGTTGCCGTGGCGACATCATGAACAGGGTTTGAATGCCGTTGTTCATGTTGCTGTTGACGTAACGCATACCGCGCTCGTAGGTATAGTCTTTTTCGTTACGGATACCGCGCAGAATGTAATCAACGCCAATGGACTCGGCGTATTTGACCAAAAATTTGTTTTCGAAGTGAACCACTTCAATATTGCGGTGGTGAGCACAGATCTCTTCAAGCATCTGCATCCGTTCATCGAGGGAAAAGGTGTATTCCTTTTGGGAATTTTGACCGACAGCCACATAGAATTTGCTGAACAGCCGCGCTCCCTGTTCGATCATCCACACATGTCCGTTAGTAGGCGGGTCGTAACTTCCAGCGTAGATTCCTTTCATAGAAAATCCCGTAGCTTACGTTGTGGATGGAGGATGTCCCCTCATCGTCGTCGAGGCGATGTGCTTGTCGCATGAATTACCTGAACACGAAGGACATCCTCAGTCGAACGGTCAAAGCGCCAGTCTGTCCCACCCTGTTTATGGCAGGGGGATGTCTTCCACCGCCGGATGTTCCATATCGGGCATGTAAAAAGGCCCTCTTTAATCGTCGAATGCTTGATAGCTATAGCAAATTGGTCCGTTCCCCGTCAATATTATATTCCTGTAAGAAAAAATTAAGGAACGATTTGTTGCCAAACAACCCAAAATTACATCGTGGTGGTTGTCTTTGGGACAATTGTGCAGCTTTTGAAGGGCCGTTATCGAACGCTTCCAAGTTTTCAGCCAAAGAGCCGATCTGTATTGGACTGCTCCAACCAGGCCATGCTGGGCCGATTTTTTCATCTCTCCTTGACGGCGCTACATTCCTGGAATGCCGATATGCTGAATGCGGACCGCATTGAGCCCCTTCTCGTATGCCGGGAGTTTATCCATCGTGCGATAGAGGCGAAAGGCAAGCGCATGGGAGAGAACGCGGATGGGGTAGTCCCGTGGCAGCTGTTGTAGATAGGGTTGGATGGTGATGAAATCGGTGGCGCCGTACTGTTGCATGATAAAGCGCAGACCACCGTTTTGGGGGCCAATATTGTAGGCAAGCAATCCCAGAAAGAGATCATCGTTCATCTGGCGCAGGTAGTAGCGGAGGGTGGCTGCGGCGACAAAGGCATTGTGGTGATAATTTTCTACGTCAACTTTTTCCACGCCCAGCAGTTTGGCTGTACCGAGAAGGATGTGCTGGGGAACCTGGGTGATCTGGAAGAGCCCCTTGCCGCCATCCTTGCTATCACGGGGTAAAAACGAGGATTCGGTGGCCGCAAGCCCGCGCAATAGATCAGGATCAAGACCGTAGGACTCGGCGGCCTCGTCCATGGGCTCGCCATAGGCGCGGGCCCGGTCAATGAGTATCTGTTCCTGGACGGCGTCGAGTCGACGGTAGGCGGCAAATATCTGGTGGGTGAGGGTGACTCGAGCTGCCTCTTCCTTAGCGCCGACCAGGATGCGAAATTGAGAAAAGGCAAAGAAAAAATCACCCCGCAGGGTCAGGCCACCGACGCTCAGGGCCAGAACCAGGGCCAGGGCAGGGGGGAGAAAGAGAAATCGGGGACGTACCCACCGTCTGAGACGCAGCCACCCCAGAAGCAGGGTAGCGGTAACAACGATCAGGGCGGTCACGCCCAGGGTGAAGGGGAGCAGGTGGGTAAAAAATTCGGTCCCGGAAAATTTTCCCGCGGCGTATCCCAGGACCACCACCACCGCGGTGAGCAGGGAGAACAGCAGTCCCAGGATCTCCAGACTGAGCAACAGGGCCACCAGTCTTTTGGATGTCGGCGGCTTCTTGGGGATCTTTTTACGGGCGGTTTTCTTTCGTGTCCTGGGCTTGGCCGTTTTTTTGGGGGAACTCGTTTCTTTGGGCGTATCTTCCTTGAGAGGAGCTTGCTCAGCCGGCGGGTTAGACTTCTTTTTTGGGGATTTTGTATCCTTGTCGGGAGCAGGCCGGGCCATCGGTGTCTGTATTGCCTCTTGATATCTGGAAAGGTAGAGAAAAAAATAGAGTGCTGGGAGTACGGGCTTTCTATATACAGGTGGTTGGGCAATTGGTTATATTTTTTCAATTAGTTGAATGAAATATGCACCATCGGCAGAGTGGCAATGTCAAAATGCACATGCCCGGACCAGTTTGTTTTAACGAGCCGTACGCGTCAAAATAATTTCCCTTGGGTAAACCCCCGGCTTTGCCGGGGGACTCCAACAGTTTGACGGTTACTGGATTGCAGAAAAGAAACAATTGATTGCGTTCTTGATCGTCTTTGTTGAGATCAACAATGCAAAGAGCATAGGCAAGAATCAACACAATTTTTTCTGATGCTTAATTCCCAGATTTCAATGAGGAATCGATCAACGAATACCGGAGCATCAGTTTTTGCTTATACTCACACAAAACAACAAGAGTCAGAATCGAAAGATAATAGATGCGAACTCGTGATATTTTATTGCTGGATCTTGCCAACAACTTGACCACCAAGGGTGGTCAGTGGATCAGTTGCATATGCCGCTTTGAGCGGCTCCCAGTCTTTCAAGCCACCGGCTTTGCCGGTGGTCTTTGACTAGGAAACCACTTTTCCTCGGTTGCTGTCAACCATTGCTTGCCAAGGAGCTCTATGGAACTGTTCACAATTGATCAACAAACCTGCCGCAAAGATGGGCTCTGTGCCCTGGTCTGCCCCTTGGGGATCATCGATGGCCCTCCGGGACAGATCCCGCTTGCCGTAGCCAATGCCGAACCCCTGTGTATCCGTTGCGGCCATTGCGTGGCCATCTGTCCCAGTGCCAGTTTTCACCACCGCGATATGGATCCTGCTCTCTGCCCGCCCGTCCAGCCGGAGTTGCAACTCAATGCTGCGCAATCCGAGCATTTTCTCAGGTCCCGCCGCTCCATTCGCGTCTATAGACAACAACCCGTGGAGCGGGCAACCTTGCAGCGATTGATCGAAATCTCGAGCTGCGCCCCCACTGCAATCAATTCGCAGGGCGTCCGGTGGCTGGTTCTGGACAACCGGCAGACCCTGGAGCGACTGGCAGCTCTGGTCATCGACTGGATGCGGTGGCTCAAGACGGAGATGCCGGATCTGGCCCTTTCACTCCATGTGGATCGAGTTATAGAGCGCTGGCAGGGCGGGGACGATGGCATTTTGCGTCACGCACCGGTCCTGATCGTTGCCTATGGTGAAGCCAATAGCCGCATGGCGCCGACTTCCTGCACCATTGCGTTGAGTTATTTGGAACTTGCTGCCACCGGTCTGGGGCTCGGTACCTGCTGGGCCGGATATTTCAATGCCGCGGCCAATACCTACCCGCCATTGAGGGAGGCTCTGCCACTCTCCAAAGACCAGCAATGTTACGGGGCAATGATGGTCGGGTATGCGAAATTCCATTACTGTCGGTTGCCGACACGAAAACATCCGGACATTACCTGGGTTGATTGATCAATACTTGTTGAAATAAATAAGAAAAAGAATAAAACTTATAAATTATAATTTAGCATTATCTTGACAATTATTTCTTCGGTTATAAGTTATTGAGCAAGGACAGGATCGTTGGAGTTGCGATACTCCTTTTCCCTTTTTGGCTGCACGTGATTTCAGCGATTCTCATGTATCCACCAAAACGGATATGCACTCTGCGGATCCGTTTTTCATATGCATTGACGAGGTTCAACCATGGAACACAAACTTCCTGAAATTTCCTATGCCTATGATGCATTAGAGCCCTTTATCGATGCCCGGACTATGGAGATTCATCATACCAAGCATCACCAAGCCTATATCACCAATCTCAACGCCGCTCTCAAAGACCAGCCAGACTTGGCGGCCATGAGTTTGGAGAAACTGCTCAAAAATCTTAACGAGGTTCCGGAAGCCATTCGCACCGCTGTGCGTAATCACGGCGGAGGTCACGCTAATCACAGCATTTTCTGGCCGAGTCTGAAAAAAGATGTGGCGGCACAAGGACCGGTTGTGGATGCGATCATCAAAAAGTTCGGTAGCTTTGACGCTTTCAAGGAGCAGTTTTCCGCCGCTGCGGTCAAATTGTTTGGTAGCGGTTGGGCCTGGCTGGCCGTAGACAAGGGCGATCTGACGATCCTCACCACAGCCAACCAGGATAATCCCATCATGACGGACAAGGCACCGGTTCTTGGCGTGGATGTGTGGGAGCATGCCTACTATCTGCTCTATCAGAACCGGAGACCGGACTATGTGGCCAACTTCTTCAATGTGATTAACTGGGAGAAGATTAACGAATATTATCTCAAGGCTATCGGCAAATAGGCGCTTCAGGCGCTGTTCACCGGCTCCTGTCGTTTTGTACGGCAGGGGCTTTTTTGTGCCTTTTGATGTTGATGTTGCCCGCATGGCGAAAAAAAAGGCCCTTTACCGAACTACGGCAAAGGGCCTTGGTGTTTTTCCCCGAAATGAGCAAGAGGTTCAAAAAAAATCGGTCGATCAGTCAACCTGGCGTTTCACCCAGGCAACGAAGCGATCCATCCATCCTTGGAGGAAGTCCCTGCTGGGGGCACCAATATTGCCGTTTTCATCAAAAAATCCCTCGTTGTTCTGGAGAAAGACCTCGGGTTGGCCCATGGTGGCCACATCGAGGTAGGCCAGGATATTGCGCAGGTGTTGCTGCGCCATTGCGGTCCCCGAAGGGCCAATGGTCATACCAACCACTGCACCTGGTTTTCCGCCCCAAACGCTTTGCCCGTAGGGCCGTGAAGCCTGATCCAGGGCATTTTTCAGCACGCCGGGAATGGATCGGTTGTACTCCGGAGTGACAAACAGCAGACCGTCAGCGGCCTTGATGGTTTCCTTAAATTGAACAACCTCCGGGGCCGGGGTGGCATCGTCGTCCTGATTGTAGAGGGGCAGCGTACCGATATCGACCAGGTTGAAGGTAAACTCATCAGGAGCCAGTTTGGCCAGTGCATTGGCCAATTGGCGGTTGAATGATTCTTTGCGAAGGCTGCCGACGATAACGGCAATTGTATATTGACGCATAATGAACTCCACTTCAGTATGTTAAAGGTGCACTCTGGCTGAGATGCACTGACAGAAAGGATGAGGCTCCAGGCTCTCTTTGATAGTGCTGTTTACGACTTCAATAATGTGAATAAGTTAACCCGAAGTCAATAATAATTCTCAGTTTGTTTGTGTAAAGAATTGTGCTGATCAGGGGGGCTGGGGAGAAAACCGAAGGATATGGAGGGGAAGGGAAATAATATCAGTTGAATGCGGAGAAGAGGGGAGAGATGAAAAACCACCCGTGCGAAAGTACTGTTTGCCTCAGGTGTGGAGAAAGTTTCATTTTTTTGCATCCTTGTATTTTTCATTCACCATATAGACAAAGGCCAATACCTCGGCAACGGTCTGGTACAAATCTGCGGGAATCTCCTCTCCCAGGGGCACCTTGGCCAGAAGCTCAACCAGGTCTTTGTCTTCCTTGATCGCCACGCCTGCCTCTTTTGCGATGGCAATGATCTTGTCGGCAAGCAGATGGGTCCCGCTGGCCACGACCCGGGGAGCGGCGGACTTTTTCTGGTCATAGAGCAGGGCGACCGCTTTTTTGACGGTTCTGTTTTCGTTTTCCACCGACATCCTTTGTTATCCAGGGTTGGTCTTTACTTGAATTATGGTCTGAGCTCATCTTCCATGGACGCACTCCCCTTGGGTGAAGCGAGCAACTGCCGTATTTTTTCCCCACAGCGTTTGCCATTGCAGGCACCATCGCCGATGCCGCAGGCCTGCTGTACTTCGGCAACGGTGGCTGCTCCATGTTCGATCGCCTCTATCAGGCGGATCAATTTGACTCCCTTGCAGACGCAGCCGGCTTTGAGCCGGGCCATCATTCGTTCATCCGGCTCCATCAATTGACTTCTCCATCAAGGTTTGTTGGATTTTATCCGCGTTTGCGGTGCAGGACGCCTCTCCCTGCGGGTGGAGCTGATTGTAGATTTGGCTGGCCAGTTCCACACCGATACCCGGTACCTGGGCCAGCTCGTCCGGTCCGGCCTCGTTGATCCGTTTAAGCGATCCCAGGTGTTTGAGCAGCAACTGCTTGCGCTTCGGGCCGACGCCCTCGAGGCTATCGAGCTGTGAGCGCAGTTGGTCCTTGCCGCGCAGCTTGCGGTGAAAGGTGATGCCGAAGCGGTGGGATTCGTCGCGGATGCGCATCAGGTACAACAGCACCGGCGAGTGGGCCGGGAGCAAGATCGGATTCTTGCGGCCGGGCTTGAACAGCTTTTCCCCTTCATCCTCCTTTTCCTTGGCGATGGAGACCAGGTCAATGCGCCCGAGGAGATCAAAGGTTGCCAGCACATCAAAGGCCACCTGCAACTGGCCCTTGCCGCCGTCGATGAGCAGCATATCCGGCAGCCGGTCCTCCTCGACCCCCTTGCTCATCCGCCGTTCCAGGACCTCGCGCATCATCGCGTAATCGTCCGGGGTATCCTGGCTGCGAATGCGGTAATGGCGAAAGTGCTTGGCCTCCTTTTCCCCCTGAACGAAACAGACCAGCGAGCCAACCGCCTGCTTGCCCAGGAGGTTGGAGATATCCAGACATTCGATGGTTTCCGGTTTGTTCAGCAACCGCAGCTTGGCCTGCAGGCTGGCGGCGAGCGTCTCCCAACTCTGCTCCTTCTTGGCCTTTTCCGAAAATATCTGGGCCGCATTGGCCGCAGCCATCTGCATCAGCTGCATGCGTTTGCCGCGCTGCGGCGCGAGCAGCGAGACCGGCCCTTCCCGGAACTCAGCCAGCCGCTCTGCGATCAGCTCCCGATCCTCGAGGACAAAGGGAAGCAGCAGTTCCCGTGGCGGCTGACGCTCGGCTGAGTAAAATTGGCCAATGGTCTGGCTGAGCAGGCTGTCGTCCTCTCCAAGGGGATCGGCCAGGAAAAAATTCTGCGCCCCGGTGATCATGCCACCGCGAACAAAGAGCAGGGCTATGCCCACCGAGGCGTCCTGACGATGGATGCCGAACACATCCTGGTCAAGGTGATGGTCGGCGACAATGGCCTGATGCTCGATGGTCTTGGTCAGGCCTCGGATTTGGTCCCGGTAGATTGCCGCCTTTTCAAAGGCCAACTGTTCGGCGGCCTGCTCCATCTTGGAGGTCAGTTCTTTCACCACCTCGTCGACCTTACCCTCGAGAATCAGCAGGACTTCGCGAACCATGCGCTGGTATTCGGCGCTGTCCACCTTGCCCGCACAGGGCGCAAGGCAACGGCCCATCTGAAAGTTGAGGCAGGGGCGGCTTCGTTCGCGCATGGTCTTGCAGCGGCGCAGGGGAAACTGGCCGTAGAGGAGGGCAAGGGTGGCGCGCATGGCGGTGGTCGAGGAGTAGGGACCAAAGTAGCGGTTGCCGTCACGCAACCGCTTGCGGGTCACCACCACCCGCGGCCAGGGGTCGCGGATGGTGACCTTGATCAGGGGATAGTTTTTATCGTCACGGAGAATGACGTTGTAGCGCGGTCGATGCTGTTTGATCAGCGAGGCCTCGAGGATCAGTGCCTCCTTCTCGGTGGTGGTGAGGATGGTCTCGACCCGCTGCACATGGGAGAGCATGACGGCGGTCTTGGAGTGGGCGGGGCCGGTGTAATGGGCATATTGGGCCAACCGTTTGCGCAGATCACGGGCCTTACCCACATAGAGCACCTGCTTTTTGCCAAGCATCTGGTAGACGCCCGGTCCATGGCTGACCGTGGCCAGGAACTCAGCGGTGAGCGGGGCAGGGGAAGAGGGGGGGGCTGTCGTTGAGGGTGATGCTGGGGAGGTCAAAGTTGCTGTGCCCCTGAATTGGAAAGAGGATAAAAGTGTCCCCTGATGGGGGAATCCAGCCGGAAAAGAACTGCGGTACGTGCAACGGCATCTCCTTACTGGCAGGGAACATCGATAAGAGCCAGGTCCTGAAAAGTTTGTATCCGTTGCCCAGGATCGTCAAGAGGAAGAATGAGGGTATAATTCCAGCATGCCTGTAACAGGCAGTCATTGTGTTGCACAGCGGAAACCGCCGACTGCAGATCATCGGTTTCCTCAATCAGGAGCGGATGAACTGCAAATCCGGCCAGGTGCCCCCGCGGGTGCGCGTAAACAGGGATGAAGATCCCCCCTGTGCATGGCAAAGGGGCCGTTTTCCCGGCAACATCAAAGGTATATCTCTTCCCGGAGCTTCCGAGGAAAAACCACTGGTTATCCATCAGCATCTGCTCTTCTTCATGCAGTCAGAAACCCAAGACATCACGAGCGGCGCGAACCGCCAAAAATTCCGCCAAGGATTCCGCGCAGGATCTGACGGCCTATCTGGCTGCCAATGGTGCGGGCAGCCTGCTTGGCCACGGTCTCCACCATGCCCTGGCGGCGTTTCGTCCCCCACAGTATATCGTTCAGCGGACTGGGCTGATCGATTTTCTTTTCGGTCTTTATCCGCTGCGTTTCCTCCTCGACAGCTGATCGTTCCAGGGCCCGCCGGTTGAGCACTTCATAGGCGGAGTCACGGTTGACCGGAAGATCATACTTCGCTCCCAGCGGACTTCGTGCCCGGATCATCGCCCGTTCCTCGGCGCTGAGGGTGCCCATGCGGCAGCGTGGCGGACAGATCATGGTTCGTTCAACCGGCAGGGGTACGCCTTTTTCCTGGAGGGTGGAGACCAGCGCCTCGCCCACCGCCAGCTGGGAGATGGCCTCGGCGACATCCAGTCCGGGGTTGGCGGCAAAGGTCTCTGCCGCGGTTCGAACCGTCTTCTGGTCCCTTGGCGTGTAGGCGTGCAGACAGTGCTGGATGCGGTTGCCGAGTTGGCCGAGAATCTCGCCGGGGAGATCATCGGGAAATTGGGAACAGAAGTACACCCCCACGCCCTTGGAGCGGATGATGCGCACCACCTGCTCCACCCGTTGCCGCAAGGCCACTGGTGTGTCGTCAAAGAGCAGATGCGACTCGTCAAAAAAGAGCACCAGCCTGGGTTTCTCCAGATCGCCCACCTCGGGCAGGGTCTCAAACAGTTCGGACAGCAGCCAGAGCAGAAAACTGGAGTAGAGGCGCGGTTTGAGGATCAACTGATCTGCGGCAAGGATGTTGATGATCCCCCGGCCGCTCAAATCGGTTCGCATCAGGTCGGCAAGTTCCAGGGCCGGCTCGCCGAGGAAGGCCGTGCCGCCCTCACGCTCAAAGCGCAGGAGTGCACGTTGGATCGCACTGATCGACTGGCTGTTGACCAGACCGTACTCGGCGGAGATGGCCTTGCGATTTTCCGCGACCAATCCCAGGAGCGCCTTGAGGTCATCCAGGTCCAGCAGGAGCAACCCCCGGTCATCGGAGAGCTTGAACACGATTTCCAGCACACCGGTCTGGGGGGCGCTGAGTTCCAGCATCCGCCCAAGGAGAGTGGGGCCGAGTTCACTGATCGTTGTTCGCACCGGATGCCCGGAGTTTCCGTATACATCCCAGAACAGGACCGGGTTGGCTTCACAACCATAGCCCTCAAGGCCGATCTGGGCCACCCGCTGCTGGATTTTTTCATTGGGGCTGCCGGCCATGGCAAGGCCCGCGACATCCCCCTTGACGTCCACCATGAACACCGGCACACCCAGCCGGGAAAATCCTTCAGCCAGCACCAGGAGGGAGACGGTCTTGCCGGTGCCGGTGGCGCCGGCGATCAGACCGTGGCGGTTGCCATATTGAGAGAGCAGGTGAACGGGTTGTTGGCCTTTACCGATCAGTATCTGGTTCATACATTCTCTGCTTGTGAATACTCTGGTGTTGTTGCGCTGTTGATCAGTCTGCCGAGAACGGGAAGTCTTCAACCACAAGGATGTTGCGTTTCGGGTAAAAATTCGATTAATTCAAGCTTTCCTTTCCGCGTGGCGCGCGTTTCCCGGCCCACGGTGCGGAAATGAGCATGGTGTTGGGCAGTTACACAATCATTACAAATTTTTCTGCGAGTACTTAGATGGCCTTTTGTCGATATTATCGGGTCGAACAGCAACCCCGGGCACGTGAAATTCAATCCAGCTGGCGTGAATCAAAAAGCGGTTTTGTGTTCATTCCCTACTGTACTCATCCGTCCGGAGAATACAGCCTCACCAATGTCCGCTTCTGGCCCAATGCGACCAGCAGGCTCTCCTGTCAGGGCAACCTGGAAAAATGCCAGCTTGCTGACGGTGCACCCCGGTAGAACCCGAGGCAACGGTGTTACGGCTTGATATAGGCATACCCATCCTGCTGTAATTCGATCAACGCCACCACGCCTGCGGGAACGATCTCGCAGCCGTCGATCAGGTTATCCGGGTCGACGTTGAACTTGTTGAGCGCGTTGCGGCAGACCTTGAAGGCCACCCGTGATTGCTGCAGACGCCAAATCTCGTCACGAAAGGGGGCGCATTTGTCGTTTTCCAACAGGGTCACCGCCGGACCGTTGAACAGCATGACCAGATCATAGTGCTTCTCCGGAATGGCGCGGATGAGGTTGCCGACGTTGGCCAGCGCGATGTTGAAGGGTTTGGCCTCATCCAGGTCGACATGAAAGACGGCACGGTAGGTCATGGGCATGGTCAGTTCTCCAGACGTTTGTTGAGATGAAAGGCGGCGTCAAACAGTCGCCTGGTGTATTCCTCTTGCGGATGGGCAAAGATGGCCGCCGCCGGCCCGGCCTCGACGATGCGGCCCCGGCGCATCACCACCAGTTGATCGGCGAGCGAGCGCACGGTGCGCAGGTCGTGGGTGATGAAGATGTAGGTGAGTTGGTAACGCTCCTGCAGGTCCTGCAACAGCTCGAGAATCTGCTTTTGGATGGTCATGTCCAGGGCGCTGGTGGGCTCGTCGAGGATCAGCAGTTTAGGCCGGAGGATCAGGGCCCGGGCAATGGCGATGCGCTGGCGCTGGCCACCGGAAAATTCGTGGGGAAAACGGCTGGCCAGTTCGGGAGCAAGCTCCACATCTCGAAGCGCCTGGGCCACCAGTGCCTGCCGTTCCTCGCGATTGCCGCCCATGCCGTGCACCTGCAGTCCCTCGGCCACGATCTGGCCAATGGTCATCCGTGGCGAAAGCGAGGAAAAAGGGTCCTGGAACACGATTTGCAACTCTTTGCGCAGCGGGCGAAACTGCTTGCTGCTCAAGGATGAGAGGCAGTGGCTTTCCCCGGATTGCGGGAAATAGAGGACCTTGCCGTCGAATTTGTTCAACCCCAGCAGGCACAGGGCCAGAGTCGATTTGCCGGAGCCCGATTCGCCCACCAATCCTAGGGTGGTGCCCAGGTTGAGGCTGAGGCTGACATCATCCACCGCCCTGATCACCTGTTTGTCGCGTTTGAACCATCCCGACCACTGGGTTTTCATGGAAAAGCTGCACCGGATCCCCTGAAGTTCGATCAGTTTCTCGCCCCCCGGCCGGGTTTGCTGGATTCCCTGGGGGACCGCAGCCAGCAGGTGGCGGGTGTAGTCCTCCTTGGGCGCGGAAAAAATGGCATCGACACTCCCCTGTTCGACAATCCGCCCTTGATGCATGATCGACACCCTGTCCGCAATCTTTTGCACCATGGGCAGGTCATGGGTGATCAGCAGCACCGACATGCCGTATTCGGCCTGAATATCCTTGATCAGGCGAAGGATCTGTTCCTGGATGGTGACGTCGAGGGCGGTGGTGGGTTCGTCGGCAATGAGCAGGGTGGGGCGGCAGGCCAGGGCCATGGCAATGATCACTCGTTGGCGTTGACCGCCGGAGAGTTGGTGTGGATAACAGTTGATGCGGTATTCGGGGTTGTCGATACCGGTCCGTTCCAGCAGCTGCAGGGCCTGGGCTGAAGCCTCGGCCTTGCTGAGGCCCTGGTGGAGCATAAGCGGTTCCATCAGCTGGTTGCCAATGGTGTAGACCGGGTTGAGCGAGGTCATCGGCTCCTGGAAGATCATGGCGATGCGGTTGCCGCGGATGGCGCGAATGGCCCGTTTATTGAGTGCGGTGATCTCCTGCCCCTCAAAGCGGATCGAGCCGCTGGTCTGGATCTCGGAGGTCTCCTCGAGCAGGCGAAGAATGGAGAGGGCGGTGACCGATTTGCCCGATCCGGATTCACCGACCAGGGCATGGGTTTGGCCGTGTTCAATCTCCAGGTTGAGCGCGGAGAGCACCGGCGTGGTTTCGCCGCCTGCACCCAGAAAAGAGAGCGAAAAGTTGTCGAGGGTCAGTAGAGGAGCCATGGAATTTCCAGATAAGAGTAATGACGAGATACTGTACCCCAGGCCCCGCCTCCGGGCAACAGGAAGATAGCCACGCCTTTGCGCCCTCTGCCGCGAACGAGCAGCGAGAAGAAGACTTGAAACCAGAGGGGATTGTGGTGTACATCAAAGAGTCGCCTTTGCAGCCCGCGTACCTCTTTGTTCCCTTTGTCCGGTTCGATTGTTGGATCATCATGCGCCGATCGTCTTCCAAATACACCATTATCAGAGATTGGTGCCTCTACCTGCTGACCCTTGGGGGAATGATCTGGTTGGTGTGGCGCGGAGGAGAACAACTCGGCTATGCCTGGCACTGGCGGCAGATTCCCCGTTATTTTGGTACCCTGGGCGATGCCGGCTTCACTGCCGGCCCTTTGGTCCAGGGATTGCTCGTCACTTTGGAGATCACCGGCTCCAGCCTGGTGCTGGCGGCAATCCTCGGCCTGGTGACTGCCCTGTTGCGGCTCTCGTGTTCCATGGTCGGGCGGTTGCTGGCATCCGTGTATCTTGAGGTCATTCGCAACACGCCCCTGTTGGTGCAGATTTTCTTTCTCTACTTTGTCATGGCGCCGATTCTCGATATAGGGCGCAGCGCCACCGCGGTCCTGGCATTGAGTCTTTTTGAGGGCGCCTACGCCTCGGAGATCTTTCGCGCCGGCATCACCTCGATTGACCGGGGGCAGTGGGAGGCCTGCTACAGCCTTGGGTTGAGCCGGATGCAGAGCTACCGGCGGGTGGTTTTGCCCCAAGCCCTGCGGCGGGTCCTGCCGCCCCTGACCAGCCAGGCGGTTTCCCTGATCAAGGATTCGGCCCTGGTTTCCACCATTGCCGTGTATGACCTGACCATGGAGGGCCGGACCATCATTGCCGAAACCTTTCTCAGCTTTGAGATCTGGTTTACCATCGCCGCAATCTATCTCGTCCTCACCCTGAGCCTCTCCGCTGTGGCCGTACGCCTGGAACACCGTTTTTCGCAGATGCAGTCATGAAACGACCTGACAACAGTCAATTTGAGGCTGATCCCATCATCCGTGCCGACCATCTGGTGAAAATGTTCGGTAATCTTGCGGCGCTGGATGACTTTTCCCTGAGCGTCGATCGGGGTGAGGTCGTGGTGGTGATCGGCCCCTCGGGCTCGGGGAAATCCACCTTTCTTCGTTGCCTCAACGGTCTGGAGGAGGTTGACCGTGGCAGCATCGTCATCGACGGTGTTGAACTCAACGAGAGCGAGCAGAACCGGCTGGCCATTCGCCGTGAGGTTGGCATGGTCTTCCAGTCCTTTAACCTCTTCCCCCACATGACGGTGTTGGAAAACGTCAATCTGGCCCAGCGGTTGGTGCGAGGTCGCACCAAGGCCGAGGCCACGGGCCATGCCACCGCGCTGCTTGACAAGGTGGGGGTCGGGGAAAAATTGCAGGTCTATCCCGGCCAGCTTTCCGGCGGCCAGCAGCAGCGGGTTGCCATTGCCCGGGCCTTGGCCCTGCAGCCCAAGGTGATGCTTTTTGACGAGGCTACCAGCGCCCTTGACCCGGAGATGATCGGCGAGGTGCTCGAGGTCATGCGGAACCTGGCCAGCGAGGGGATGACCATGGTGGTGGTGACCCACGAGATGGGATTCGCCCGCGAGGTCGGCGATCGAATCGTGTTCATGGAAGCCGGACGGATCGTCGAGCAGGCTGCAAGTCAGGATTTTTTTCATCGACCTGCCATGGAACGCACCCGGGAATTTCTGCGGCAGATCCTGTAGAAGCCCGCTACGTCCATGGCAAAGAACGGCCGCCTCTCAGTGCGGCGAAAAGACAGACCGTCCCTGATTGTTCATACGTAAAACCTCGCCTTCGGCCTGTGGGCCTCGGTCCTTCAATGATACTTCTCAACGCCCTCTTTCCGGTGCTGGCCCTGGTGATCTTTGGCTGGTGCATCCGTCGCCTCCGCATCACCGACGCAGATTTTCACCGCGTCTCGGACAGACTGGTCTATTTCCTCTTTTTTCCGCTGATGCTTTTTTGGAAGATCGGTGCGGCTCCCCTGCAGTTCGGGGGCAACTGGCAGTATCTTCCCGCCGCAGCCCTGAGCGTGCTGTTTGTCTGCGGGTTGAGCCTGCTCTACGTTCGATACAGGCCGGTTGGGGATTTTCAGGTCGGTTCCTTTAATCAGGGCTGTTACCGGTTCAACACCTACATCGGCATGGCAGTGCTGATCAATACCTTCGGCCAGACAGGGGTTCAGCTCTACGGCATTCTCATCGGTCTGATCATTCCGCTGATCAACGTCCTCTGCGTCTCGATCCTGATCTGGTACGGTGGACGTGCAACCCTCCAGGGCAATCGATTTATGCTCACCCTCAAGCATCTGATGGCCAATCCGCTGATCATCGCCTGTGTGGCCGGTATTGCCTATTCCCGGTTGGTGGGTTTTTTCCCGACCCCGATCGATAACACCCTCAAGCTGATGAGCCAGGTGACCCTGCCCCTGGCCCTGTTTTCCATCGGAGGCAGCCTTACCTTTGCCAATCTGCGGGCCAATTTAGGCCTGGCCCTGGCGGCGGCGGTCTTCAAACTGGTCGCTCTGCCCCTTGTCGGTTTGGGCATGCTGTGGCTCTTTGGGGTGGACGGGCTGGCCTTCAAGGTCAGCATGCTCTTTTTTGCCCAACCCACCTCAACCGCGATCTACATTCTTTCCTCCCAGCTCAACTCCGATACCGAACTGGCCTCGGCGGTGATTGTCCTTTCAACCCTGCTCTCCTTCGGGTCCATGGCTCTGGTCCTGTTGGCGGTGGCCTGAACACGCACATCACAACGAATATGCTCTCAGAAAGATTGAAACGATACGTTCTCATTCCGCGGTACAACCTGCAGCCCTTAGGATGGCTTGTTGCTGTGATTATTCTCCTGATGGTGCTCACCGTGGGGCAGGCAGCGGCAGACACTGCCGGGACAAACACCGATCGACAGCAGGTGAGCGCAGAAACGCTCAAGGCAAAGATCGACGCCGTCACTCAGAACACACAACTTGATGAGGGAGCCAAGAACAAGCTGTTGGAACTGTATCGCCAAGGACTCGACAATCTCAGTGCCATCGAGACGAACAAGGCCCAGGCCGATGCCTTTGTCCATGCCATCAAGAGCGCACCGGAGGCGATCAGGAAGCTGAATCTCTCGCTGAAACGGCAGAATGCGCGCCAGGAGGCCGCTGATCAAAAGACCACGGATGACAAGGTCGATCCCAGGCCGCTCAAGGATCTTGAACAGGAGCTACTGCAGGCCAAGGCCAAGGCCACCGAACTGGAATCCGAGGTAGCCAATTTGACCCATCAGAGCACCCAGTTCATCGAGCGGCCGGCAAAGATCAGCCAGCGTCTTGCCGAGATCAAGGAGAACGAAAATTCCCTGGCCGCGATCTCCAAGGCCGCGCCCCAGCCCACCGATAATTCCGAGCTGGTCCAGGCGCAAAGCCTGATGGCGCAAACCCAGGTGGCGGCACTGCAGAGCGAATCGCGCATGCTTAACCAGGAGTTGGTGAGCATGCCGTTGCGAAGCGAGCTGGTAAACGTGCAGCGAGATGAAGCGAGTGTCCGCCTGGACCTGGCACGTCAGCAACTGCAGAAACTCGAGGCCAATCTTAACCGCAAACGCCAGCTGGATGCGAGCCAGAGCGTGGGAGAGGCCCAGGAGGTGGTGGCACAGATGGCCGACAACCAGCCGATTCTGCAGCAGGCCGCCGCCCTCAATGCATCCTACAGTGAGCAGTTGCTCAACATTTCCGCCGCCCTCAAGACGACGGCCAAACAACGCGACGAGCTCACCAGCGAGCTCAACCGCATCGAAGAGAGCTACGCCAGCACCAAGCAGAAGATTGAAATGGCGGGCCTGAGCCACGCACTGGGCCTTTTGTTGCACGATATTCAGCGCAACCTGCCCAATGACCGTCAGCTCAGCAGGCAGCTGTCGCGCAATCGGCAGGTAACTGCTGAAACCGGACTGGTCCAGGTCCAAACCGAGGATGAGAAGAAGAAAATCGATGATCTCGACGGCACCATCAACGAGCTGATCGGCGATCTCCCCGCGGAGATGGCAAAAAAGTTGCATCCGGAACTGCGTACCCTGCTGGCCAGCCGCGGAGATATCCTTGGCAAGATCATTGCCGCCAATCGATCCTATCTCAGTCAACTCTCGGAGATCGAACTGCTGTATGCCAACCTGCTGAACACGGTGGATGATTTCAACAATTTCCTGGAGGAACGTTTACTGTGGATGCGTTCCACTCCGTTGATTCATCTGGCTGATTTACTGCGGGTACCCGGAGAATTTCAGGCCCTGTTCGTCCCCGATCAATGGATTGCAGTGGGCAAGGCCCTGGTGCAGCAGGCGATTCTCTCCCCGCTCTTTTTCCTGGCCCTGCTCTGCAGCGGTGGTCTGCTCGCTGCCCGCCGATTTTTGATCAACAAAATGGAGTCGGCGGTCAACCTGGCGGGGAATCCGGCCTCCTACCATTTCGGGCAGCAGGTCATCGCCCTGCTGTTGACCATGATCATGGCCCTGCCCTGTCCGCTGCTGCTGGGCGTGGTCGGGTGGCAACTGCACAGCCTGGGCGAGGCCAACGATTTTTCCCGGTCCGTGGGCACGGCACTCTTTTTTCTCAGCTTTCGTCTCTACTACCTGCGGATCATCATCGAGTGCCTCCGGCCGGTGGGCCTGGCAACACGGATCTTTTTTTGGCCCAAGGACAAGGTTCAGTTTCTCCGTCAGGAAACTCAGTGGTTTATCTTCACCTTCATACCGATCGTCTTTTTTACCCAGATCGCCTTTTTCATCAATTACCGGGCCGGAAGCAGTCATACCCTGGGGAGGTTGAGCATTCTCCTGATCCTGGCGGTGTTCATGGTCTTTTCCGTCCGTCTGCTCCATCCGCGTGCGGTGCTCTGGCGAGACATACACGCCACCGCTCCAAAAAATTGTCTGATCCGTCTGCGACCTTTTCTCTTTGTGGCTGCGCTGATGCTGCCGCTCTTTCTCGCCGGGCTCGTCGTGAGCGGTTATATCTTTGCGGTCGGCGGTCTGCTCGGCTGTCTGATCAACACTGTCTGGCTCTCTTTTGCCCTGGTGCTCGGGCACCAGATGTTTGAACGCTGGTTGATCCAGTCCGAGCGGCAACTGGCCTTGAAGAAATCCTGGAGCCGCTCTTCCAGAGATATGGTCGAGGGTGGCGTGGCCTCGTCCAGTCATGATCCGGAATCGGCGACCATGGCGCAACCCGAAGAAAACTTGGCCAATCTGAGCCAGGAGAGCCGCAAGCTGCTCAATTCCCTGATGACCATTGTCGGCCTGGTCGGGCTGTGGCTGGTGTGGTTTGAGCTCCTGCCCGCCCTGCGCATGCTCAACCAGTACAGCCTGTGGACCAACGTGGTCCAGGTCAACGGCCAGACGACCACCATTCCGGTGAGCGTGGCCGATGCAGGCATGACCCTGGTTATCGGCTGCCTCACCGTTATCGGTACCCGCCACCTGCCCTCGTTGTTGACCATCATCTTTTTGAAACGACTACAGATGAGCGCCGCGAGTCGCTATACCGTGGTTACTCTGACCCGCTACGGCATCGGGGCAGCGGGTATCCTCTACATCGCCGACGGGCTTGGATTCAGCTGGGCGCAGATTCAGTGGTTGGTAGCCGCCTTGGGCGTGGGGATCGGTTTTGGTTTGCAGGAGATCGTGGCCAACTTCATCAGCGGCATCATCATTCTCTTTGAACGTCCCATTCGGGTGGGCGATGTGGTCACCGTCGATACCACCGACGGCGTGGTCACCCGTATCCGTATCCGCGCCACCACCATCCGCGATTTTGACGGCAAGGAACTGCTTGTCCCCAACAAGGAATTCATCTCCGGGCGGCTGCTTAACTGGTCGCTCAGCGATCCGATGATTCGCATTCTCCTTCCGGTTGGGGTCGCCTATGGCAGTGATTTGGCCAGGGCCATGCAACTGATGCGACAGACGGCGGAGAACCATCCCCTGGTGTTGAAGGATCCAAAACCCTGGGTCACCTTTGATAGTTTTGCCGATAGTGCGCTACTTTTGAATCTACGGTGCTTTGTCGGCTCGGTGGATAATCGGGTCCGGGTTCGGTCCGACCTTCATTTGGGGATCGACGACGCCTTCCGCACAGCCGGCATCAGTATCGCCTTTCCCCAGCAGGATGTCCATCTCGATACCACCACACCGCTTGCGGTGCATTTGGTGCGGGAGGATGAGGCAAAGATGAGAGAGGGGGAAGAGGGCTGAGTCTTACCGCCCAACCACCTCCATCAGGGTGAGTTTGCGCACCAGCCAGTCGCCTTCGATCTTGTCCATTTCCGCTTCCACCCCCTGGAGGTCGGCCACCGGCTGGCTGTTTCCCTCGCCCTTGACCAGTAAGGTTCCGAGTACGGTGGCGTGCGTATCGTCGACCAGGGTGATGTCCAGGTCGCGGACCGAGACCGCGGCCTCGGTGTAGAAACCACGGGTCATGGCGATCCGATCCTGGAGTTGTTTGCGGCTGTAGTCGCCGCTGATATCAGCTGCCTCCACCTGGAGGACGCAGGGATCGGTAAAGTGGGCGGCCAGTTGCCGGGCTCGGAGCAGGGAATCGAGCGTTTTTTCCTCCCTGGCCTTGGAGGCCAGGGCTTCGATCTTGGCAACCTGCTTGCCAATGGCCCGCTCGTCACTTTGCCAGAAACGCAAGCCTACCAGGACGGCCACCGCCGTCACCGCGGCGAGCAGGATCAGTTTGTTCAGGTTCCTCACAATAAGAGCTCCCCTACAGCCTACACGGCGATTTGGGGCTATTTATCCTGTTTGTACATGAACTGCTTGTTCTTCTGGTCAAGCATCTGTAACACCAGATAGTCCTTGTCGCTGCTGGTATGATAGGCCTCATACCCCTCACGTTCGCAGGCCGGGCAGCAGTCAATCGGCAACTCCACGCCCAGGCAGGGCAGGAGGTGACTCGAGCTGGTCTTGATCAGACGCAGTCCCCGGCAGTGCTCGCAGTCCTTGAGCTCCTCGCGCTGCTTTTCAAGGATGGCGTCGGTATCGTAGTAGATCTTGCGTTCGCGAATAAAAAAATCACCGGATTTTTCAAACTGCCCTGGCTGCGGATGGAAGTAACCCTCCAGCAGGTGGGGACAACTGTGTTTGATGTATTCCATGGTTTCCGGCGCTTCCCGAAGGGCTGCCGCGTTGTAGTCCGGTTCGCGTACGCCCGAATAGTCGCAGCCGGCCATGGCCAGGCAGATGCCGAGGTTGACGTAGGGCAGGGCACCCTTGATCGAGTAGCCGCCTTCGAGCACGGCGATATCGGGCTTGAGCAACTCATTGAGCCGGGCATAGCCCTGGGCCGAGAACTGCATGTTGGTGATCGGGTCGGAATAGTGGTTGTCCTGACCGGCGGAGTTGACGATCAGATCCGGCTTGAAGTCCGCGAGAATGGGCAGGACCACGTTTTCCAGGGCATAGAGGTAGCCTTCGTCCGAGGTCTGCGGCGGCAGGGGGATGTTGATCGTCTTGCCCAGGGCACGCGGACCGCCGTTTTCATGGGGAAAGCCGGAGCCGGGGTAGAGGGTGCGGCCGTCCTGGTGGAGCGAGATGAAGAGCACATCCGGATCGTGCCAGTAGACATCCTGGGTGCCGTCGCCGTGGTGGCAGTCGGTGTCGACGATGGCGATTTTCTTGCGACCGTAATGCTCGCGGATCCACTCCACCATCACCGCCTCGATGTTGATGTTGCAGAAACCGCGGTTGCCGTGGACCACCTTCATCGCGTGATGGCCCGGAGGACGGACCAGGGCAAAGGCACGCCTGGTTTCCTGCTCCAGGACCAGACGGGCGGCCTGAATGGCGCCGCCGGCGGAGACCCGATGCGATTCGGTGCACACCGCCTCCACCGAGGGGAAGCAGAAATGGGCCCGCATGATGTCTTCATTGCTGGCGTAGAGCGGGCGGTATTCGTCGATGCCGTCGATATCAAAGAGGCCCTCTTCGCGGAACTGGTCCTGGGTGTAGAGGAGGCGTTCCTCCCGTTCGGGATGGGTGGGGGAGATGGCCCAGTCAAAGGCCGGGAAAAAGATGACGCCGAGGGATGAGGCAGCTTTCAGCATGGCAGTACCTGTGGCAGAAAATTGGGGAAAGAGTGTCGGTGTGCTCAGACGGTTTGCACGGTCGCGGAATCATCTGCAAGGCGAGCCACCACCGCCGGCCGCACCTGGGCGACCACGCGGATGTTTTTGCCGCTGGTGTAGGAGCCTTCAACCATGTTGAACGAGTCGGCCTGGGTGATCTGGATATCGCCTGGATCCATGGTGATACAGGCCTTTTCCAGGTCCTCGATCAAGAGTTTTCGGGCTTCATCGGTGGCATCCTGAAGGCTGAATCCGCGGCCAATGGAACGGAAGATACCGAGCATCGGCACCGAGAGCTTGCCGCGGGCGGTGTTGGCGGTCAGCGCCAGATGGCTGGTGGTACGGGTGAGGGCGGCTCCGACCGCGTTGGCCACGCCGTGCAGGGGAGGGACTTCGACCGCAAGGCCAAGCCGCTTGGCCAAAAGCTGCTCGAAGACGGCTGCAGGCCCGCCGATGACGATCAGTTTTTGGGGGCTGATCTCGCGATCTTCGAGAATTTCATGAATGGTGTAGACCGGTTTGGTATTGACCATCTTCACCAGGGCCTCGATCTTGGTGCCAATGGCATTGACCGCATCGTCGATTGCCCGGTTGGCCAGGTCCTCCGCCGCCATACCGCTTGCGGCGGAGAGTGCCTCGAGACCGTTTTTGGAGGCAGTGACATCGCCGAAGTCGGCCATGCCGAGCAGGTTGCAGGCGTCCATCAAGGTGGGCACCGAGCCGCCCGCCGCCATGCAGGGGCCGACGCGGTCAGGGCCGGTCTTGACCACACCGTTTTCGATCTTGATCAGCGAGTCGCCGCCGATGCCGATCGACTCGACATGGATGGCGCGCACCAGGGTGGGGCGGTCCTCGATGGCAATGCCCTCGCGCTCGAGAAGCGGTTCGCCGCCGGCAAAGAGGGCGATGTCCGAGGTGGTGCCGCCGATGTCGAGCATCAACATGTCCTCGGTCGCCGGGCTGGTGGCGAGGATGCCCATGACCGAGGCCGCCGGACCGGAGAAGATCGACTGCACCGGCAATTCAAGGGCCCGGGAAAGGGGCATGGTGCCGCCGTCCGCCTTGAGGATGTTGACCTCGGCCTCGAGGTTGATTCCTTTGAGACTGGCGCTCAATGCCCTGGCAAAGTTCTGAAAGGTGCGCCAAACCGCTGAGTTGTAGTAGACGGTGTGAATGCGGCGACCGAAGTTGAGCTGGCCCGAGACCAGGTGGCCGAGGGTGATGAAATCGGCCTTGTCGGCCAACTCCTCGAGGATGCGGTTTTCATAGGCCGGATTGCGGGGCGAGAACTTGCAGGCCACCCCGTAGCATTTCACCCCCTTCTCGCTGCAGGCGGCGATCGCCTCCTCCAGGTCCGGTTCGTCCAGGGCCGAGGTCTCGGTGCCGAGATGGTCGAGGCTACCGTAGATCTGATGGTAATGGTCACCGATGCGATAGTGCTTGGGGGCGATGCCCGGTCCGCCGACCACCAGCATGCCCACCGGGTCTATTTTGCCGGTGACGATGGCGTTGGTGGTGAGAGTGGTGCTCAGGTTCAGGGTCTGCACCCGCAGTGCATCCTGGCCGGAGAGCACGGTGTGCAGGACCTGGCTGATCGACTCCAGCAGGTTGTCGTGGTTGGTGGGGGCTTTGGCGGCGGCGAGCAACCGACTGCCGTCGATGAGGACGCCGTCGGTGTGGGTGCCGCCGATATCAATTCCTATGCGCATGGCAACTCCTTGCCTGAAGGGGAAGGGAAGGCTAGCGATTCGGCTGCCCGTCACCGGGCCGGGGGGATCAGTCGATAGCCTTGAATCCGCAGTACTGATGTTGAAACACAGTTTTACCGCCCTGGAGGAAGGCGGCGAAGTCCCACTCGGTCGAACTCAGACGGTGGGCGAATTCGGGACGAAAAAGATAGCAGTCGACCACGGCCGTTCGACCATCCGCGTATTGAACCGTGACCGGCTTGCGTTCATACAACTCGCCTTCAAAGCGATCCAGCCGCTGCCAGCTCGTGGCCTCAATGTTATGGTAGACAATGCCGGAAACGACGCCACCTGGTTCTGCAATGATTCCCGGGTACTTTTCTTCCTTGACCAGGTAACGGCGAAATCCGTTCAAGGTGGCCGGTTCACCGGGCAATCGGGCACCGGCCACGTCGGTCATGATATCCTCGCACATCAGCGAGCCGTAGGTGAACAAATCAAGGGTTGATCGTGCAGTCATAATGAAGAGAGGGATTATTCTTCCAGGCCGCGAATGGACTGGCCAAAGGCAAACTTGGCCTGGGGATGGAAGCAGGCAATGTAGACCTCTTTGGGTTTGCCGTTGCGGTTGAGAAAGGACTGGATGGTATCGACCGCGATATCGGCCGCCTCGTCCATGGGAAAGCCGTAGGCACCGCAGCTGATGGCGGGGAAGGCGATGGAGTCGAGGTTATGCTTGACGGCCAACTCCAGACACTTGCGGTAACAACTGGCCAGAAGCGCCGGCTCGTTGTTGTTGCCGCCGCGCCAGATCGGTCCCACGGTGTGAATGACGAACTTGGCGGGAAGGTTGTAGCCCTTGGTGATCACCGCATCGCCGGTCTTGCAGCCGCCGATGGTACGGCATTCTTCCAAAAGCTGCGGACCGGCCGCGCGGTGGATGGCACCGTCAACGCCCCCGCCGCCGAGGAGACTCTCGTTGGCCGCGTTGACAATGGCATCGACCTGCATGGTGGTGATATCGGTTTCGACCAGTTTAATCATTGCAATCTCCTGAGGGGGATCCGTGTCATTGATTATTTTTTCAACAAAAACAAGGTGAAACAACACTGTGTGTCAATCGTAGCACTTTGTGATGGAGCTTTTGCACAGAGCGGCGGCAGATAAAAAAAAATGGATACTCGAAGAGGAATCAGTGAGAAAAACAATTCCCATTCAAACGATAAAAAGTGTACGCCTCCTGGTCGACAATGTCAACGTTTTCAGGGGTGTACAATTTTGTGGGCGGAAGGACCAGTGCCAAGTGTGATGTATTTGTAAAAAGTCGGCAACCCGGAAGCTACGTATAGTGAATTCAATATGTTACGAAGCGCGAAACGTCGTTTTGAGGTTTTTTTTACGAGAACGAGTTTGGCGACAAAAAAAGGCGGCACCGGAAATCGATGCCGCCGAAAAAAACGAAGAAAGCTTGGTTACGCCTGGGGCGGATCAACACCCATGAGGTAGCGGTGCATGTAAAAGGCCGCCTTCTTCCCCTGGCCCATGGCGCTGATGACTGTGGCTGCTCCGGAGACGATATCGCCACCGGCAAAGACACCGAGCTTGGAGGTCATCATGGTTTCGGCATCGGCGTTGATCGTGCCCCAGCGTGAGGTCTCGATCTCGGGCGCGGTCTGGGGCACCAGGGGATTGGGCCGGTTGCCGATGGCCACGATCACCGTATCCGCGGGGACGATATACTCGCTCCCTTCCACCGTCACCGGCCGCCGTCTGCCTGAGGCGTCGGGCTCGCCCAGTTCCATCTTCAGGCATTCCACCCCGGTGACCCGGTTGCGCTCGTCGATGACAATCCGCTTGGGGTTGGTCAGCATGTGAAAGACCACCCCTTCCTCCTCGGCGTGATGGATCTCCTCGCCGCGCGCGGGCATCTCCGCCTTGGAGCGGCGGTAGACGATGGCGGATTCCGCACCGAGCCGTAGGGCGGTCCGGGCCGCATCCATGGCCACGTTGCCGCCGCCAACGGTGACTGCCCGATGGGGGCGGATGGGCGAGGTGGCAAAGCGGGGAAAGTCGATCGCCCGCATCAGGTTAGCCCGGGTGAGAAATTCGTTGGCCGAGAAGACACCAATGGCATTTTCATTGGGGATACCGAGAAACATGGGCAGTCCCGCTCCTGTTGCGATGAACACCGTATCGAATCCTGCATCCAGGAGCTGATCCACGGTCTCGGACTTGCCGATCACATAGTCGGTATGGATGGTGACCCCCATGCGCTTCAGGGAGTTCACCTCGTACTGGACAATCTCCTTGGGCAGACGAAACTGGGGGATGCCGTACATGAGTACCCCGCCGGCCAGATGCAGGGCCTCGAACATCACCACCTCATGGCCCCAGCGGGCCATCTCGCCGGCCACGGTGATCCCGGCCGGCCCAGCCCCGACCACCGCCACCCGTTTTCCGGTTGCGGGAGCCATGGCTGGCGCCGGTACCCCGCCGTGCTTGCGGGCATAATCGGCGGCAAAGCGTTCCAGGCGGCCGATGGCCACCGGCTCGCCTTTCTTGCCGAGGATGCAGCGTGACTCGCACTGGCTCTCCTGGGGACAGACCCGGCCACAGACCGCGGGCAGGGCGGTATGTTCTTTCAGTTTCAAGAGGGCGTCGACGAACCTGCCCTCGGCAATCTTCTTGATAAAGGCCGGGATCATGATATTGACCGGGCAACCGTCCACGCAGGCCGGTTTTTTGCACTGCAGGCAGCGCGAGGCCTCGAGCATGGCGGTCTCCTCGCTGTAGCCGCGGGGCACCTCTTCGAAGTTGGTGCGGCGGCGGCGCGGGTCCTGCTCGGGCATGGGCTGGCGCGGGATTTTCGTTCTGCCTTTTTTCGGGGACGCTGTCTGCTCGGCCTTGGGATCACTGGTTGTCATAATTGAATACCTTGCCTCAATAATCGATTCTGCTTACCGGCCGCAGCCGCATCCGCCTTCATGGGGTTGATGCATGAGCGCGTCCAGATTGACCTGCTGCGACAATGCCTGGACCTCCTGGCGGCTGTAGGCGCTGCGCCTGGAGGCAAGCTCGTCCCAGTCGATGTCATGGCCATCAAAGATCGGGCCATCGACACAGGCAAATTTGGTTTCCGTGCCCACCGAGACGCGGCAGGCGCCGCACATGCCAGTACCGTCGACCATGATCGGGTTGAGCGCCACCAGGGTGGGGATGGCAAGCGACTTGGAAACCTCGGTGGCCATGCGCATCATGAAGGTGCAGCCAATGGCGATGAACTGGTTGACCGGCTCGCGAGCCGCCACCTGGGTCACCACCTCCTGGATACCGCCCCGGACCCCTTCGCTGCCGTCCTTGGTGGCGATGATCAACTCGTCGCAGACCGCCGCCAACTCCTCACGTAGGTAGAGCAGGTAGCTCGACGATGCCTCAATGGCGCAGATTACCCGGTTACCGGCCTGGCGCAGGGCCCGGGCCAGCGGCAGGATGGCGCCGATGCCGTAGCAACCGCCGCCCAGGAGCACGGTTCCCATTTTGTCGATGGTGAGCGGCAGGCCCAGCGGCCCGCTGACATGGGCCATTGTATCGCCGGCCCGCAGCGAGGCCAGTTCACGGCTGGAGCGGCCGACCTCCTCGATGACCAGCGAAATAGTCCCAGCCTCGCCATCCCAGTCGATCAGGGTAAAGGGTGAGCGTTCCGAGGTCTCCTTGGCCATGAGAATGACGAACTGACCGGGCTGGGCAAACTTGGCCACCTGTGGGGCGCGCACCTTGAAGAAGTGCATGTTGGGCACGATCTCCCGTTTCTCGAGGATGGCAAATCCCTCCCCCGTGCTCTCTGCAACCACGGCCTTGGGCGTGGCGGGCAGGTCAAAGGCGGTAAGCGAGGGGATGATGTCAGCCAGGAGATGGCCACGGAATCGGGTGACCAGGTCGCGCACATTCTGCCGCGGGTTGCCCGTCATCGGTGCCGGCGAGGAATCGTCGACAATAGTCGGGGTGATGGCGGCAACACTGCTGTAATCAAAGCCTCTCAGATTAAGCGACTGGCCAAGCTCGCAGAGGATGTGCCATTCGGGTTGGGCCTTGCCCGGTGCCCGGCTGGAGCCGGCCATGGGCTTGATCTGGCCCTCGGCGTTGCGGAAGGTCCCGCCAGTCTCGCTCAGGATTGCCGCGGGCAAAACCACGGCTGCCGCCTCGGACACGGCCGAGGGCAGGGCATCGATCACCACCGAGAAGGCGGCCTGTTGGATCAGGTCAACCGGGACCAGGTTGCCGCCGACAATCAAGGCCGCAATGGATTCATCCTTCACCTTGTCTGTCAGCAGGGCTACCTGGGGATCATCCGCTCCCGCCTCAGCCGGCAGCAGGAGGAGTTGTCCCTCCAGCTGCGCAGCCATCTGCGAATACAGATAACGGGCTTCCCGCGGGGTGGAGGCACTGACCACCAGGGCGATTTTTCCTTTGTACTTGGCCAGTTCCGTGCTCGCGCTTTGCATCGCCCCCTGCCAGTCCATGGGGATCAAATCCTCACCTTCACGCACCAGCGGCCGGGTGAGCCGGTTGCTCGCGGCCACGATCTGCGCGGCCCCGAAACGGCCCAGGGCACAGAGGCCGGCCTCTTTGGTAAAGGCGGTCATGGTATAGGCGAGCAGGCGTCCCTCCTTGGTCTGGGCCACCACCGAACAACCTTCTGGACAGAGCAGGCAGGTCGAGGGGATCTCCTGTTCCGGCTTGCCCTGCCAGCGGGCGAAGCGGTCGGTCAGGGTGCCGGTGGGGCAGATATCGATGCAGGCCCCACAGAAGGTACAGCCGGAAAAGACATGGCTCTTGTCAAAGGCGGTGCCGATCCGGGCCCACTTGCCGCGGTTGATGATCGAGATAGCCGGCTGCCCGTGAATCTTCTCGCAGATACGCCAGCAACGGCCGCAGAGCACGCAGAGGTTGTAGTCGCGATCCATGAAGGGATCTTCGCGCTCCAGATTGTAGGAGGCGTAGAGCGTGGGCAGGTGCAGTTCGTTGCTGCCGGCCTTGAGCGCCATGGCCCGCAGGTCGCATTCATCGCGATTGGCGCAGAAACCGCAACGGGTGGAGCGGGCCGCCTTGGTCGCTGTCGGGCGGTACTTTTCGCAGGCCTCGCGGTGGACGCAGACCAGGCAACTGTTGGGATGACCGGAGAACATCAGCTCCAGGGTACGGTTGCGCAACTCGGTCAAACGCTCGGACTGGGTGGTGACCTGCATGCCCGGGGTGGCCGGGGTGGTGCAGGAGGTGGGAAAGCCGCGTACGCCTTCGATCTCGACCACGCAGATGCGGCAGGCGCCGTAGGGGTTAAGGTCCTTGTGGGCGCAGATGGTGGGAATGGTGATTCCCGCCTTGCGTGCGGCCTCAAGCACCGTTGTACCTTCCTGGACCTCGACGATTTGTCCGTCAATGGTCAAGCTGATGCTGCCCATGCAATCTCCTTGAATTGTTCAACTCAACTGTTTCGTTTATTCCTTGGCGTCCTTCAATCAACCAGCACTGCCTCGAATTTGCACACCTGGCGGCAGGAGCCGCACTGGATGCAGAGCTCTTGGTTGATGAGGTGCGCCTGTTTTTTCTCACCAGTGATCGCCTCCACCGGACAGGCACGCCTGCATGCACCGCAACCGGTGCAGCGGGCCGGGTCGATACTGAACTCAATCAGGGCGCGGCAGGCGCCGGCCGGACATTTGTGGTCCTCGATGTGGGCGCGGTACTCGTCCTCGAAATAGCGAAGCGTGGTGAGCACCGGGTTGGCCGCTGTCTGCCCCAGGCCGCAGAGGGAGGCGCTCTTCATGGTATCGCCGATCTTGCGCAGGGTCTCGATCTGAGCGGGATTCCCTTTGCCTTGGGTGATGTCGGTAAGGATGCGCAGTAGATGCTGGGTCCCCATGCGGCAGGGCACGCACTTGCCGCAGGATTCGTTTTCGGTGAAGGTGAGGAAGTAGCGGGCCATGTCGACCATGCAGGACTCGTTGTCGATCACGATCATGCCGCCGGAGCCCATGATCGAGCCCACCTTGGCCAGATGTTCATAGTCAACCGGCAGGTCGATGAACTGGGCCGGGATACAGCCGCCGGACGGCCCACCGGTCTGCACCGCCTTGAAGGCCTTTCCGCCAAGCACGCCGCCGCCGACATCCTCGATGATCGTTTTCAGGGGGATGCCCATGGGGACCTCGATCAGGCCGGTGCGGTTGATTTTGCCGGCCAGGGCAAAGGTCTTGGTGCCGCGGCTCTTTTCCGTGCCAAAGCCTGCGTACCACGGGGCGCCTTTTTCCATGATCGCCGAGACCGCGGCCAGGGTTTCGACATTGTTGATGTTGGTCGGCTTGCCGAACAGGCCGGAAACCGCCGGGAAGGGCGGCTTGGAGAGCGGCATGCCGCGTTTGCCCTCGATCGACTGCATCAGCGAGGTCTCCTCGCCGCAGACAAAGGCACCGGCCCCCTTCTTGATCTTGATTGTAAAATCAAAACCGGAGCCGAGAATGTTGGCTCCCAGTAAACCATGTTGCCGCATCTGGGCAATGGCGCCCTGCAGCCTCTCGATGGCCAACGGGTATTCGGCACGGCAGTAGACATAGCCGACAGTAGCGCCGATGGCATAGCCGGCAATGAGCAAGCCCTCCAGCACAGCATGGGGATCGCCTTCCAACACGGAGCGGTCCATAAAGGCACCGGGATCACCCTCGTCGGCGTTGCAGATCACGTATTTCTGGTCAGCTACTGATTTGCGGGCAAAACCCCATTTCATCCCGGTGGGAAAACCAGCACCGCCACGGCCGCGCAACCCAGAGGCCTTCATCTCCTCGATCACTTGATCGGGTCCCATGGCAAATGCACGGGTGATGCCCATGTAGCCGCCGCGGGCAAGGTAATGGTCGATGTTGCTCGGATCAATGATGCCGCAGTTACGCAGGACGATCCGCACCTGGGGCTGAATCATCGGCAACTCGTTAAATCCGGGCACCTGATCGTCCTCTCCCTCCACCACCGCAAGGGCCAGGGGCTGGTAGATTTCGCCATGGACCAATTGGGATTTGACCAGATCCGCCACATGACGCGGCTCGACCCCCTGATAGAGCACCCGCTTGCCATCGCGGCCACGGAGTTCCACCAGGACCTCGGCATAGCACATCCCCAGACAGCCGACCTCGACCACATCGGTGGCCTCGGTCAGACCGGCGGTCGCCAGTTCCTGGTGAAAGGCCTGCATCACCTCCAGCGAACCCGCGGCGCGGCCGCAGGTGGCGGAACCGATCAGGACCCGTAAGCGCTCGGGTCGCACGAATGCCTGCCAGACGGCCTGAGCCTGTTCTTGTCGCGCTGAGAAACTCATTTCTTCTCCTCAATGAGCTTTTGCGTTTTCGGTGCGGTCATGCGGCCGTATACCTTGTCATCCACCACCACCACCGGTGCCAGGGCGCAGGAGCCGAAACAGGCCACCCGCTCGAGGCTGAATTTGCCGTCCGGGCTGGTCTGGCCGGGGGCGATGCCGGTGGTGCGGCTGATGGATTCGAGAATGCGGTCGGAACCGCGTACATGGCAGGCCGTGCCCTCGCAGACCTTGATGTGGTGCAACCCAGGCGGCACAAAGCGAAACTGGGCGTAAAAGGTGGCCACGCCGAAGACATCGTTTTCCGAGAGGTTGAGATGGTCCGCCACGGCGGTCACCGCCTCGGGGGCGAGATATTGAAACTGTTCCTGGATTTCCTGCAACAGGGGGATGAGATTGTCTCTGTCTTGATTGTAGCCAGCCAGTATTGCTTCCAGGGATGGTTGTTCAGAGGACATGCGGGACTCCTCAGCAGTAACCGCGGTGGGTATGAATGTTGATAGCCTCGTCAAACAAGACAATGGACGAAGCCAGGTCCAGTAAAATACGTATGTTCCGAAGTCCGAGATGACAGGCCCGAGATCGTTTTGCCTGTGGAGGTTCGATCTCTTCCTTCTGTCGTTTCGAACAAGGTGAAGAACCTCGTTGATGAGAACTCACCCTAATATGTCACCCTCGAGGATTGTTGCGAGAATGATTGTGGATAAGGTCGCGAAGATCTAATGAACCTAAATGGGTGCGAACATACACGGTTCTGAAAACATTCAACAAGGGAAAATCCAGAAAAATTTGGTGAACTGGACTGAATTTTTTACCTCGATGCCCTCTGAGTGTACCAAAGAATTGTTTCGGAGCACTGATTTTACGTGCGCTTGGGGAGCATGCGGTCAGTCAGGGAGACCATGCCACCCAGGAGACTGCAACCAAGCATGAGCCCTACCATGGGATAGATGGTCTCGTTGTGCAACAGGCCGATCGCACCGCTGGCCAGGCTGGCCAAGGCAAACTGGAGCACGCCGATAATGGCCGAGCCGCTGCCGCGATCCTGCGCACAGGCGTTCATGGCCAGGGCGGTTGCATTGGCGGCGATGACCGGAATGGGTGCCAGGCAGAGCCAGATAGAGAGAACAAGCAGGGGCAGCGAGAGCTTTGCCGCGCAGGCATAGAGGAGCACGGCACAGCCAATGTGCACCAACAGACCGGCTTGCATCAGGGTTGTGGTGCTGAACCGCTGCAGCAGCATGCGATTGGCCTGGGCTGCAAGGGTGATGCCGATGGCATTGATGCCAAAGACCCAGCCGAAGTTGACTTTGCTCACCCCGTAGAGCTGCATGTAGACAAAGGGGGCGCCGCTGATAAAGGCAAAAATACCGCCGAGAACCGCTGAGCCGAGCAGTGTCGGGATCATGAACCTGCGGCGAACCAGCAGGCGGCCAAAGGTACGGACAATGGCACTCACTTCTAGCGGTTGCTTGGCCTTCGGTTCCAGGGTTTCCGGAATCATGAACTGTGTGGCTACCAGGCAACTCAGGCCGAGGAGGGTGAGAAAAACAAAGATGGCCTGCCAGCCGGCAAAACTGATCAAATAGCCACCGAGGATCGGTGCCACGATCGGGCCGATACCGGAGACGACCATCATCAACGAGAAGAAACGCGCGGCCTCCCGCTCATCCAACAGATCGCTGATCATGGCCCTGCTGACCACCATGCCCGCGCATCCGCCGATGGCCTGGAGGAGACGGAGTACAAGGAAACATTCAATCGAGCCGGCAACGACGATCAATGCCGAGCTGAGGGCAAAGAGAAGAATACCGAGCAAGAGCGGTCCTTTTCTGCCGAATCGATCGATCAACGGGCCGTAGACCAGTTGCCCCACGGAAAGCCCAAGAAAATAGATGGAGAGACCGAGTGCCACCTTGCCGATATCGGTGTGCAGGCTCTGGGCAAGCTGGGGAAAGCTGGCCAGATACATGTCGGTCGCTAGGGGCGCAAAGGCGGAGAGGGCGGAAAAGATAAGGGTGAGGTGCAGAAGATTGACGGGCGCGGTTGCCTTGGGATGCCCGGACTGTTGGTGTGCGTTCATGCTGCTCTAGATGACTGATGGTGAATGGTTCGGAGGGAGATGCTGGGCTCGCATGCCGGCTGCGGTATAGGCGATCAGGTATTGGGCGACATGTTCCCCGATAATGGGTTCTTCAGGGCAGTGGGGCAGATGCTGCAACTGGCTGAGCACGGCGAGGGTGTGGTGGACAGTGCCAATGGTGAAGTGCAGCCCCCAGAAGATCTCCGTGGGGCTGTGATCCGGCAGGGCCCGGGTAAAGACGGCCTCGAAGCGCTCCATCAGGGGATCGAAATGGTGCTTGACGTGCTCGATATGGCTTGACGGTTCGTTCAAACACCGGCTCATCAGGCGCATGAAAGCGTTGTTTCCCTTGGGCGCGTCCAGATAATACTGGACCACCGGGCCAATAAAGGCATCGAGTACCGCTTCAAGTGAGGGAGTGTTCTGCTCATGGACAAGTTGATCCAGGCGGGCGAGCCGTGCGGTATTGAGCGGATCGAGATTGGTGGAGAAAACCTCGGCGATGAGGCCCTTTTTTGACCCGAAGTGGTAATTGATTGCCGCCAGATTCACCCCTGCCTGGTTGGTGATGTCACGCATTGAAGTCGCATCCAGCCCTTTTTCGGCAAAAAGCTCCACGGCTGCCTGGATGATTTTTTCCCTGGTGGAAACTTGTGTTGACCCCCCGGCCTGAGTCGTTTTCATAAAAGGTGCCTCACTGTGATTGTGCCGTTGGAGAAAATAAATTAAACGTTCGTTTGAAAACAAGCAAGGGGGAAAACGTTTGTAGCCTGTTCAAGGACGTGGGAAAGTGATGGCCTGCCGTTTTGGTAAAGAGCCCCAAATGACGGTTAATGATTCGTAACTAACTTGTTTTTTTAAGTGTTTTTTGCTTGGAATGCTGACTTTTCCCAAGGCATCCATTTGGGGATGGATAACCTGTGTTGGTGTGTGCGTGTTGGTGGTCAGCGCAAATACCGTTGATGCCCAATCACGCACAAAGATTTTTTTTGATCTCTGGATAGAGCAAGAATAAAATAGATAAACTATCTGGGGCAAACACGCTATTTGAGAAATGAGGAAGTCGCGATGAAATGTACAGGAGACCGTCCGGGAGAGGGAACCTATATCTGCATGACCTGTGGAGAAAAAATCGTCATAAAAAAGGATGAAGATAAATTGCCTGTATGTCCCCGATGTGGGGGCTCGATGTACCGTTAAAATGACGCGATTGCTCTGAGGAAGGGCAAAATTGTTTCTTCTTCATGGTGGTTACCGCATTGGTTTGTCGCTCAAACAGCGAGCTTGGGGGTTAATTCTCTGCTGCGGCGGGTGGCGTGTCGTTGTCAGCCTTTGGGCCTTCGATAAGCTCGGCAATGGTCTGGTTATGGCGAAGGAAATGCTGCACACGCAAAATGATGGGTTTGGTCAGCTTCAGCAGTGAAACCTCCTTGGTCGCCATGATGTCAAGATCCGGCTCCTCGACAATTCCGATGCTGAGCTTATGGCAGATCAGATTGGCGACACGCACGATCAGCAAGAGGTGGTTATCCTCGTCGAAATTTTTGCTGTGGTGATCTCTGGCGATGGGCGGATACATGGCAGGCAGCCTCATCCGCTCCATGAGGAGTTGTCCATGTTTGGCATGCAGTTTGGCTATCGATTCCAACAGGTCCTCTTCGGGCATGTCGAGCACCTTGTAGAACTTCTTTTTCTTTTCGATCACCTTGAGGATAAGGAGTTTGCCGATATCGTGAAAAAGACCGGCGGAAAAGGCCTCCTCGCGGACTACCTCGGTCTCAATCAGGGTCGTCAGTAATGCAGCTCCATAGGCACATGCAACTGAATGCGACCAGAGCTTTTTCATCAACTCATCAATTTGTTTGTCAGGAGAGGAAAACAGATTGTTGTTGATATCAATGCAGACAAAATGCATGATCTCAGCCATGCCCAATCGGATTATTGCATTACGCACAGTCCTTATTTGGACGAGTCCTGAATACAGGGAGGAGTTGGCGAGCTTGAGTATATTACTGGAGAGTGATTGGTCATCAATGATGAGTTGTTCAATCAATTTTAAATCCGGCTCATCTTTAATGAGCTCAAGCTGTATCCGTACCGAAACTGCACTGAATATCGGCAAACCTCCGTATTCGGAATCGAGGGATTTTTTGAGTTGAGAAAAGATTTTTTCTTGATTTTTCATGCCATAGTGTTGTGCTTGAATTCATGATGTACATTATCGTGCACCAAAAATATAATTTTTACCATGAAAAATCTATCTATGTCGGCATTGATGGATAATGTGCCGCAGCAAGGCCTTGGCGAGAAGGAGGAGAGGTGGAAGCTTGGGTGCAAGAGTCGGCATTCTTCCTGGAATTTCATCTCAATATAGCTACGGGAGTTGAGCACTCTTTTTGCCATTGTCAGATGAATGAGGCTGGCAAGATGGTAAAATGGCATCAGTAAAGATATCTTCAATTGAGTCCTTCTTTCTTAGCCCTAAAATACGACGCGCATTCTCCGTGGTATACGCTGCGATCGTTTCCTGCGTCTCCAACCGCAGTTCCGCCAGCGTGGCAAGGATATCCGGCAGATATTGCGGCAAGTTGCAGGGTTCTTCACGGTGACGTGCAACGATTATGTCCGGTGTATCGGTCTCCAGCACCAGCCATTTATGGGGGAGTTCGATGCAGTTTTTGCGAACCTTTTTGGCGCGATCATAGGTAATGACTCCTCCCACTCCTATACCGAACCCAAGTTTGATGTATTCATTCGCCTGCTGAAAACTTCCGGAAAAGGCGTGAACAACACCCCCGTGGGCAAAGGCCTTGCGTCGCACTGTTGCCAGTACCTGGTCGTGCGCTTTGCGACAGTGGACCAGTATTGGGAGCTGCGCTTTGCCAGCAATATCAAGTTGGTGTTCAAAGAGTCGTTGTTGAGCGTGACGATCTAAGTCGGGAACAAAATAGTCAAGGCCGATCTCCCCAATTGCCGTGATATGGCCGCGTTGTGCGAGCGCCTCAAGCTCTTCAAGGTCTTGAGAACGATGCAGGGAGAGGTACATGGGGTGCAACCCCGGAGCGGCATGGATGCCTTGGTTGCTGCGGCTCAAATGCAGAATGCGATCCCATCCGGCGCGATCAACTCCGGGAATGACAAACTCATTAACATCGACGCCGTTGGCCTGATGCAAAATCTGTTGCAATCGGTCAAAAACTGGAGAAACATCGAGATGACAGTGAGTATCGATAAGGTGCATTGTTGCTCAGTGAGTTGTTCTAAGTGGTCTTTTCTACTTGCATCTTGTCTGCACAAGGGACCGTTTTCAAAAGACGCAAAGTCTGAACAGACATGTTATAAAGTAGTTCCTGGCACAGATCGAGTCATTACCGGCGCGGCTTGGCGGGTATTTCTGCACTCTAACCGGTTTTTCTGCCATGCGTTATGAAGGGCCTATTTATAGACCGCCCAGCGAAGCGGATTCACTGCTTATTCCGGCAACAGTAGGCTGCCCTCACAATAAATGCACCTTCTGCATGGTGTATAAGGGAGGGCCTCCTTTTAAAATTCGCTCGACCCAGGAAATCTGTGAGGACATGGATCTTGCCGTTCAGCGGTATGGACACCATGTCACCACGCTTTTCTTTCCGGCCGGGAACACCATTGCCATGAAGACGGAGCAATTGAGCCGGATATGCCGATATGCGTATGAGGTTTTCCCCAATTTGCAGCGGGTGACTGTGTACGGCTCGTCGCAGTATATTCACATGAAGGGCCTTGCTGGTATGCTGCAGCTTGCAGAAGCCGGCCTTTCGCGCATCCATGTCGGTCTTGAATCAGGTGATGATTGTGTCTTGCGCCATGTCTGCAAGGGGACATCCCGCCAGCAACAGATTGAGGCGGGCCGTATGGTTCTGGACGCGGGCATTGAGTTGAGTCAGTATGTAGTGCTTGGACTGGGTGGTACATTGCGAAGCCGTGAGCATGCCCATGAAACCGCATCAGCGCTGAATGCAATCAATCCGACCTTCATTCGTTTGCGCACCCTGCTGCCGAAAAACAATACGCCCCTTCTTGAGGAAATATTGGCCGGAAAATTTCACATGCTCGGCCCACACGGCGTGTTGCGGGAAACATTGGAGTTGGTGAACCGGCTCGAGGTGACCTCTGCGTTAACCAGCGATCATTATACCAATTATATCAATGTTCATGGGATTCTGCCCCGGGATAAGCCCAGAATTCAACAGGAAATATTGATGGGGCTGGAACGCGAGGAATCCGCTTTTCGGCCGATTTATATCGGGAATCAATAAGTTATGGCATTGGATGTATAATGGGCGTGCTTGCATTGCATTCGTGTCATCCGCGTCTATTTTCGGCATGCCGTCCAGGAGTAAAGGAATCGAATGGGTAAGTTGAAGTTGCAAGGTGGTACAAAAAAGAAAGTCGGCCTTCAATCGGGTGAGGAACGGAATTCCCTGGAAAAGGTACGGAAAACTCTCGGCTTTCCAGAAAACACCCAGTTTCTCGGGTATTCGGTCTGTCGCCAGGGGAGCGGAGAATTCCTGAGTGAATACAGCATGTTGACGGAAGGGGGCGTCGCGACGACACGCTGGAGCCGAGGGGTGCAATCAGCGATCCGCTACCTTACCTTGTCTGATGCGGTCACGGTAGCAGAGCATTGCCCGCATGCCGTTGTCATGGGGCTGTTCGACACCGGAGAGCAAATTATGACAATCACGATGTCGGTGAACCGCTGACAACCGTCATGGAGCAACTCATCTGAATGTTGGAGATTTCCCGTGAGGAGAAAGGTCTCTGGCTGCCCTTGAAAATCAATTCTTGAAAAATACGACTGGATTAGGCCTTGATGTTGACCATGCCTGTAGGCGCATGCAGCATCTTTTCAAGAAGAACTTTCACTGGTTCCTTTGCCCCAACCAGAAAATTGGCGGCGTACAGCGTACCCCGTGTCAGCATTTTCGGGAGTTCTTCCCGGTATTCCCCCATGAATTTTGCCCGCTCGGCATCCTGGGTGTAAAAGGTGAGGGCAATCTGGTCCTTGTCCTGGCGAATGGTAATGTGCAGGTTGCCCAACCCCTCGAGTTGCAGATGCATGCTGATATCGTTTTCCTGCATCTGTTTGTTTTTATTTTTTGCAGCGTCCCCGTCACGTCCTTTCTCTTTCGGTATCAGGAGAAATCCAGACTCCAGGAACGGAAAGGGGAGGGGGAGGAAAAAAAGGGATTCCGGAGAAAGTCGCATCTGCATCAGTTGCGAAAATTGCAAGGAGTTCAACAGCTCGTCAATCTTCTGGAGTTGCGATTCGGAGGTAGACGAGAGATTGGCTAACTCCAAAAGAGCAAATTTCAGTGTGCCAGCGGCATCCTCTACCTTTCCATGGGCGAACGACTGCTCGAGATTCAACCCTAAATTGTTGAGAACTTTTTGCAGGTGAGGTCCGTCAAGGCCAGAGAGTGCGGTTGGTTCGGTCTGGAGGCCAACCTGGACCAGAACTGTGAGCAACTGTCCCAGGAGCCGATTGTCGTTTCCCCATGCCCCCTGGTCAAATTGTTGCGCAAGTGGTTGCAGCAAAGATTGCAGCGAGGTAGGCAATAAACTGATTTGCTGTCTCAGGTCAGAGGAGAGGAGAGTTTTGTCGGTCAGGCTGGCTGAAACAGCTGCAGCATTGGCACCGGTTTTTGGGGGGGCCGTTTCGGGCGGGCCTTTTTCTCCAAGGAAAGCCGTGGCCATGTTGGCCGCAGACTGGCGCAGGCTTGAGGGAACATTCCCTGCCTGCGAGAGCTGCTGCAGAAGTTGGCCGGTAGAGAGCAAGGTTTCGCCTGCGGAGGAAAAAATATCACCTCTCGTGGCTAGGCTCAGGAGATTGGAGGCAATGTGGGCAACAAGGGATTGACTTTGGCTTGTTCCACCCGGAGCGGTGAGGCCCGCCTGCATTTGCACCAGGGTGTTGCGCGAGGAGGGGCTCAGTTGGGAAAGTTGAGGCGCTGTATTGGCAACAAGGGGCAACTGGGAAAAGGTCTCGCCCTGACGGACAAGGGTATGGAGGTTTGTACTGATACGTTGGTCGCTTGTCGGCAAGTCAACAAGCTGAAACTGGAGTTGCGGAGATTGGGCCGTAACTTTCACCGAAATGGTCTGGCCGGTTTGCAGGGGGGTTGATGTTTCAACCGGAATTTTCCGATCCGCCAGGGCGAGTGTGAATTGATCGGGAGCCTCCTGCGACTCGACCGTGGCTTGCAGTATTTGACCGTTGGTGAAGGAAGAAAGAGGGCGCTGACTCTGGTTGTCCAGCTGCCCCGAAGAGATGAGGGCTTTGATTTCCGGAATCAATGGGGATATTTCCACAGGCCCTCCGGTTGGTAATGGTTGGTCGGGTGGGGGAAATCTTACTCGGTTTGCACGTTTTCCCGCAGTTGTCTGCGTTGTTCCTGCAGGCAACAGGAGATAACCTGGTCGCGTGTCTTGCTGGAAATCACTTCAAAATGAAAGGCGACCTGATAGCGGTTTTTTCGAAGTCGATAAGTGCGCACTACATCAGCCAGGCAGACGATGGAAGGCTCATCCTCGGGCATGGTCATGACCAACTGAATGTTATGCAGGGTCTGCGGTCTTTCGGCAAAGACCGCCAGAACCCCGCTTCCGCTGAGGTCGATCGTGGTGCCGATCATTTTCCATGTCTTTGCGTTTTTTTCCCGCGGTCCGGCAATATAGCTCGCCTCAATGGGTATATTGATCATGACGCGGAAATATTCGCGGAGAGTTTCCGGCGAAACCGGTTCGCTCGGTGTCAGTTGGAGCCGCCGGTTGCCGCTGATCTGGTCGAGCCGGGCGATGAGATTAATGGCTTGCCCCTCATGCTCGACCGCCAGGTGACACTGTGCGCCAATGGAAAGGTTATTTTCTTCCCATGAATTGGGCGGAAACACCAGCTCAACGGTGGTGGCGTCTTTTTTGAGCAACACCGCCTTGCAACGATAGTTTTCGCCGTCGTTCGCCGGTATATCGACCACGGTTGGAGCGTGATCTTTGATTCTATTGAGAAGTTCCACTATTCGTGCCACGGTAACAATTGTTTCTACTTTTGTCGTTCTCGTAAAAAGCCACGAAAACGACGTTTCTTGCCTTCTAACGTATTGATTTGGCTAACCGTGATTTCTCAGCTTGTGACTTTTTACGAAGATGTCACTTTTGGAAGTCTATTTATTGGCCGGCATCCGGTTGCCGCAGGCTGACACGCAACCGCAGGTAGCGGCGTTGCAGTTCAAAACAACAGGCCATGATTTTGTCCTGGCTTTCCGAGTCGATCATGTCAAAATGCAGGGCTGTGTGGTAGAGGCCTTCTTCGATTTTTTTGCAACGCACTACATGCCCTAGCGCCCTTATGACGTCCATCTCCTGAGACGGCAGGGTAAGTTCAATCCGTACCTTGGAGCCTTTTTCCAGAGGATCACTGAATGCGCAGAGCAAGCCGCTGCCGCTGAGATCGATGGTATCGCCAAGCAGACGCCAACTCTCTCCTGTGCGCGACATGGTTTCGGGGATAAGAGAGGATGCTGCGACCCGGGCAGTTGCGTCCACACGAAAAAATTTCCGGTCCTGCGTGTGGGTTACTATCTCTTTTGCGGTGAATTGTATCAGGTAGGGCGGCAGAAGTTCGTTTATTTCTGCAGCAACGGCCAAGGTTTGATCCGGCAGGTCGATCGTGAGCAGGCAGTCTCGTTGGAGATCGATTTGTGCAAACTCCAGGGAATCCAACGGAAATCTCAAGGTGAAGTCCGGAGGGGAGCTTGTGGCGAAGAAACAGGGGAAACGAACTTTTTCCGCGGTTCCCTGCAGTCCAATCGACACGCGGAGAGCGGTGCCTTCCTTAATTTCAGATAAGAAACTGTATTGTGATGACAAGTGATTACCTTCCCTCGGGTTAAGCTGCAATAATGACTCTAGATTGCCATAAGCCTCCCCAGAAAGGAAGAAATTTTTCGTGGTGAAGGAAGGGTGCTTGCTCTGCTCGTACAGGAAAAAGATGTCTGCTTGCCTGCACTCAGTTGGTTATGGAGATCCGTTTTCCTGTTCGTTGCATCACCGGTCTGTAGCCTTGGAGAACCGTGTTGCCCTTTTTTAACTTCATCAACTCTTCTCGATGGATGACCATGATTGATCGTAACTGCGAGGTGACCCGCTCGTTCTGTTGATGAATGCCGCGCATGAGATCGATCAAGTCTATCAGCAGGGGTTCGCGCCGTAATTCAGGTTTCGCCTCAACCATCTCAATAATGGAGGCGTCATTTGTTTTGACCTGTTCCTGCAGGTCCAGCAGTTGCTGACTCAGGGCAAGAATGGCTTTGCTGTCCTGGCCCCGCATGGCCCGTTCAATGATGCGGAGATGTTCGGCAATGGCCCGATAGTCGGTGATGGATTGTTCGATGAGTGTCGTGTTCATGTTACATGGCCGCCGCAAGGGGTTTGTAGTGCACGCCGGGAGTCGCCGGCTCCACGCCTGCCGCTTCCCGCATTTCCTGCTTGTTGATATCGATGGCCTGCGCCCATGTCGCCCGCAGGTCTGAGAGCATTTTCTTGACCTCAATCAGTGGTGCCGTGTCGTTTTTCAAATTCGCCGCCAGCAGACGGTTGAGCATGTAGCTGTACAGCGCGTCAAGATCTTCGGCGAGCTTGGGGTTGTGCGAATGATCGAGGGTGGCCGCGAACTCGGAGATAATGGCGGATGTTTTATTGATATAATAGGCCCGTTTATCGATTATTCCGTTTTCGATGGCCTGAATGCCGAGTGAGACGAATCTGATGGCGCCATCATAGAGCATCAGCATCAGTTGCTCCGGCGAAGCCGAGTTGACCGTGTTGGTCAGGTATTGATTCACATATCCGTTCATTAGTTCCCCCCGCTCATCATCTTGCTCAGGTTTTCCATCTGCTGAGTCAGGTAGGTTGATTGAGAGTTAAGACCGCTAACCAGGGTTTCCATGGCGCTGAACTGGGCTTCCAGCATCTTCTGCCGCATTTCCAGCCGTGCCTCGGTTTTGGTAATACTGGTGTCTATTTTATTGAGATTGCTCGTAATGCTGTCTTTTTTGATCTTGTACAGCCCGGTACCGGAATTGGTCGTATCGTAGAGATAATTCTTGAACTTGGTCGCAATTCCTGTCACCCCGGTCTCGCCGGCCAGCAGTGTGGCCACATCGTCGAGGTTGTTGTTGATCGCACTGTTCAAGGTCGTCTCATTGACCACGAGCGTGCCGTCCTTCTGCGTTTCAAAACCAAGTTGGGACATGGTCTTGAAAATGCCCGAGTTGGTCGTTGTTTCCGTGAGCAGGTTCTGCAGCTGCCGTTTGACCGCATTTATGCTGGCATCCCCACCCAAGACCCCACCTTCAGAGCCATTAAAGGCGGACTGTTCGGTGATGAAGCTGATCACCTCATTGTATCCTTCGGCAAAGGCGGCGATGGCGGTTTTAATGTTTTCCTTGTCCACACTGACGTTCAAGGTGGTGGTGGTTCCCTCTTCCGCCTTGAGCAGATCCAAGGTCATACCCGGGATAGCCTCGGTCAGGGTGTTGGAGTCGCTGGTGATCTCGACCGTGTCCACACGTATAAGGGCCTTGCTTGTCTCCTGTACCGGGGTGCCGATGGAGAGGGCTTCGTTGCCGTTCAGGCCGCTGGTATCCATGGAGAATTCCGTGGCCACATCTGTGCCGGTGAGGGAAAGCCGGTAGGGATTGGCCGCATCTCCGGTATTGATGATGGCCGCCGAGATGCCGATATCTGCTTCATTGATGGCGCTGGCCAAACCCTCGAGCGAGTTGTTATCGTCGGTTAAGGTTATGGAGCGGCTACTCCCGCCCACGGTAAAACTCAGCGAGCCGGTGCCAAAGCGAGCGGTGTCCTTGTCGGCATACCCGTCTTCGGAAACCGACTTTTGCACCTGGGCCACGGAGACGACTTCCACCTGGTAGCTGGCGCCGGTGATGGCCTTGCTGTTGGCCGAGGCAGAGACAAACTCTTCCGAGCTCTGCTTGACCGAACGCTTGAGCAAGGTGGAGGAGTAGTTGAGGTCCTTGATCTTGTCGGAGAAGGACTTTAAGCGCGTGTCCAGTTCCTGAAAGGCTTCCAGACGATTGTTCAGCCAGGTCTGATCCGCTTCCAGGCGAGTGACCGGTGCACGCTCGATTTCCATCAGCTGTTCGATGATGGTGCTGGTGTCCAATCCTGTTGCAAGTCCGCCAAATTGAATCGTCATGGCTGGGTCCTCCTCGGCTAGCGGCTAACTCATCGTGTCAATGAGATTTCCTGCCAGTGCCTTCAGTTTTTGCGTGAGTTTGAGTAATTCTTCGGGTGGTATCTGCCGTATCACTTCATCGGTTTCCCGGTCCACGACCTTTACCACTAAATCGTCGATGCCGGATTCCTGTTCAAAGCGAACGCTGTACAGACCATCCTCCGTCAGGGCCTTGATCTGATCAAGGAGTTCCTCGGATTGGACCTGGCTTTCCTCTTCCGAGGAGCTTGGGGTGGTTTCCTGGCTGGCCTGACGTTTGTTCTCCACCTGCTGGCTTGCCTCGCTAGTGCGGGGTGGACTGGCGATATTGCTGCCGACTGCCTCGATATTCATCTGCTTACCTCCGTGTAATGGAGAAAAAATATCAGAAGCCTGAAGGGACCGGCATCGGTCCCTTCAGGGAAGAGGGAGATTATCCGAGCAGACTCAGGGCCAGCTGCGGGCTCTGGTTGGCCTGGGCCAGGATGGAGACACCGGCCTGGGCCAGGATGTTCTGCTTGGTCATGTTGGAGGTTTCCTGGGCAATGTCCGCATCGAGGATACGGGAGCGGGCCGAGGAGAGGTTCTCGGAAACGTTGCTCAGGTTGGAGATGGTGGACTCGAAACGGTTCTGGACCGCACCAAGCTCGCCGCGCATGTTGTCAACCTGCATCAGGGCGCCGTCAATGGCTTTGATTGCATCGGCTGCGCCTTCAACAGTGGTGATATCCACCTCGTTGATCGAGCTCAGGGTACTGGTGTTGGCTTGGCCGGCAACGGTCTTGTCAAACAGAGATCCCTGGGCATCGGTGACGTTACTTGCAATGTTGAAGTTTCCGGAGCTGGAGAAGGAAACCTGACCACCAACGACGGTGGAGTCGTTGTTGGCTGCATTGGCTGCGGCTTCCGCGGTAGTATCGGCACCGGCAACATCGGTCAGGACCGTTGCCGTTCCCTCATTACCGGAAATGTTGACGGTCGCAGTGGTGCCGGCGACACCGGCGGCACTATGCGTAAAGTCACCGATCTGGATGTCATGACCTTCAGACTGGGTCAACTCGATACTTTTGTTGTCACCCGAAAGGGTGGCGGTAATACCGGTATTGCCTGCCTGGTCATTGATAGCCTGGGCCAGCGAGGAAAGGTTGCTGGTGGTGACGGTGGCATTGATATTAACAGCGGTATCGTTGGTTCCCTGCAGGGTAAAGCTGACGGAACCGTCGGCGCTCAAGTCGCTGATGGTCGCTTTGGTCGTCGCCTCTGCGGTTACACCGGTTGTCACAGACTCGGCATTCACCAGGCCTGCAATGGCATTGGCGCTGCTCTGGGCTGCAACCGAAACGGCAGCCGAGCCTTCCGGACCAACGATGGTTAGGGTTTGGGCGCCGGTGTTGTTGCCGCCGGTGGTGTCGGAAAGACCTGCTTTGGCGGTGGTTACAGCCGTGTTGGCTGCGCCGTCGGCGAAGTAGCCAGCAGCTGTTGCAAGTGAAGACTCGAGAGTGTAGCTTGGATCGAGTTCAACGTCGACACGACCGGAAGCTGTGGCGTTGGTATTGCTGACCGCAGCAGAGTCACCGCTAATTGAGGTAACGGTTACCGAATCGCCCGCATCGTTGGAAGTTACAGTGAAGTCTTTGCCTGTGGTGTTTGTTAAAACAACCCCGGTTCCATCATCGTTAAGGGCTGCGGTGAAACCTGATGTGGCATAGTTCGCATGCCCGGTAATGGCTGTAAGCAAGGCGCTGGCATCTGTTAAGTCTACGCCAGCGGCTACAGTTACTGCAGTACCGTTGCTATCAATTGCTAAAGTACCAACACCGCCATCCGTTGTTCCGACGATTTCAATCTGATTCGTGGCCGTTGCAGAAACACCGGTGAGGCCATCAAGACCGGACGCAATTGCGTCTGCCTCCATGTTGGCCGTGATGGTGAAGGATTGATTAGCAGTTCCAGCAGCATCTTTAATCGTGATAGTCTCACCGGTGACACCATTCGTCGCTGCACCAGTAATTACTTCACCCATTTCGGTACCCGCAGCACTGGCGGTTTTTACGTAGGTGGCAACCTCAGTACCATAGGTCGTGTTTACCGACTCCAGGGCGTTGTTCCCGAGATCAGTGGACTTGGCAGAATTAATGCTAAAGGAAATGGTTTCATTGGCATTGGCACCAACCTGGAACTGGGCAGAGGTCAGTGTACCATCCAACAGGTTCTTGCCGTTGAAGGTGGTGGTTTCAGCGATACGGGTCAGCTCCTGCTTGAGCTGGTTGACCTCTGCCTGCAGAGAGGAGCGGTCGGAAGCGCTGTTGGTGTCGTTGGCGGACTGGACGGCCAACTCACGCATACGTTGGAGGATGTTGGTCGATTCCTGGAGCGCGCCTTCTGCGGTCTGCGCCAGGGAAATACCGTCGTTCGAGTTACGCACCGCCTGATTCAGACCGCGGATCTGAGAGGTCATCCGGTCGGAAATGGCGAGACCGGCTGCATCGTCCTTGGCGGAGTTGATGCGCAGACCGGAAGAGAGTCGCTGCATTGATTTTGCAAGCTGGGACTGAGAGGCACCCAAGTTGCGCTGAGCGTTGAGAGAGGCTACGTTTGTGTTAATTGATAGTGCCATGATATTCCTCCTTGAATATTTTTTGGCTCATTCTCTATATCCGGCATCCTTGCCGTTTTTTGGGTACTGCTTTTCTGTAAAAAAAACTGCCGACTACTTGAAACTATTTTCGCCGATCGGCGCCTCCTTACAAACTGTTTTCTTGAATGGTGCTAAAAATTCAGGGGGCAATCCTCTATGACGCCCCTTTCCTTCACTATGCGTATCGAACGTTGCCGGGAAAAAGTTTAGCTTTTTTTTAAATATTTTTTTTGAAGCAATGAGATCTCTCCCTTCGGTCGAGATGACCCCCGAGTGGTGCGTCATTCCTCGGAGCGGCCCACAATTTCGATGTCATCCCGAACGAATGAGAGGGATCTCAAAAACAGAGCCTTGAGTTGAGGTTCGATGGTAATCACATAAAAAAAAATGATTACCACTGAACTTCAGCTCAAGGGGACAAAGACGAAATCCCTCACATTCGGGATGACATCGATGAGGCTGCTCTTTCGAGGGAGCGCAGCACCACCCCGAGGTCATCTCGACCATCGGGAGAGATCTCCTCTTTTCAAGCTGTGCTTTGGTGGTAATCACATAAAAAAAGCCCCTGCTCTTGTGGAGCAGGGGCCTTTGACAATCAGCGACCGTTTACTGCCAATTTCCCGGGATGATATATTCGCTTTTGGGCTTGGGTTTGCGGGGCTGTGTCTCTTCCCAGAGGAAGCGGTCGTTGTAGCCGTTGGCAAGGATCGAATTTTGGGTCAATGCCCTGCTGTCCTTTTTTCGGCTGAGTTCGCTTTGTTGAATGATTGCGGAGGATTCCCTGTTGTATTGAAACATGACGATTTTCATGGCGCTGTCCTTGACTGTTGAAAATGAAGTCCGGAGGGGCGATTGCCGCGCCCTCCGGAGAAAATGGGGACGATTAGCCCTGGAGCAGCTGCAGCGCCAGCTGCGGGGTTTGGTTGGCCTGGGTGAGAATGGAGACGCCCGCCTGTTGGAGGATGTTGTTTTTAGTCATGGTTGATGTTTCCTGGGCGATATCCGCATCGAGGATACGACTCCGGGCGGCGGAAAGGTTTTCGGAAACATTCATCAGGTTGGAGATGGTGGATTCGAACCGGTTCTGGATCGCACCCAGCAGGCCGCGGAGATCGTCGATCTGGCTGATCGCGCCGTCAATCGCCTTGATCGCCTCGGTGGCGCCTTCAACCGTACTGATATCGATGGTATCGACCGAGGTCAGGTCACTGGCGTTGGCCACACCGGCACTGCTGTTAAAGATAGAGCCTAAACCGCCATCCACTGTGCTTTGCACGTTGAAGGAACCGGTACTGTAGAAGGTCACCTCGCCACCGATAACCGTGGAGTCGGTTACACTTGCACTATCGCCTGCAAGTTGAATCCCATCGCCCTCGTTCCCGGTGATGGTGATGGTATCGGTTGCAAGGTCACTGCTGTGGGTATAGTTGGCAATATTGATATCATACCCTTCCGACTGCACCAGGGTGATGCTCTTGAGATCGCCGCTGATGGTGGCGAGAATGCCGGTGGAGCCGGATTTATCATTGATGGCAGAGGCCAGCGAGGTCAGGTCGTCGGTGGTGACGGTGGCACTGAACTCTATCGGATCGGCGTTGCTGCCCGTAAGTTCGAAGCTGATGGTACCGTCACTGACCAGGTCGGAGATGGTCGCCGTGGTCCGGGCTTCGGCGGTTACGCCGGTGAGTGAGGTCTCCAGGTTGACGTTGTGGGCGATGGTGTAGGCACTATCGTTTAACTCTACATCAACGGTTTCTGTGGAATCGGGCCCGACAATGGTCAGGGTCTGGGCGACAACGTTATTGCCTGCCGAGGTGTCGGCAGCTGCTGTCGTTGCGGTCTCGATGCCAAGGGGTGAGGTGGCCGCTGTGGTGGTGTCGACGCTGGTGGCGCCGGTGATAGCGGAAACAGCGGTTGTACCCGGGCCGGTGAAGGTAACCGTACCGCCGATGGTGGCGGAGTCGGTGCCACCGCTGGTGAGGGTGACACCGCTCATATCCAGGGTGCCGGTACCGGTATTGGCGAAGTCATCCAACTTGATGTCAGCACCCGAGGAGTCGGTCAGGGTGATCACGTTACCGCTGATCGATGCGGTGATGCCGGTGTTGGCCGATTCATTGTTGATTGCCGTGCTGAGCGCGGTTAGGTCGGCGGTCGATGCAATTGTTGCACTGATGGCTGCCGAGCCGACGCTGCCTGCCAGGGTGAAGCTGACATCACCGGCATTCTGCAGGGTGCCCAGGGTTGCGGTCGTGGTTGCAGTCGCTGACCAACCGGTGGATGCGGTGACAGCCGGGGTGACCAAAGAGGCGATGTTCGCAGCCGACATGTCGGCCAGCACGTTGAGGGTGGAGGTGGCACCGGTGACGTCGTTGGTCAGGGTGACGGTCTGAGTGGTGATGCCATTGCCGGCCGAGGTATCGTTTGCAGGGCCCACCGCGGTGATGCTAACCACCGATTGGGTGGTGTCGGGCACCGCGCTGGCAGGCGTTGCGGTCGACTCCAGCGAATTGATGCCGAGGTCTTCCGCCTTGGCGGAAGGAATGGAAAAGGTAATGGTTTCATTGGCATTGGCGCCAACCTGAAACTGGGCGTTGTTCAGGGTGCCGTCGAGCACGTTTCTATTGTTGAACGAGGTGCTGGAGGCGATGCGGGTCATTTCCTGCTGGAGCTGATTGACCTCGGCCTGCAGGGAAGCGCGATCGGACGAGCTGTTGGTGTCATTGGCCGATTGGATGGCCAACTCACGCATACGCTGGAGAATATTGGTGGTTTCCTGGAGCGCGCCTTCAGCGGTCTGCGCCATGGATATACCATCGTTGGCATTTCGGGAAGCCTGGTTCAGGCCGCGAATCTGGGAGGTCATCCGGTCGGAGATGGCGAGACCGGCGGCATCATCCTTGGCGGAGTTGATGCGAAGCCCGGAAGACAGCCTCTCCATTGCGGTGGCGAGGTCTCCCTGGGATTTGGTTAAATTTCTCTGGGCATTCAGGGACGCAACGTTTGTATTGATCGTTAAAGCCATGGTTTCCTCCATGAATTTTCTAGCCTTGGTCGTCCAACGATTGACCCTTGGCTAACGATACAAACGTAACTGCTCTCTCAATGCTTACTGCGTTCTCTCGAAATACTCTTCGGAGGAATGAGGGAAATGGTTAAGGCTTTTTTTTGAAAAAGAAAAAGTGATAAATAACGAGGTAACAATATGTTACATTAAAATTTTTGATGACCACCAAAACTCAGCAGACAAGATGAGATCTCTCCCTTCGGTCGAGATGACCCCGGGGCGGCGCTACGCTCCCTAGACATAGCCGCCTCATCGATGTCATCCCGAACGTATGCAAGGGATCTCGTCTTTATTCCCCTTGAGCTGAAGGTCAGTAGTAATCAGTTTAAAATTTGTCGTTCTCGTAAAAAACCACGAAAACGACGTTTCTTGCCTTTTAACTGATTGATTTGACTAACCGTGATTTCTCGGCTTTTGACTTTTCACGAGGCTGTCAAATTTGATGGCTTCGTAAAAAGTCAAAAGCCTGAATGTCACGCATCGTGAAATCAGCAACTTGCGAAGCTCGAAACGTCGTTCTCGGGCCTTTTTACGAGAACGACAAATTTGAAAGAGCAACTTGAAATGCGGACATGCAGAGGCGGGGATACAACAAAAAACGCCGGGCAGAAAGTCCGGCGCGGGTGCTCGAAAATGTGAAATGGAAAAACGTTACTTCTTGACCGAGGGCAGGGGGGTGCGAATGTCGTAGCGGGGATCCTCCAAGATGACCTGGAGTCCTTTTCGGGACTCCGGAGCATACAGTATCGGGCCCTGCAGATTGAGGGTGATTTCCTTGTTGGCGGCAACAGTGACAATGGCCAGCACGAAACAGGGGCTGTCGTTTTGCATTTCCAGCTTGCGCCGTTCCTCGCTATCCGGGATCACCATATAATCGAGAAAAAAGTTGGTCGGATCGGTTACGACAAAGGCAAAGGCGGGGTCGTCGACGCTCTGGATCCAAAACAACGGCCCTTTTTTTTGATTGGGCATGACCAAAAAATTTTTCAGGTGATCAAGCCCGATCAAACCCTCGGGAAAATGAATGACGTGGGAGGGATCGTATTCCACCTCACCGAAACGGGTGTTGATAGTTTTCATTTTTTTAACGTCCTTCCTTCAAGCTGATCACTGAGGAGATCAAGATCGTTCATATCCCAACCGGCTGCCGCTTCAATGTTTTCCTGACGGATGCGATCGTAGACTTCCTGCCTATAAATCTTGGTGTCCCGGGGCGCATCAATACCGATACGAATGCCGCCGCTTTTCATTTCGATTATTTTTATTGTTATGTTATCCCCGATGATAATGCCTTCACCGGGCTTTCTGGTCAACACCAGCATAGTTGCATACCTGTGGCAGTTCGGAAAATCCCGAATGAAAAATAAGGTTCAAGACGCTTCTCCCACTCCGCGCCTTGAAAAGGGCAATGCATGGGCGAGGAAGAGTATCTTTAGGGGTAGTATCGTGTAAATAAATAAAAAAGGCAAGCGGTTTGAATCAGTTGGCTCACTTAGATGTAGTCGAGGATGGACATGCTCGAAACCTGGGCCGTAACACTGAGCGCAGCCTGAAAGGCGGTCTCCTGCTGGACGATGGCGTTGAAGGCCTCGATGGCATCGGCATCTTGATAACGGGAAAGAATCTGCTCAAGATCGATCTTGACCCCTTCCTGATAATCCATGGCCGTTTCCACCCGATTGGCGCGGTTGCCGAGCTGTGAGCGCAGGCGCCGATTCTGTTCGGCGGCCCCTTCCAGGTCGTCTATGGAGGTTTGCATGTCGGTCACATTACCGGAGCGCAGGGCCTCCTCCGCCTGGGTGAGTTCGAGGAAGAGATCGTAACGGCCGGACTCCGTGCTGTTGTTGGTGGAGGTGGTCGAATCCCAGGTTGTGGTCCCGAAGAAGAGATCGTTTCCGGTGAGATTGACCGTGATGCGCTCACCGGTGGTGATCTCCAGCGAGGTGGCGTTTTCATCGCCCTGGTACAGATAGGGCCAGGTCGAGGAGTCGCTGGCGTTATACAGCGTCGGGTTGTAGGCGGGATTGACCACAAAGGGGGTGGTATCCTCCTCATACCCGGCAAAGAGGTACTTGCCGTCCACCATGCCGTTGGCCGAATCAAGGAGCTCCTTGCGCAGTTGCACCATCTCGTCGGCGAGAACGGTGAGGTCGCTGTCGTTGAGGGAGCCGTTGACCGCATTGGTCATGATTTCCTTGGCCCGTTGCATGATGTTTTCCACATGCTCGAGATGGCCATCGGTGGCCTGCATGGTGTCCAGGGATTTTCCCATGGTCTCCAAATTGCGGTCGATATTGGAAATCTGCTTGCGGGAATTGAGCACCGGACGGACCGATGCTGGATCATCGGAGGCCTTGTTCAGCTTCTTGCCGGTTGCGCCTATGGAGCGCAGCTCTTCAAGCTGCAGGGAAACGTCGTTGAGACGGGATCCCAGCATTCTATAGGTGGTTCCTTGGGTGGCTTTCATGGCTTATCCTTTGAGCTGGAGGAGGGCATTCATCATTTCGTCGACGGTGGCAAGGAATTTGGCCGAAGACTCAAAGCCGCGTTGATATTGAATCAAGTCGATCATTTCTTCTTCCAGGGAAACTCCGGAATAGCCGTCGCGGAGGTTTTGCAGCTGCACCGAGGCATCTTCCGCACCGGAAAGCGCCAATTCGTTGCGGGCAGCCTCGATGCCGACATCGGCCACCATTTTGGCAAAATAGTTGTCAAAGGTGTCACCGGTGGTGCCGACGTGGTGGGTTATTTCAAGCTGGGCAATGGCCAGGGCGTTTTCATTGTCGCCCGGAGCTGCCGTGGAATTGCCGGCCGCGGCAATCTCCGTTGCATCCGAGATGGCCAGGGCCACATTGCGGCTGGCGACCTGGCCGACGCCGAGGGCGGAAATATCGTTGAAAAAATTCCGGCCGGTCACACCGTCGGAACCGTAGCCGGCAGCATGCTGCGCATTGACCGCACTGGTCAGGTCAATGGCCAGGGTATTGAGGCTTTCCTGAAGGTCGGCAATGAACACATCCCGGGTCTCGAACATCCCTTTGAACTTGCCGCCCAGGTTTTGCAGGTCGATATCCAAAGTGACGCCGGTGGTTTCGAGCTGCAGATCGACATTGGACCCATTGGTGACGGTCTTGATGGTCGAGCAGAGATTGCCCTGCACCAGCGGCATGCCGCCGGGAAGCTGCACGCAGAGCATGCCCCGGTTGTCGGTGTAGGTTTCGATGCCCAGGGTCTCGGAGAGGTCCTGGACAATCAAATCCCGCTGATCACGGGCGGCGTTGGCGGTTTGTCCGGAAATTTCCACCAGGCTGATACGGTCGTTGAGTTTGGCTATTTCCGCAATCTTTTCGTTGAGGTAATCCACCTCGCCGATAATTTCGGTGTTCATGTTGGAGACAACCGTATCCAACTCGTCGGTCATGCTGGCAAAGGCATCGCCCAGGAGCTCACCCCGCTGGAGAACGATATCCCGTTCAACCTCGCCGCTCGGGTTGGCGGTCAACTCCTGCCAGGCGTCGAAGAAGTCGTTGATCTGCGAGGCCAGGTTGTCTTCGCCCACCGAAAAGATACGTTCCAACTCGGACAGCGAGTTGGATTTTCCGCTCTCTTCGCCGTATTCGATGGTCTTGTCCTGCAGCTGCCGGTTGATAAACACCGAATAATCACGGCTCACGTCGGAGACGGTCACGCCCTGGCCGACAAAGAAGTCGCCGAAGTTGACCGCGGGAATCTGCGAGAGCTCGGCACGTTGCCGCGAATACCCTTCGGTATTGACGTTGGCGATGTTGTTGCCGACGATCTCGATCGATTTTTGGTTGGTCAGCAGGCTGGTTTTGCCGGCATTGAGTGCATTGAGCAGGCTGGTCATGGGTGCGCTGATCCCCCGGATGGTTGCGAATAGATCATGCTGCCGTGGACGCTTGCCCTGGGGCAATACGTGCATGCAACAAAATGTTACCTATTGATACTATCGGCAGAAAGTGCGAGGGAGTTTAGGGGGGAAGCTCTTTGCGGAAGTTTTACAACAGGTTGGATGAAAAAGAAAAACCGCCAGACATGGCGGTTGATAGGCAGAGGCGTTGGATCAGATGGTGCCGGAGAGGAGCCGGCCGTTGGCAGCAGAGTTGCGGGTTTTGCCGTACGGGGTGTAGGTCACGGGAGCTGACCTTCGTCCAAAAAATTCCATGGTTTCCTGGATCCAGTTCAAGGTTGCCCGGTACAAAAAGGCATTGCGCCGATTCTCGTGCTGAATCTGTTGGGCATACTGCTGATCTTCAGGGTGCAGTTCTTTGACGGAGTTGAGCACCTTGATCAGTGTTTCTTTGCGGCGGATATCATCCAACATCGCGGAGAGGTCCAAGGTCTTGGCATGCTCCCTCTCCAACTGGATGGTATCCCGCAGCTGAATCAACAGTTCGCGAACAGTTTCACGCTCCATGGTCTTACCTTTCAACCAAGAATTTGAGCAGTTGGGCAGAGACTGACTCGAGATCAGGCTCATAGGTACCGGCACTGACCTGTGCCTTGAGCTGCTGGACCCGTGCCGCACGCTCGGGATCTTCTACCTTGCTGGTGGATTGGGCGGCCTGGGCACTCTCAAGGGTCGAGCCAAAGGACACTTCTTCTGCTGGTTTTGTTTTGGACGACTTTTGCGAATCGCTGACCTGATTCACATTCAGGCCACCAATGGGCCTACCAGGCATTCCGAAAAAGTTGACAGTCATCACGTTCACCTTAAATCAATGGATTAGGCCTCAGCCTCTGATTGCGCAACCCAGTTATCGAGTTTTTCCATTACCGCATCGTAGGTAGCATAGGAGATGTCGGGTAACCAGTCGCCAAAGGCCTTCTTGGCCTCGGCAAAACCTTTATCGATGCCTTCTTTGATTGCGTCAATGCGGGAAGTATCGCCGCCGGCGATGCCAATGGCAAATTGAAAAATCCGCTCCGATGTTTTTTCTACCCCAAAATAGCCGTCTTCGCTCACCAGTTCCTGTGCCTGCTCGGGTTCGATCGAGCTCAGGTCGATTTCTCCGTCACTGGTGGCTATTTTGGTGCTCACCCCTTGTTCCTGCAGCAGATTGGCTACATAGGCCCGTAGCTTTTCGTACCCGGCTTCAGCTGCATCCTTGAGCTGCATGGACCCGGTATAGGTCAGCGCCGAGGTGGATTCGCTGCGCAAACTGACCGACTCCGAGGAGATGGACTGGCTGCCATCCTTGTTGAGGGTCGCCCGCGAGCTGGAGGTATCCACGTTCAAGTTCTTGTATGAATAGAAGGAGCTACTTGCCTTGTTTGAGCTGATTTCATTAACCATTTTCCCGCCTCCCTGCAGCATTTTTGGGCCATCCTGGCTCATTTGACGGGAGTGTTCATTTTCCCGTTAGCTTTTTATCGGCTGTGGTTAATAAAAACTTTACAGAAAAAATGAAAAAAAAAACGAGAAAAAATTGGAGGCCCGATCATTTCTTGGCAGAAAGTACCTTTTCCATCTGGCGATACATCTGATCCGCAAGCCCCAGGCTTTGCCTTTGTGCAACCCGGGTGGCGATTTCCTGATCGATCATGTCCTGATACATTTCGGTGGCGTGGTCCTTTGCAAAGAGACCTCCGTCGGGCACGGTTTTCCGCATCGATTTGAACATCGACTGGATAAATATGGCTTCAAAATCCTGACAGGCCTTTTTCAGTGCCGCGCGATCCTTGAGCGATTTTTGCGAATCAACCGTCGACGTTTGTGCGGTGAGCAGCGGATTGTCAAGCGTGGTTCTCATTGGTATCAGCAAGCCTCGTTGAATTTAGAGAATAACCAGTTCGCCATGCAGGGCGCCGGCGGCCTTGATGGCCTGGAAAATGGCGATCAAATCGCGCGGGGTGGCGCCGATGGCATTCAGTGCTCGCGCTATGTCGCCAAGGTTTGCCCCCATGGGCATGACCACCAGGTTGCCCGCATCCTCGGTGGCGTTGGCGGTCGTTGTCGGCGTGGCAACCGTCGTTCCCCCGGAAAGCGGGTTGGGTTGGGAGACCTGCATGGAATCGGTGACCACCAGGTTGAGATTGCCATGGGAGACGGCCACCGTGGAGATGCGCACCTCCTGGCCCATGACAATGGTGCCGGTGCGCTCGTTGACCACGATTTTAGCCGGTTGATCCGGCTCGACATCGATGCCTTCCAGATCGGCAATGAAGTTGACCATGTCGCCCTGGAAGGTCGATGGCTGCTGCACCCTGATGGTTCGGGAGTCCACGGGATGGGCCGTGCCGTTGCCGAAGTGGGCGTTGATGGCCTCGACCATGCGTGCGGCGGTGGTGAAATCGGTCTCCCGCAGCTGATAGATCAGATTGCCCGAGGCAGGCAGGGCGTAGTTCACGGCCCGTTCCACCAGTGCGCCGCCGGTGATGCGTCCTGAGGTGGGAAAATTTTTCTGCACCTTGGCCGACTTGCCGCCAAAGGCAATGCCGCCGACTGCCAGCGGCCCCTGGGCAACGGCGTAGGTGTTGCCGTCCGGACCTTTGAGCGGCGTCATCAGCAGGGTACCGCCGGAGAGGCTGGAGGCATCGCCGATGGAGGAGATCTGCACATCGATGGCCGAGCCGGGACGGGCAAAGGGCGGCAGCTGGGCCGTGACCATGACCGCGGCCACGTTCTTGGTTTTCATCTGACTGAAAACAGTGTCGGTCAATGCCATGCCCATCCGTTTGATCATATTGACCATGGCCTGTTTGGTGAAAACGGATTTTTTGATATCGTCACCGGTGCCATTGAGGCCGATCACCAGGCCATAGCCCATGAGCTGGTTTTGCCGCACCCCTTCGATATCCGCCAGATCCTTGATTCTGGTGGGCCACGCGTTATCAAGGCAGCAAAGCTGCGAGAAAAGGACCAACAACAGGGGAAGCACAGTACGGTGTTTCATAGTGGGTTCCTCAAAAAATCTTAAAACGGCCAGGTGTTGTCAAAAATGCGCATCAACCAGCCGGGCTTCTGTTTATCGGAAAGCGATCCCTTACCGGTATAGGAAATCTGGGCGTTGAGGATATTGCCCGAATCAACGGTATTGTCTGCGGAAACGTCGTAGGAGCGGACAATGCCGGTAAGGTAGATGATCTGGTTTTCGTTGTTGACCGTAACCGATTTGCCGCCACGGATCTTCAGGTTGCCATTGGGGTAGACCTTGACCACCTGGGTGGTCAGGGTTGCGGCCAGGTTTTCCGAGCGGGTGGTTTTGCCGCCGCCGGAAAAATCATTGGCTGTGGAAGCGCTGATCAGCGAAGAGGGGTTGAGGTTGGCGTTTCGATTGGCAAGGGATTGCTCCAAGCCGAACAGGCTGGAAATACCGGCGGAAATACTGGAGGAACGATCCGTATCCGTGGTTGCCTCCTTGGAGGCGCTGGCCTCCTCCTCGATAATCACGGTGACGATATCGCCGACCCGCCGAGCCTTGATATCTGCCAGCCAGTTGCCTTCATCGCCGTTCCACAGGGTTCCGGGCGATTGTGGCCGGGCATCTCCGGCCACCGGTTCTTCCAGCGGTTCGGTGACAGGGGCGACTTCGACCGTATGCTGGTTGGCGCAGCCGAAAAGGAGAAGCGCGCAGGCAAGGGCGGAGAGGGAGACCAGCAGCAGTTGCCGAGATTCACAGAGAGTAGACGCCATTTTCCTGTTCATGTCAAAACTCCACGGTGACAACGCCGGGACGGTTGACCCGGCAGTAGATGACCTTGTTTGAACTGATGTTTTTCACCCGAATCATTTCCCCTTCACGGCCGTTTTCCTTGGCAAGCCCCTTGGCGCTCAGCCGCATCGGTCCTTTGAGGGCGATAATGGTCACCATTTCACCGCTTTTGATGATTGAGGGTGCGGCAATGATTTCATGGTCGAGAACGGTTCCGGCGGAGATGGTGCGGGCTGCCTCCAGGCCGATCAGCGGTGTTTTGCTGCGGTAGGGATCGTCAAGTCCGGTCAGGTCCCGCTTTTCCATGCGGATGGAGCGTTCGCCAATGATCTCCCCCTTGCGCAGGGGCAGGGCGGCAACGGCCACCTCGCCCAGGGCGGCCAACCTGCAGCGGACCACGCAGTTGCCAGCCGGTTGTCCGTCAACCGCAAAGGCAATGGAAAAGCTGCTGCTCCCTAAAATTGCGGCCCTGGACGGCATGACCTTCCAGCTTAAGGCACCCTTGGGGAAAATAAGTTCATCGGGGGCATGGAGGACGGTGAGGCGGATTTCGGCCTTTGGCAACCGGTTGCTGTTTTGCTGCAGGAACTGCCCCAGGATCGCCTCGATCTGCGCCCTTGAGATCTTGCTCGCCAGGCGGGTGACGCTTATGCTCGGACTGCCCTGCCAGTCCACGTCCCCAACCTCCTTGCGGTTGCGCAGGGAATTTATCACCGAGACGGTGTAGAGATCCTTGCTCTTGCCGGGAGCAGGGGAAGAGGCTATCGGCAGCAGGGCCAGCGTCTGGCCTTGCTTTCCGGTCGGGCTGATCTGCGCAATATCTCCCAAAACGATTCGCGGGCCGGTCACGGTGGCGTTCTCCTGAAAACGCACCGCGACCCGGGCCAGCGTCACGCAGGGGAGAAGACAAACGATGCATACAAGAAAAAATCTATAAATCAATAACTTACACCATGTTAGTCACGGTTTGCATCATCTCGTCGGAGGTAGTGATCACATTGGAATTGATCTCATAGGCGCGTTGGGTGGTGATCATCTGCGTCATCTCTTCGACCAGATTGACATTGGAGTTTTCAATGTATCCCTGCAACAGGGTGCCGAAGCCATCGGTGCCCGGGGTGCCGGCAATGGCTGTGCCGGATGCCTCGGTTTCGCGGAAAAGGTTGCGGCCGATGGATATCAGCCCGGCCTCGTTGATGAAGTCGACCAGGTCGATGTTGCCCAGCTCCGTGGAGGTGGTGTCCGAGCCGAGAATGGCGCTGACCACACCGGTTTCGCTGATGGTGATTTCGCGGGCGTCCTCGGGAATGGTGATTTCAGGTTGGATCGGGTAGCCATCGGAGGTGGTGAGGCGACCGTCGCCATCCATCTTCAGGTTACCGGCCCGGGTGTAGGCGGTGTTGCCGTCGGGCAGCAGCACCTGAAAAAAGCCCTGGCCCTCAATGGCCACATCAAGGGTGTTCTGGGTCTGGACGATATCGCCGGTGGTGAAGACCTTGGTCACCGCCGCCGGCTTGACTCCCAGCCCGACCTGAATGCCGGTGGGCGATTTGGTGTCCGCCGAGGTCGGGCTTCCCGGAACCTTCATGATCTGATAGAGCAGGTCCTGGAAATCGGCCCGACTTTTCTTGAATCCGGTGGTTGAGACGTTGGCCAGGTTGTTGGCAATAACGTCCATGTTCAGGTTTTGTGCTGACATACCGGTGGTTGATGTCCAGAGTGAGCGCATAAGTTGGCCTCGTCAGTCTATACTCAATTGGAGGCGCCGCCGTTAACTGACGGAACCGAGTTCATCTTGTTTTTCACCAAGTTTTGAATATCCTTCGAGAATCTTGGTGTTGGCTTCAAATGCCCGCTGGGTGGCGATCATGGAGGTCATCTCCTCCACCATGTTGATGTTGGAGGTCTCCAGATTCCCCTGGAGGGTGCGGGCGGTGGCCAGGGGTTGATCTCCGCCCTCCTTGAGACGAAACAGCGAATCGCCGACCTTGACCAGCTGCTCGACGTCATCAACGGTGTACACACCGATCTGGACGCCGCCCATAACCCCGTTGACCGATATTTCACCGGTTTCAGCGATATATATGTTTTTGCCCTGGGTGGTGTCGACCTGCAGGGGATTGTTGCCGGCTCCCAGCACATTGGCTCCATCTTCGGTCTTCACGAAGCCGTTCTCATCGAGCATGAAGCGGCCGGCACGGGTGTAATAAAACTCCTGGCCTTTCTGCACCTTGAAAAAGCCTTCGCCGTCGATGGCCACGTCAAGCGGACGGTCGGTGGTCTGCATCCCTCCCTGGGAAAAGTCGGTGCTGATCTTGCGGATGCGGGCGAGATTCTTGCCGCTGGCATCCGTGATCTGTTGGGCACCGCGAAGAACCGAGGAAAAGCTGATCCGATTCTTCTTGAAGCCGGTGGTGCTGATGTTGGCCAGGTTCGAGGCCACATTGCTCATGGCCTGCTCCCTGGCTATCGCTCCACTCAAGGCGCTGTATTTTCCCGATCCCATGGTTCCTCTACAGTTGGAATTGCTTGGTTTTCTTTCTTGTCGGCTGGTCTTTGGCGATTCTTAACCGTTTAATGTCCAAGGTCATGGCCACTGGCGAAAGAAGGATTACATCCCCTGACGCATCTGGGCCACGCTGCTTAGTCTCAACAGCTGATCGGCCTCGATCCGCGAAACTCCCAGAATGGCGGCAATCTCCTCCACATTGAGACCCTGCGATGCCAACTTGCCGAGTATCCGATATTTTTCCGGGGCCTGTTTGTCCAGCTTGGCCAGGTTTTCCAGCCGGGGCCGCTGCAGCTCCGTTGTCAGGCTGGCCGATTGCAGCGCCTGGCCGAACATGGTCCGCTGGGCCTCAAACCCCTCGTCGTTGAGCGCGGATTCGATTTTTTGCTGCAGGCCGCGCATTCGTTGGATCAGCAGTCGGTCTTCAACACGTTTCCGCCAGAGGAGAAGGGCTATGATCAGCAGACAGAGCAGGGCGACGAAAATTCCGCAACCAAGCAGCAGGGGGGAAATGGTCAGCATAGGTCACCTTGGGATGAACGTGAACCGTTTCCAGAGGATGCAACACCCCCCTCAGGGTTCATACAGTTCGGAGTTGATCAGTTTGACGCGCAACTTCAACAGGGCCTGGCTGTGCAGTTGCGAAACCCGGCCTTCGGAGACGCTGAGTACCTCGGCGATTTCCTTTTGAGTCAGTTCTTCATAGTAGTAGAGGGCAATGACCAGCCGTTCCTTTTTCGAGAGCTCCTCGAGGATTCCGGCCAGAACCCGGGTCATTTCCTCCTGCTCGAGAATCTCGGTGGGCATGGGGCCGCCGATATCCTCGAGGTTGTCGAGAAAACTCCGCCCCTCCTCGGAGTGGTCCAGGGTTTCGTGCAGGCTCACGCAGCCAAGGTGGCTGACCTCGGCGAGCAGGGCGTGGTATTCATCAATCGACAATGCCAGGGCCTGGGCCATCTCATCCTCTTCCGGCGATCGGCCCAGCTGGCGCTCCAGGCGCAGCATGGTCTGGGTGAGCTGGTTCTGTTTGTCCCGCATCGAGCGGGAAAACCAGTCCAGTTTGCGCATTTCATCAAAGATGGCCCCGCGGACCCGATACTCGGCAAAGGTCTTGAATTTGACCCCCTTGTTCGGATCAAACTTGTTGGCCGCATCGATCAGGCCGACCATGGCGGCACTGGTCATGTCCTCCTTGGTCATGAAGCTGGGAACCTGGGGTATCATGCGCTGGACCACAAGTTCGACCAGCGGCATGTTCTCCCGAATCAGCTGCGAGCGGTCATCAAGAGGCGGTACCGGTGGAATCATTGATATCATGAGTGTCAGCGTCCCTGTTTACGAGGAGGCGGGCCCTAACGGCTGCCGAATTCCAGGAGTCGTTTCCAGAAAAACTGGATCGATCCCTTGGGTTCAAGGGTCTGGGGTTCTTGGACAACGGTTCTGGCGAGTGCTTCAAAGGCTCCGGCGGTTTTCGATTCCGGATAGAGCTGCACCAAAACTTTCTGTTTGCGAATCGCATCCACCATCATTTTATCACGGGGAATTGAACCGATGTAATCAATAGAGATGTCCAGATAGCGATTGGCGACCATGGTCAGCTTGCGATAGACATCCAGGGCCTCGTCCTCGTTTTTGATGAAGTTGACGATCAGGTTGAAATGCTTTTCGTGATACTGGTTGGAGAGCAGTTTCATCAGGGCATAGGCATCGGTGATGGCCGTGGGTTCCGGGGTCGTCACCACCAGGATCTCCTGGGCTGCGGTGTTGAAGTAGGTCACGTTTTCGGAGATGCCGGCCTCGGTGTCGATGAGTACGAAATCAAAATCGTTGTTCATCGCGTCAAGCGCCTCGAGCAGGCGCATCTTCTGATGGGAGTCCAGGCGGGTGAACCGCTGTACGCCTGAACCGGCCGGCAAAATCTTGATCCCCTCGGGGCCGTCGGTGAGAATGGCCTCCAATCCCTGTTCACCGGAGAAGAAGTGGTTGAGGTTGTGGCCGGGGGCAAGGCCGAACACCACGTCGATATTGGCCAGGCCAAGATCGGCATCGAGAATCAGCACCCGTTTTCCCATGCGGGCAAGGAGCACGGCCATATTGGCGACCACCGCCGTCTTGCCCACTCCGCCCTTGCCGCTGGTGATGGCAAAAACCCGGGTGGTGTGGCCTGCGCGGGTTTGCGTGGTGACTTGTGCATTCATGGCCCGCAGAGTACCGGCCTGATCCGTGGTATGTCCTGTTGTTTCAGCCATGGGTCGGGTATCCGTGGTCGTTTATGATAAGATCGGCGATATCCCCGGGCGTGGGTGAGAGCAAATCTTCCGGCACCCGCTGGCCATTGGTGAGAAAGGATATCGGCGTATCATTTTTATAGTGGATGTTGAGCAGGACGCCCAACTGATCACACTCGTCGATCTTACTGAAAATGAAGTTGCTGACCGGCAGCAGGGAGAAGCGGCGAATGGTCTCTTCCAGTTCGCGTTCCCGGGTGGTGGCGGAAAGCATGAGGTTGTTTTCAATCCCGAGCCGGGGCTTGAGAAAAGTCGCGAGTTCCTGAATGTCCATTCCGCTTTTGGGGCTGCGACCGGCGGTATCGATGAGGATCAGGTCAAAATGTTGAAATTTGTCCAGCGCCTGCTCCAACTCCTGGGGCTTGATCACCACCTCAAGCGGCAGTCGCATGATCTCGCTGTACACCTTGAGCTGTTCGACCGCAGCGATACGGTAGGTGTCGATGGTGATCAGCCCGATGCGCCCGCCGTAGCGGGAGAGGTAGTGGGCGGCGATCTTGGCCAGGGTCGTGGTCTTGCCCACGCCTGTCGGCCCGATGAGGCTGATCCGCCGCTGGTTGCCGATTTCCCCGGCAAAGAGTTGCTGGGTGCTGAACAGGCGGGCAACCGTGGATTTGAGAGTCTGGTTGAGATCCTCCTGGCTGAGGCGCTCGCTCCGTTCCAGGGTGTCCCGGGAAAAACGGGCCACGACCTGGGCGGTTTCCAGGTTGAGGCCGTAGCCTGTCAAAAGACTGACAATCGGGTCTGCTGCGGTTGTGCCCGCAGGCGCTGTGAACTCGGGTTCCATGGAGGTCTGCCGCTGGGGAATGGGTTCGTTGCCGCCGAGGCGGTTGGACAGCCCCCTGACCATGGTGCGCAGTTCGGCCAGCTCCCGTTGAATATCCTGGTTCTCTGCGCCTTGACCCCGGGATTCCTGCTGCGGCCGAGTCGGGATCTGTTCGACTTGATGCTTCTTCCAGATGTCCTCGTAGGAAATCTCCTCCTGGGCCTGATAGGTCTGGCTTGCCTGCATCCGTCTTTCCTGCGAGGGGCGCCACTGCTGTTTGGGCTCCTGCTGACGCGGCTGCGTTGGTCGGGCGGATTGAGGCTCCTGCCATCCGTTGTCGACCGCTGCGGTGATCTCCATCATCGGCTTGCCGAGCATGCCGAACTTGCCGCTGCGGATGGTCCTTGTGGAAAGGATCAGGGCATCGGGTCCCAGTGCCTCCTTGACCATTTTCAAGCCCGTGGCCATGTCTTTTGCTTCAAAGACCTTAACTTGCATTGATGGTCACCGTGCCGATGGATTGGATGCGAACCTGGCTGGTTATCTCATTGTGCGACAGGACCGCCAGGTTGGGGAAGTAGCGTTCGGTCAGCCGGCGCACATGCGGACGAATCTGCGGCAGGACAAGCAGCACCGGCGGCATGCCCATGGTGTTGTTGGTGATGATGGTGTTGAGGTTGTCGAGTATTTTTTGCGCGGTTTTCGGATCCAGGGCAAGATAACTGCCACGTTCACGATGCTGGATTGCCGACTGAATGGACTCCTCCACCTTGCGATCCATGGTGATGACCGACATGGTGCCGTCGTCGGAGGTGTAGGCCGTTGAAATCGAACGGGAGAGGGCATGGCGGACATACTCGGTAAAGATGTCGCTGTCCTGGGTCATGTTGGCGTAATCGGCCATGGTCTCGAGAATGGAGCGCAGGTCGCGGATGGAGACCCCTTCCCGCAAGAGGTTCTGCAGGACCCGCATAATGGTGCCGAGGTTGAGGACATTGGGCACCAGCTCTTCGACCAGTTTGGGATAGGTCTTGCCCAGGTTGTCGATCAGGGTCTGGGTTTCCTGGCGACCGAGCAACTCGTAGGCGTGCTTCTTGATCAACTCGCTGATATGGGTGGCCATGACCGTGATGCAGTCGACCACGGTATAGCCGGCAATCTGGGCGCGCTCACGCTTGTCCTCTGTGATCCAGATGGCGGGCAATTCGAAGGCCGGTTCGGTGGTCGGCAGCCCCTTGATGGTCTCGGTGACCAGGCCAGGATCCATGGCCATGTAGTAGCCGGGCATCATCTCGGCGCCGGCGATGGAGACGCCCTTGAGATTGATGGTGTACTGGTTGGGGTTGAGCTGCAGGTTATCCTTGATATGCACCGGCGGCACGATGAACCCCGAGGTGAGGGCGAACTGCTTGCGGATGGCCTGGATGCGGGTCAGCAGCTCGCCGTCCTGGTTGGCATCGACAAAGGGAATCAGGCCATAGCCGACCTCGAGCTCGATCAGGTCGACATTGAGCATCTTCTCGTAGTCCTGATCGGGTTTGGCCACCGGCTGCGGCCGTTGCTGTTCGGCCATGGTTGCCTCGATCTGTTTTTCCCGTTCCGCCTTGTCCAGTTGATAGGCGACATAGGCGAGCAGGCCGGAGAGGATGAGAAAGGGGACAAAGGGCAGGCCGGGGATGAGGGCAAAGCCGAGGAGGATGGCGGAGACGACCCACAGTGCCTTGGAGTAACGGGTGAATTGGGCCTTGAGTTCGGTGCCGAAATCCTCGCGACCGGTGGAGCGGGTGACCAGCATACCGGCGGCGGTGGAGATGATCAGTGCCGGAACCTGCCCGACCAGACCGTCGCCCACGGTGAGGATGGTATAGTTCTTCGCTGCCTCGGCAATGGGCATGCCCATCTGGAGGACACCGATGATGAAGCCTGCGCCGATATTGATCATGGTGATGATGATACCGGCAATGGCATCGCCGCGAACGAACTTCGAGGCACCGTCCATGGCCCCGTGGAAGTTGGCCTCGGCGGAAATTTCTTCACGGCGCTGCCGGGCCTTGGCCTCGTCGATCAGGCCGGCATTGAGGTCGGCGTCGATGGCCATCTGCTTGCCCGGCATGGCGTCCAGGGTAAAGCGGGCGGCAACCTCGGCGATACGGCCGGCACCCTTGGTGATGACGATGAAGTTGATGATGACCAGGATGACGAAGATAACCAGCCCCACCACGTAGGAGCCGCCGACCACGAACTGGCCAAAGGCCTCGATCACCGATCCGGCCGCATTCATGCCTTCGTTGCCGTGGAGCAGGATCAGGCGGGTGGAGGCGACGTTGAGCGCGAGACGGAAGAGGGTGGTGGTCAGCAGAATCGAGGGGAATATAGAGAATTCGACCGCCTTTTCCGTATAGAGGCTGATGATGAGGATGAGAATGGCGATGGTAATGTTCAACGACAGGCAAAGGTCGAGAATCATTGGCGGCAGGGGGACGATCATCAGCATGAGAATGCCGATCAGCCCCATCGAAGCCATGATGTCGCTTCGCTGCAGGAGTGCCTTGACCTTATTAGGATCAAGGTATGCCCGTACGCCTGTTGCTTCCATTACCGCTTGCCCTTGAGTGAGTAGACATAGGCCAGGATTTCCGCCACCGCCTTGAACATCTCTTCAGGGATGGACTGGCCCACCTCAACCTTTGAATGCAATAATCTTGCCACGGGAGGGTTCTCGACCAGCGGTATGTCGTGTTCTCGGGCGATTTCGCGAATCTTTTCCGCCACCAATTCCTGCCCTTTTGCCAGGACTACAGGTGCTTCCATCTTGCCGGCCTCATACTGGATGGCCACCGCAATATGGGTCGGGTTGGTGATCACCACGTCCGCTTCCGGAACCGCGGCCATCATCCGCCGCCTGGCCATCTGCTGCTGGATGGAACGGATTTTTGACTTGATGTGCGGATCGCCTTCGGTCTCCTTCATCTCCTCCTTCTGTTCCTGCTTGGTCATTTTCATCTTCTCTTCCATCTCCCAGCGCACAAAGGAGTAGTCGAGGATGGCCAAAACGATCATGATGGCCGCCACCTTGGCCATGACCAGGGCTGCGGTTTGGGCGAGATAGAGCAGGGTGCCGCTCACCGGAATCTCGGTGAGCACTAGGGATTTGTCGAATTCCCCTTGAATGGTCGTAAAGGCCACCCAACCGATCAGGCCGACCTTGAGCAGGGACTTGATCACCTCGACAATGGCACGTTTGGAGAAGAAACGTCCCATGCCCTTGATGGGATCGAGCTTGCTCAGATCCGGAATCAGGGGTTGGGTGGTGAACAGCCAGCCGATCTGGAGAAAGCTGGCAAAAAAACCGACAATCATGGCCACGAGAAACAGGGGAATGAGGATCAGGGCCAGGCCGGCGCCGAGATGATAACCAAGCTGCATCAGCGACGAGGCGGTGATATCGTATTCGCCGCTGGCGCTCCAGATCGAGGCAATCAGGTGTTCCAGTTTCCCCCAGAAGACCGGGGCGAAGAAAAACCAGAACAGCAGCAGCAGGGTGAACATCGCCGCAGTCTGCACCTCGCGGCTCTGGGCCACCTGCCCTTTTTTACGAAAATCGGCTCGGCGTTTCGCCGAGGGGGATTCAGTCCGTTCCCCGGAGGAGTTGTCTTCAGCCATGGGCATCCATCAGTGACTGCGCGCAATGGGTGTTTATCTGCAATCAGTGCGTTCTCTTCAGTGGTTAGAAACTAACAAAGCAAGATACACACCGGTTTGCAATGTTCTGCACGCCATGGTTGAAGGCGGAATATGGAGGAAAATCAGTGGAGAAGCGAGAAGAGCTGGAGGATGTGTTCGATCATGGTGTCAAATTCACGGCGCAGGACGGAGAATGTGGCACCCAGTGTCAGGCCTATGACGAGAAACGAGATGCCGATGTTGAGCGGAAAGGAGAGCATGAACACGTTGAGCTGGGGGAAGACACGGGCAAGAATGCCCAGCACTAGGTTGGTGAGCAGGAGCAGGGCGAGCACCGGTGCGCTGAATTTGACCCCAAGGGCGAACATCTGCGAGGCAAGACGCATCAGCTGTTCGACCGCCCCTTGCGAAAAGTCGAGAAATCCGGGGGGCAGCAGTCGATAGGAATCGACGATACTTTGAAAGTAATAGTGGTGGACATTGAAGGTGAGGAAGGCGAGCAGGGCGAGAATATTGATGAATTGGCTCATCAACGAGAGTTGCTGGGTGGTCTGGGGATCAAAGATATTGGCTGCCGCAAATCCCATCTGGTAGCCGATGACCGTGCCGCCGAAACTGGCTGCAGCGAGGACCATCTGGGACACGAGCCCGACCAGGGTCCCCAAGATGACCTCGTTGACAATGAGGATGCCGAAGGTCGCCAGGGAAAGGGACTCTTTGGGGGTGTAGGGCAGCATCGCCGGAAAAAGGAGGAGGCTGGTCATGATCGCCAGGCCGATCTTGATTTGTGCGGTCATCTGAATGCCGGCAAACACCGGGATGGCGGTCAGAAGGGCAAGTACCCGTGCCAGGCAGAGCAGATAGCTCTGCAGATGACCAAGAGGGATGAACGGCAGGTCCATGGACGATGCGCAGGCAGATCTTTAGCGGCCGACAACGGCTATCTGGGTGATGATGCCGGTGGTGAAGGTGATCAGGATTTCCATGATCCAGGGGCCGAAGATGAGCAGGGTGACGAAGACGGCCACGATTTTGGGGATAAAGGTCATGGTCTGCTCGTTGATCTGGGTCGCCGCCTGAAAGATGCTGATAATCAGGCCGATCACCAGGGCTGCGATGAGCATGGGGGCGCTGGTCATCAAGACTGTCTGCACGGCCTGCCTGCCGATATGAATAACCGCCTGCGGCGACAACATGGCTTCCTCCTTGAGGGGGTATCTCAGCCGAAACTTTTCATCAGGGAACCGACCACCAATTGCCAGCCATCGACCAAGACAAATAGCAAGAGCTTGAAGGGCAGGGAGATGACGATCGGCGGCAGCATCATCATGCCCATGGACATCAGCACCGAGGCCACCAGCATATCGATCACCAGAAAGGGCACGTAAATCATGAACCCCATCTGAAAGGCCCGCTTGAGTTCAGAGAGCATGAAAGCAGGGATGAGTATCGACGAGGAGACATCCTTTTTGTTTTCAGGCTGTTTTTCCTTGGTAATGTCGATGAAGAGCTGCAACTCGCTCTCCTGGACCTGGGAAAACATGAAAGTGCGCATGATCCCCACGGCGCGTTCCAAAGCCTGCTGCTGGGTGATTGTCTCCTTCATGTAGGGCTGGAGCGCTTCCCTGTTCATCGTATTCAAAGTCGGAGCCATGACGAAAAAGGTGAGAAACAGGGCTAGGCCGAGAATGACCTGGTTGGGCGGTGTGTTCTGGGTGCCCATGGCCTGGCGGACGAATCCGAGAACAATCACGATGCGGGTGAAGGCAGTGGTCATGAGCAGGATTGCAGGGGCAACGGTGAGGATGGTCAGCACCAGCAGGACCTGGAGCGCAGTCGACACCTCCGCGGGAGTGGCGGCATCTTTGACACCGAGTGAGAGTGTCGGAAGATTGACAGCCCAGGCAAGAGCCGGCAGTAGAACCACGAGCAGGGACAGCAGGAGGGGAAGCCGCTTCATCTGTTGTCCGCCAGGATGCTGGAAAAATCGGCGGGGGGGAGGGATTCGCCGCTGCCGAGGTCGGCCAGCAGCTGGATGTTGCCACCGTTGATGGCCAAAAGGTATTCCCGTCCCCGTACTTCCACCAGAGCCAGGCTAGCCTTGGGCAGCAAGGGGCGCATTTCAACCACCCGAATATGGTTGCCGCCCAGTTTCCCCCCTAACAGACGTTTCCGCGCCAGGGCATACAGGGCAAGAATCAGACCGCCGACAATGAGCAGGGCCCACAGCGTCTGCAGGGCTGCATTGGTCATGGACGGATACTCCGCCGCAATAGCCACCACAGGCCAGGCAAGGAGAAGGCAGATGAGAACAGTACGCATCCTTTACCCCAGGTTTTCCACCCTATCGGATTGGCTGACCACTTCCGTGAGCTTGATGCCGAACTTGTCACCGACCTTGACCGCCTCTCCGCGGGCGATCAGGCGAGAGTTGACATAGAGATCCAGGGGCTCGCCGGCAAGTTTATCCAGTTCAACCACATACCCTTCGCCCATCTGCAGAAGATCCTTCAAGAGAATCCGGGCCCGCCCAACCTCGACCGAGACCTGCAAAGGCACGTCGTAGAGAAATTCCAACTCCCTCGAGTACCCCTCGTATGCGTTGTGATGGCTGGAGGGGACCTCGGGCTCGTGCAGCAATTCTGCCGTTTCTTCAGGATTTAAGGTGTTTGATCGTTCCTGTTCCATATCCTCAGGGGGTGCCATGGATGCCTCCTAATCTGTTGCTGTAGCGTCCGGTAATATGAAAGGCGTTTTTGCCGTTTCTTTCCCCGGGAATGGCCAGGAAGAGGGGCTTGTCTTCGACCATGACCGTCAATGGTTGATCCGGGTTGTAGGGGAGATCGACGATATCTCCCGGTTTCAGGCTAAGAATCTTGCGGATGGTCATATCGAAATGACCGGAACTGGCAATGACCGTGGTTTCCATTTCCAGGGCCTGGTGCAGGATTGCCCTGGTCCAGCTGTTGGTCGAGGCCTGGGTTATGGTGACCAGGGCCTTGAATTTTTCCCGTAGGGGCTCAAGGGTGACATAGGGCACGATCAGCCGCATCTGGCCGCACTGTTCTCCGGAGAGGCGAATATGAAACCTGCTGACCAGGACCTCTGTTTCCGGCTCGACGATGCTGACCAGCCTGAAGTTGTTCTCCACCTTGGTCAAGGAGGTCTGCAATTCGAGCACCGGGCGCATGGCCGCCTGCAGGTCATGGCTGATGTCCTGCATACAGGTCCGGAGGATGGCCATTTCGATGGTGGTCAGGTTGCGGTCCAGGGCCAGCGACTCACTGGACTGACCGGAACCGAGCATGATTTCTAACAGGGTGAAGGCCATCAGGTTGTCGAAATGAAAGAGGCAGCCATGCTTCAGGGGCGAGAGCCCGTAAATGCCGACAGCGCCCTGGCTCTTCAAATCCAAAAGGCTTTGCTGGAAGTTGGTTGTGGAGATTTCTTCGCGGTCGACCGAGAAGTTGCGCTGCAGGGTGTTGGTGAGACTGGTGGAGAACCTGCGGGCAAAATTGTCAAGCACGATATCCAGGTTGGGAACCCGCATCTCCCCTGTGCTCTGCGCGCGATCATAGGTCTGAAAAAGATCAATCTCCGTGGAGGGCATGTGACGCCGCCGCCGTTGCGGGTCATAGTCCACCAGGTCGGTCGACACCTTGCCGGCTTTGATTGCCGCCAGCAGATCGGCGATTTCTTGTTTGGAAAGTATGGGTTCCACAGTGCTTACTGGACCACGAAGTCGGTGAGGTAGACGTTTCTTACCTTGCCGGTTTTGAGAAACGAGTTGATTTTACTTTTCAATTCGGCCTTGACCTGGTTCTTGCCTTGCAGATCCTGGAGTTCATCAAAGGTTTTGTTGCCGATCAGGAGGAGGATGGCGTCCCGTATCTGCGGCATGCGCTTGTTGACCTCCTCCGTGGTCTCCTGCTTGTCCAGTTCCAGGGAGAGGGACGCTTTGACGTAATGAGCCGCTTCCTCACCGATGATGTTGACCACAAACTCCTTGATCTCGACCATGGGGCCGATCTCGGCATCTTCCGGAACCGGTTTGATCAACGCAGCGGCCTTGCTTTCCTCTTCCTGCTTGCGTTTGAGTTCTTCCTGTTTGGGCTTGAAGATGAGGAAGTAATAGGCCCCACCACCGCCGGCAAGCAGCAGGATCAGCGCTGCGGCGATGATGATGATCAGTTTCTTCTTTCCACCCTTTTTCGGCTCTTCAGCGGCAACGTCTTTTTTCTCTTCTTTTTCTGCCATGATATCATCCTGTTCGAGTCTGGCCCTTGCTTAAAAGGGGATGGGGGTGGCTGGTCTTCCGTCTTGATTGACCGGTCGGTTACTGCGCAGCACGAAATCAACTCTTCGATTCTGGGCCATGTTTTCCGGGGTGGTGTTGGGGACCACCGGGCGGTCGGCCCCGTACCCGGCTGCTGACATTCGGTCCTGGTTGAAGAGCTTTCCTCGCTCGTAAAAGGCCATGACCGAAACCGCGCGTGCAACCGAGAGGTCCCAGTTGGTCGTTTTGCGTCCACCAACCGGTGTCGGGTCGGTGTGCCCCTCTATTCGCATGGTCATCGGCAGGGGACGAATGATATCAGCCACCTTACGCAGAATCGGGTAGGAGGCGGGGTTCAGTTCGGTTTGCCCCGGTTCGAAGAGGACGCTGTCATTAATGCGCAATATTATGGAATCATTGTCTTTTTGAACCGTTTCGACCTGTTTGTCAAGCTTGGTCATCTCCAGGTCGGTTTTGATGCGCTTGAAATACTGGATCGGCGATTGGCGCGGGATAGGCGTGAACTGCGCTTTGGGCGGCGAGGGAATGATCGGAATGGAAAAGGGCACGGGCGCAGCCTTGGTGCTCCAGCCGAAGGCCGCCTCAATGGAGGTCTTTGCCTGGACGAATTTGGTCGGGTCCATGCTGGCCATGGTCAGGAGCAAGACAAAGAAGGTCAGGAGCAGGGTGACGAGGTCACTGTAGGTGGCCATCCACATCGGCAATCCGGCGGGCGGGCATTCTGGACACTTCCCCATGATTCATCCTCCTTATTTAAACACTGACTCGCGCTTTTTCGGTGCAAGATAGGCGTGGAGCCGTTGTTCCATGATACGTGGATTTTCACCGGAGAGAATCGATTCCATTCCCTCGGTAATGACGGTCTTCTGCAGGATCTCCGTCTTTGAGCGGGTTTTCAGCTTTCCTGCCATGGGAATAAAAAGGATGTTGGCCAGCACAGCGCCATAGAAGGTGGTGAGCAGAGCAACGGCCATGGCCGGTCCGATGGCAGCCGGGTCGCTCATGTTTTGCAGCATCTGCACCAGACCTATCAGGGTGCCGACCATGCCCATGGCCGGGGCGATGGCGCCCATGGTGTCAAGAATGGTCGCGCCATTGCCATGGCGAGCGGCGATATTGTCGATTTCGTTGAGCAGCATCGCTTTGAGCTCAGCCGGTTCCTGTCCGTCGACCGCCATCTGCAGGGCTTTCACCATGAACTGGTCTTCGATGGTGTCAATCTGATCCTGGAGGGAGAGAATACCGCCCTTGCGGGCCTTGTTGGCAAAATCAATCATCTGTTCGATCAGTTTGTTGGTATTCGCCTCCTTGATGAGGACCGTCTTTTTAAAGATTGCTATCACTCCGAGAATATCGGCCAAGGGGAAGTTAATCAGCGAAACGCCCAGGGTGCCACCGAAAACAATGGCGAGCGATGGCACATCGATAAAGATGGTGAGGGGGCCGCCCATGAGGATTGCCCATATCATGAGGCCGAACGCCAAAACAATACCGATGAGGGTTGCAATATCCACGCGGGTTTTCCTTCACGGGCAAGAGTGAGTAACCTGAGAAACGAAGAGTTTTTTCTGCAATTGTCGGACTGTAGCGAAAAAACTCTGCAAGATCAAGAAAGCAAGCAAAGTGCCAAGTGTTGCCGTTCTCGAAAAAGCCTTGAGAGCGTCATTTTTAGCTGCGTAACAATCTGATTTTATTATATTTAATGTTCAAGGTTGTGACAATTTACCCAACTCTCAGTGTCAAAGCTTGAGAGAAAACGGATGGTTCTTTTCAATAATGAGGGCTTGGTGAAAAGTCAAAAGCCTGAATGTCACGCATCTTGAAATCAGCAACGTGCGAAGCTCGAAACGTCGTTCTCGGGTCTTTTTACGTGAACGACAATAATGAATCAAATGAGATAGTTGTTGAGGTGATTTTGGTCGTGTCGGCTGTGCGGGGATGGGAAGAACGAGGGGGCTCATTGTCCGAGAGAAATAAAAAAAAGCAGCACCTCCGGGGTGGGGGTGCTGCTTGCAGTCAAATTATTGACGGAAATTTACGATTACCGTTTAAGATTGATCAGTTCGGTGAGCATCTCATCGACAGTGGTGATGATTTTCGAGTTCGCCGAGAAGCCGCGTTGGCTGGTGATCATTTTGACAAACTCCTGCCCCATATCCACATTGGACTGCTCCAGTGAGTTGGTGAAGACCTGGCCCAGCTCTGGTCCAGGGAGACCGATACGAATGGTCCCCACCTCATTGGATGCAATGTACCGGTTTGATCCGGCAAGTTGCAGGCCTCCGGGGTTCTGAAATTTTGCAAGCACCAGCTGAGCGATATTGACCTGTTTGCCGTTGGAATAGGAGGCAATGACAATGCCGTCACTGCCAATGGCGACATTGGTGAGCTCGCCTGCGGCATAGCCGTTCTGGTCTTGGCCGATGACGATGGAATCACTGTCATACTGGGTGCAGTCGAACGACAGATCCATGGTTTGCGGAACCTGGGCGCCGTTGGTCCATGCGGGCAGGGTGATGGAGACGGTGAGCGGGTCGATGATACCGTCGCCGGTGGTATCACGCAGGTTCCCGTTTTCATCAAAGGTCAAATCAAGGGGGACCGATGGGGTTCGATCCGGATCTTCGACCGCAGCAATGGGGGTGGTGTTGTCGCCATCGACAGTATAGCCTATATTCCAGGTGTTGGTCGAGTCGTCGACGAGTCGCCAATAGACCGTCACGAGGTGGGATTCACCCAGCGAGTCGAATATTTCGCTTGAGGCGGAATAGTTGTAGGTGTCCTTGTCGGTCGGGTCGATGAAGGTGTCGATTTCTACGGTAAGGGTTCCTGTGTTCATACCGATCGAGTCAGTATTGCCGCCCAGGGTGATGCTCGAGTTGCTCATGTCCGTGTGGAGAGAGATGACCCCGTTTTCACCTTCGATAACCGTACCTGCCACGAGGCCCGTGTTCGCGGTTGTTGCTGACCCGGAAAGGGATACGGTAATTTCATCGCCGGTTGTGTTGGAGAGAATGATTGCGTTGACAGCGGCACCATTGCTGCCATCGCCGATTGTGGCGGTCACACCTGTGCTCGAGGTCAGGCTGTTGATGGCCGCAGCCACATTTTCCGCCTGAGTCGTCGCATCCGTACCGGCAGTGACCGCGACTATCGAGACACCGTTGATTTCAATGTCCCCGTAGCTGAGGGCGGCAAAGGCGCTGGTTGCCGTAGTCGACACCATATTGTTGCCTTCCTGGGTTGCAGTGACGCCGGTGGTCGCAGAGAGGGCATTGATTTCAGCTATTTTCCCCGCCGAAGTTGTCGCCGTGCCGCCAACAAGGGTACCGTTGATGGTCAAGGTGGTCATCGGGTCGTTTGATGGCGTGAATGCCGGCTCCGCAACCTTGTCGCCGGAGCCGAGTTCGGTGGAGTTTTCGTCCAGGTTGGTGGTGAAGGTCAGGGCCGAGGTCGCGTTTGCCGGAATCAATCCCACATTGGCGACTTGGATATTTGTCGGGTCGCCCGGGAGTAACTCGTCATTGTCGATACTGTCAAATACCTTCCCCTGCACAATCAACCCCTCCGGGTTGACCAGGTATCCCTCATCGTCGAAGCGAAAGGCACCTGCCCGGCTGTAGTAGGGGGTGCTGTTGCCCTCTTCTTTCAGAACAAAAAAGCCGTCTCCCTCAATGGCCACATCCGTATCGGAGGATGTGGTCTCAAACGTGCCCTGACTGAAAATATTATCAACGGTGGAAAGACCAACACCGCGACCGACCTGGGAGGAGCCGCCGGAACCAAAGATGTTGCTGGAAAGCAAATCCGAGAAAACGGAACGTGAGCCTTTGAATCCAAGGGTATTGGTGTTGGATAAGTTATTGCCAATGACGCTCATCGCCTGGGAGTTGGTGTTCAGTCCGCTGACACCGCTGAACATTGCGCTTTGAATCCCCATAACAACCTCCTGCGTGGGTGATACCGAATGGATAATTTGAAAATGATTGTGTTGTTGAGCGAAAAGATGTGCTTATTGCTGCAGTGGTCTCTTTTTCTCAATTATCCCCGCGCCGTCCGTTGCTTGAGAGATAGGTTTATTGCCTGTCCAGCTAATATACGCACCTGAATGTTTCTTTTTCACGGCGAATAGTTTCCTTCATTGGCTACTTTCTGTTGATGAATCGTCCTCATAGGCTCCGTAGATCAGAGAAAGTCCGTAACTGCCAGAATCGGTGGCCACCTGTGGCTCGCTGCCACTGAGGTCCACACCCGTCACCGTGGTGCGGACCAGCGGCGTTATGGTGGCGCTGCTGTCTCCACTGGTGGCATCGACCGCAAAGGAATAGATCCCGGCGGAGACGGTGTCACCATTGGCATCTTTTCCGTCCCAGCTGACAAAGTGATTGCCCTCGGCAAGTTCATCAGCAGAAAGGGTGGCTACCTTTTTGCCGGCACTGTTGGTGATGGTAATAGTCACGCTGGAAACAGAACCGTCAATTTTATAACCGATATCAACAGGTGCATCGCTGTAGCTCAACGAGTCACCCTCGACCACCACATCCTGCCCGATGAGGTTGAGGGCTGAAATCGACTGCGATTTGGTGGTGGCTGTGGTGAGCTCCTCCATGGCGTCATTGAGATTGAACAGCTGTTCCAATTGAGAGTATTGCGCCAGCTGGGCCGTGAATTCGGTGGCATCGGCAGGATTGAGCGGATCCTGGTTTTGCAGCTGGGCAACGAGCAGGGTGAGGAACTGATCCTGACCGAGTGTTTGCGTGCTGCTGCTTGTCGAGGTTGCGGAACTCGTCGAGGAAGTCACGCTGCTGATAGTGCTCATAGGTCGCTCCCTTGATCAGGCGATCGCATTGAAGTTTTGTTTCAGGTCACTGGCATCGGCGGATAGCTCCTCCACTTCAAAGGGGACTGCGGAGGCCGTCTTTTTGCCGGGGGAAAATTGCTGCGACTGTTGCTGCCATGCCTCGCTGTTCTGGAACCGTTCGCCGGCTGCATTATCATTGTTGGCGATACTGACTTCCACCTCTTGAAGATGCAATCCCTGTTGTTCCAGTGCTTCGCGAAGGCGCGGCATATGGCGGTCGATCATGTCCTGGGCATGGGATGATTGAGCGATGATGTGGGCTTTGACATTCTCCTGCTCAATCTTGATTTCCATACGTAACTCCCCAAGTTCCTGGGGATTGAGCTTCAAGGTGACCGAACCGTTTTCCAGACGTTTGTTCACCGAAAAATGGGTAATGATCTGATCGACCACCGTGCTCTCGGGGACCATGGTGCCTGATCCAAGCTGATACGAGGCTCCGGTGGTGGAGCCCAGTTGTGCGGCGGTGATGCTGCCTTGGCTCTGGTTCATCTGCAAACCAAAGGACAAGGGCGCGGTATTCAGAGATAGGGGACTGCCTTCCTGGAATCCGGTTCCATTTTCCGGGGTCCGTACATTGCCACCTTCCCGCTGCCGTCCACCAAAGAAACCTGATTGGCTCTGATCGTTGGCCATGGCCGCGTTCTCAGAATTATTGGCCGTTTTGGCGGAGGGTTCGTTCGGAAGATGGGATTGAATGAAGCGCCCCTGAAAATCAAGATTGTTGCCATCCTGATGCAGAACCTGATTGCTCGCCACGTTGGTCGTTGCAGGAGATGGCTGCAAGGTCTCTTTGATCGGTTCGATAGTGATGATCTGGCCGTATTTGTTCTGAACGATCAGCGGACCTTGCTGGTTCTTTTGTCCCTTTTCAAGAATGCTGCTTGCTGCCTGGCTCGCTGAGGCTATGGACTCAGCACCGGTTTCCACGATGATTGTTTGTCCCTTTTCGGAAACGTTGCCTGCTGCCTGGCTGGCAGAGGGGGGGGACTCCACGCCAGGCTGGATGATGGTTTTCACTGCTGTATCAGGAGTAAAGCTCGCGGTCTGGTTTGTGGTGGCAATGTTCTCCGAGCTCGGCTGAACAGTGTTTTTCACTGCCGTATCAGGAGTAAGGCTCGCGGTCTGGCTCGTGGTGGAGATGTTCTCCGCAGCGGTTTCCACGACGATTGTTTGTCCGTTTTGGGAAATTGTGCCTGCTGCCTGGCCGGTAGAGGGGAGGGGCTCCACTCCCGGCTGGACGATGGTTTTCACTGCTGTATCAGGAGTAAAGCTCGCGGTCTGGTTTGTGGTGGCAATGTTCTCCGAACTCGGCAGAACAGTGTTTTTCACTGCCGTATCAGGAGTAAGGTTCGCGGTCTGGCTCGTGGTGGAGATGTTCTCCGCACCGGTTTCCACGATGATTGTTTGTCCGTTTTGGGAAATTGTGCCTGCTGCCTGGCTGGCAGAGGGGAGGGGCTCCACTCCCGGCTGGACGATGGTTTTCACTGCTGTATCAGGAGTAAAGCTCGCGGTCTGGTTTGTGGTGGCAATGTTCTCCGAACTCGGCAGAACAGTGTTTTTCACTGCCGTATCAGGAGTAAAGCTCGCGGTCTGGCTCGTGGCGGAGATGTTCTCCGCAGCGGTTTTCGCGATGACCTTTAGTCCGTTTTCGGAAACGGTGCCTGCTGTCTGGTCGGTCGAGGGGAGGGGCTCCACTCCCGGCTGGATGATGGTTTTCACTACCGTATCAGGAGTAAAGCTCGCGGTCTGGTTTGTGGTGGCAATGTTCTCCGAACTCGGCAGAACAGTGTTTTTCACTGCCGTATCAGGAGTAAGGCTTGCAATCTGGTTCGTGGTGGAGATGTTCTCCGCAGCGGTTTTCGCGATGATTGCTTGCCCGTTTTCGGAAACGGTGCCTACTGCCTGGCTGGCAGAGGGGAGGGGCTCCACGCCCGGCTGGATGATGTTTTTCACTGCTGTATCAGGAGTGAGTCTCGCGGTCTGGTTCGTGGTGGCAATGTTCTCCGAACTCGGCTGAACAGTGTTCTTCAATGCCGTATCAGGAGTAAAGCTCGCGGTCTGGCTCGTGGCGGAGATGTTCTCCGCAGCGGTTTTCGCGATGACCTTTAGTCCGTTTTCGGAAACGGTGCCTGCTGTCTGGTCGGTCGAGGGGAGGGGCTCCACGCCCGGCTGGATGATGTTCTTCACTGCTGTATCAGGAGTAAAGCTCGCGGTCTGGCTCGTGGTGGAGATGTTCTCCGCAGCGGTTTCCGCGACGACCTTTTGTCCGTTTTCGGCAATGGTGCCTGCTGTCTGTCCGGTCGAGGGGAGGGGCTCCACGCCCGGCTGGACGATGGTTTTCACTGCTGTATCAGGAGTAAAGCTCGCGGTCTGGCTCGTGGTGGAGATGTTCTCCGCAGCGGTTTCCGCGACGACCTTTTGTCCGTTTTCGGCAATGGTGCCTGCTGTCTGTCCGGTCGAGGGGAGGGGCTCCACGCCCGGCTGGATGATGTTCTTCACTGCTGTATCAGGAGTAAAGCTCGCGGCCTGGTTGGTGGCGGAGATGTTCTCCGTAGCGGCATCCACCGGGACCTTTTGTCCGTTTTCGAAAGTACTGTTTGCAGCCCCGTTCGTTGAGGAGATTTTCCCCGCGACAGGATCAAGGAGAATTGTCGTCGTCCCGGAAGAGGAGGTCGAATCAGTGGCCGGTTGCTCACTGAACACCCCAATATTCTGGTCGGCGGTTTCCTCTTCTTTCAATACCCCTGGGGCAGGGGGGGGGGCACTGAGTTGAAAACTGCCGGTTTGCATCGACTGATGTCCAGTGGGTTGATTCTGTTGGGGGATGTCCTGTTGCGTTATAGGTTCGTTGTGCGGTTGTGCAGTTTGCCAAGAGAGCATCTGCTCATCGGTAACGGGAAATGCGGCGGTCGCAAAGAGATCGGCGTTGGAACCGCGAAATTGTCCATCGGCTGTCGCCGTCAGGTTGGTGGTGGTATGCACCTGGAAAACCGATATTTCGCTTGCGCCGGTCTGAACGGTTGAAATTTCTGCAAGCAGTCGATCGACGATTGACTTCCGAGTCGCTCTGACTGGACCGGCAGACTCTTCTCGCTTAGGCTTTGCCGTGCCGATGCTCTCTCCAACTGCTGACTGCTTCTCTGCGGTCTCAATCGATTCCTGCTCATCGGTGGTTATCGGATCATCGGCCTCGTGCAGCTGTTGCGCCCCTTTTTCCCTGGCCGCCTGTTTGCCGTTTATGCCTGTTTCGGCAACACGCTCCCGTACCGATGTCTGTCGGGCGTTATCAGGAAGTTTGAGGGAAATGCTTGCTTGGGTTTGCTTCCCGGTGGCCGTCTGGAGGAGGGAAAAAAAGGATTCGGTAGGTTGGCTCGATGCCGCGCTGGAGGATGCACCGCTTGCGGGTGTTGTTTGCACCATGGTGGCAGCAACGGCAGGAGTTGTGGGCATACAGGTTACCGAGAGTCTAGGGTTGAAAAAGCTGTGGTAATTTTCGCCGCTTTTTCTCGATCCATGTTGGCGAGAATTTTCGCCGCCGATTTGGTTTTCATCTTGCTGAGGATGGAGATCGCCAAATCAATGTCGAGATTGCCGATAACAACAGCCCCTTTATCGGACGGCATTTTTTCGTACATCTTGGCCAGTTCAATGACGCGTTGCTGCTCCGCTGCGTCTTTTTGCTGCAGCAGTTTTTCGACCTTGATGCGAAGCGCATTGAGCTGTTCTATTTTCTTATCGACTTCACTCTCCAATCTCTTTAGTTCCTTTTTCCTCCGCTCAAGCTCCTCCTGCTCAGTGATTGTCTGGTTGCTGCCGCTGGCTTTGATGGCCTCCATGATCCTTCGCTCTTCCACCGATTGATAGCGCTGATCGTTGGCTGTGGCCGGTGGGGCAGTGGCCTTGGTTTCTTCGCAGCAGGCAGGAAAGACGACAACGAGCTGAAAGAGGAGGGCGAAGAGGAGCCAGAGTTTCATGGCGTGTTGTGTGGAAGGGGGAAGGCCGGGGTGGGAGAACACCATGTGCTCATTCCGATTTTCGACGTTCATGGGAGAGAACCGCAATTTCATCGAGCATTCCGGCTTCCAGTTTATCGAGGTGTTTTTTGTAGGCTGCATTTTGCTGCTCTTGTAACTTTTCAATGATTTTTCTGTCTTTACTTGCCTTTAACAGCTGCTGTCGACGTTTTGCCACCTGGCCTTGCTGCTTTTCCAGGGCTTTTTTCCGTTGGTGGCATCGCTCCTTGAGCAGATCGATGCACTGGTCAAACATGATCAGTCGATCGACCGTCGTGCCCTGTTCCTTGTCCCGCTGCAGGGCGTCGTACAACGCGTTGAGTTCATTTTCCGTGGTTTCCAGGGCATCTCTGAGCTGTTGTTCAACCTCCATGGCCTGGGACAACTTCTGCAGCGCCGAGGTTTCGAGCTGATGGCGAAATTTCAGGACCGCGTGCATGGAAAAAGGCTTCATTGGTCACTTCCCTCGGGGGCATCGGTTTTGCGACGGTCAAAGCCTTTTCGCCCCAACCTGCGGCGATCGTTTCCCTGGCGATCGCTCACCAGATCGCCCATGGCGGAAATTGTTTCCTCCATGGGCGAGGATTCGCTAAATCCCTGAACAAGAAATTCGTTGATGGAGTCCATGCGGGAGATGGCATAGTCGATCTTTTTATTGCTGCCGGTTGCGTAGGCGCCGATATTGATCAGGTCCTCGGATTCCTGATAAATTGCCATCACACTGCGGATTTTTCCGGCCAGTTCCATGTGACGGGCAGTGGTGATATCGCGCATGACGCGGCTGGTGGACATCATTACATCGATGGCCGGATAGTGGTTCTTGGCGGCAATGGCACGCGAGAGGACGATATGGCCATCGAGGATGGAGCGCACCGAATCGGCCACGGGTTCGGTGAGATCATCGCCGTCAACAAGCACCGTGTACAGGCCGGTGATGGACCCCTGGTTCTGAAAGTTGCCGGCACGCTCCAGGAGTTTGGGCAGGGTGGCGAAAACGCTGGGGGTATAGCCTTTGGTGGTCGGCGGTTCACCGATGGACAGGCCGATCTCGCGCATGGCCATGGCAAAGCGGGTCACGGAATCCATCATCAACAGGACGTTTTTCCCCTGTTGGGAGAAAAATTCGGCAATGGCCGTGGCGACAAAGGCGCCCCGCATGCGCAACAGTGGTGACTGGTCCGAGGTGACGGCGATGATCACCGAATGGGCCAGCCCTTCCTTGCCCAGATCCCGCTCGATAAATTCCCGCACCTCACGGCCGCGTTCGCCGATCAGGGCGATGACGTTGATGTCGGCCTTGGCATATTTGGCCATCATTCCCAGCAAGACGCTTTTGCCCACACCGGATCCGGCCATGATGCCCATGCGCTGGCCGATGCCACAGGTCAACAACCCGTTGATCGCCCGGATACCGAGATCAAGGGGCTGGGTAATGGCATCGCGCTGCATGGGACTTGGGGGCAGGGAATAGAGGGCCTTTTCATGGGGAAGAAGCGGGGGCGCCTCCTGGTCAAGGGGTTGGCCCATGCCGTCGAGGACCCGCCCCAACAGGGCTTTGCCGACACTGATGGTGGCCTGTTCCTTGCGGACGCGAATCAGGCTTCCCGGACCCAGGCCGCGCAGTTCACCCAGCGGCATGAGCAGGGCACGGTTGTTGGCATAGCCGACAATTTCCGCCGGGACCGGCACACCGCTCTGGAGGGGATAGAGGTCGCACAGGGAACCGATGGAAGAGCGGGGACAACTCCCCTCGACAACAAGGCCGACAATCCGGTGCACCTTGCCGTAGACGCGAGTGGGGGAGAATGCAGAGAGTACAGAGGCTGTGATCATGATCAGCGTATCCTGAGGCAGTTATCCCTTGCTACCGTTTCAAAGGTTGTGGGCGGTTGCCCCCGTGACGGCGGGTTTACGCAGCTGTCGGTGGTAAAGCCGGATTTCGGGGTGGTCAGCGAGGAGTCTTCTCCCCGGAGTCACTGCTGTTGCTTTCCCCCTGGCCCCTTTCGTCGTCAGTTGGCAGCAGCAGCTCCGGATGATCTTTGAGGAACTCGCGCGCACTTTCCAGTTTTCCGTCAATGGTTGCATCCACGGTACAGGTGATTGACTCCAAAAGACATCCTCCGCGACGAACCCCGGGATCGGCTTTGAAAACGAGGTGCTCCAGGCTGCGAATCGAATTGATCAGGGTCGGAGCCCTCTCCTCGGCAAAGGCGAGGTCCTCGGGATGGAGGGTTACGTGAAACTCCTCGCTGGCAATGGCCTGCTCCAGGGCTGTTTCCAGGGTGAGGGCGATTTCGTTTCGTGCAGTGGACAGTTCATGATCAAGAATCTTTTCGGTCAAGGAAATGACGAGATTGACCATGTCCGCGTGGCTGCTGGCCAGACGTTCACTATGTAGGTTGTCAATTTTTTGGCAGGCTTCGACAAAGCTCTGCATGCATTGATCGAATTTGGCCTGCATCCTCTTGGCAGTATCGGCTGCGCCCAGGTTGTACCCCTCCTGGCGAATAGCCTCGATATCCACTGCTGGTTGCGGTGGCGGCTCCGGTTTCGGCGGTGGCGACGCCGGTTTTTGGGGCGCCGGAGCAGGTCGGGGGGGCTGCTGCGCCTCTGGAGGATGGGCCGCTTCCTGTGGCGGTACATCCGGCTGAGCGTCTTGATCGAGAACCATCTCCACCGGATCCGGCTTCGGTTCCGGAGCAACCGCTTGAGCGGCCTTATGCACAGGAGGATCGATGCGCTGCCGCACAAGAGAGTGGGGGGTGAACAGCGTATCTTCCTTGAAGACCTTAGACGAACTCATCGCCGCCGCTGCCTCTGCCAAGCACCAGTTTGCCTTCTTCCTCAAGCTTCATTGCAATTTTGACGATGGTCTGCTGCATCGCCTCAACCTCCGAGAGGCGTACCGGTCCCATGGCGTTGAGGTCATCACGAATCATGTCGGCGGCACGAGCCGACATATTGGCGAATATTTTTTGCTTGATCTCATCGGAGGCGGTTTTCAGGGCCATGGTCAGGGAGTCATTGTTGACCTCGCGCAGGATCATCTGGATCGAGCGTCCGTCAAGGGCACAGAGATCCTCAAAGGTGAACATCATCTTGCGGATGTTCTCCACCATCTCCGGATCGACCTCTTCCAAGTCTTCGAGAATTTCAGAATCGAGATTGTCGGTCATCCGGTCGAGGATTTCGACAACCTTCTTCAGGCCGCCCACCTCCTTCTGTTCCTGGCCACCAACCACGATCCCGATCTCCTTGCTCAAGGCCTCCTCGATTCTGTCGATGACCGCAGGGGAAACCGCATCCAGGGTGGCGATGCGATAGATGACATCGGCCCGCTTCTCTTCCGGCAGTCGGGCAATGATCGCACCTGCGTGGTCGGTCGATTGGGTGGAAAGCACCAGGGCCAGGGTCTGCGGATGTTCCCTTTCCAGGAGTCCGGCCACCATGGAGGGCTGCATTTTGGCGATGGTCTCAAGCGGCCGGGCTTCGGTGCCGGAGACAAACTGCTTCATGAGCACGGATTCCCGGTCCTTGGAACCTGTACCGGCAATGAGTTTTCTGGCAAACTCATTGCCCTTGACCACGATACCGGCCTGACTCTCTGCGACCAGTTCAAAATCTTCGATCACCCTGCGTTTCACCTCTTCGGGAATATGATCGATCTCGGCCATGCAACGGGTGACTTTGAATATCTCCTCATCCGTCAACTCCCGCAGCAGCCGCGATGCCAGCTTTTCTCCGAGACAGATGAGGAGGATGGCGGCTTTTTTGAGTCCGGTGAGTTTTTCTATCGCGGCCATGAAATGTCCATTCCCCTCTCGAATATGCAATGGGTCGTCTGCATTGACCCTGTCCAGGTCAGTTTTCGTCGCGAATCCAGCTTCTCAGGACGTGGGCTGTGAATACGGGATCGATCTCCACTCCTTTGCGGATCTTGTCCAGCGGATCCTCGGACTCCACTTCCATGGCCTCCTGATACCCCTCCCCACCGACCAGCGGCGGCGCCTGGGGTTCGGACGGGGCCGTACCGGGAGCGATGCCGATCTCGCCTTCCTGGACAACGGGGCCTGCTCCGGCTCCGCCTGCACGGGGGCCACCAGTCACGCCAGCCTGTTCCGCCTCCATCTCCTCCACCGTCTTGTAATGTTCGGTGACATCACGATTCAAGGTCTTGATCAGCGGCCGAACCATGAGAAAATAGAGCAGCACCCCGGCAAGCAGCAGCAATCCGTAGCGTATAAACGGCGTATACTGGTAGAGCCGATTGGCCGCGGCATAGGCCTCTTCCTCCGGACTGCCTTCGATCGACTCCAGGAAAGGCATTGAGGTCACTTCAATCTTATCGCCACGGGTCAAATCGATGCCCAGTGCCGAGGAAACCATGGTTTCCACGGATTTCAACTCTTCTGCGGTGCGGGCCTCGGTGGTCGGCGGCTCTTTTTCCTTGCCGGGAACGACCTTGTCGGCCACCAGGACGGAGACCGAGAGTTTGCTGAGGGTGCCCACTGGGTTGATGGTCTTGGAGACCACCTTGCTGATCTCGTAGTTGGTGGTTCGCTGGGAACGGCTTGAGGGAGGGCTCGCCCCGGCGCTCTGATTGGTATTGCCTTCCAGATTCGACTGAACACCGGGCACGCCGCCGACCATCTCCGAGCCGGTTTTTTCCTCGCTGACCTGTTCGCTGCGGATGACCGGTTCTTCCGGATCAAAGGTTTCTTCGGTTTTCTCCGTCTGGGCGAAATCAAGGACCGCACTCACCCGAACCATGGCGTTTTTGGGTCCAAGGGATTTGTCGAGCAATGCCTGGGCGCGAGTTTCCAGCCGCTGTTCCACCTGGGCCTGATAGGCCAGCAGATCGGGGGAGAGGTTGCTGAGTGGGCCTTTGCCGCCACTTTTAGACAGCACATTGCCGTTCTGGTCGATGATGGTCACCTTGTCGGGTTCGAGCCCTTCGATGGAGCTTGAAACCAGGTGGACAATGCCTTCGATCTGGCCGTCGGTCAACCGTTTGCGGGGAGCAAGCTTGAGAATGACCGAGGCGGTCGCCGGCTGCTGCTGCTCCTTAAAAAGCCGTTTTTCCGGGAGAGCAAGGTGAACCCGTGCCGATTCCACCGGACCGAGTGAGGTTATGGTACGTGCGAGCTCTCCCTGAAGTGCTCGAGAATAATTGACTTTTTGGACAAAATCGGTCAGGGCGAACGACTGTTTATCAAAAATTTCAAAGCCCACGCCTCCCCCCTGGGGAAGACCGGTGGCCGCCAGGCTCAATCTGGTCTCGTAGACGTCCTTTGCCGGGATGGAGATGTTTTTGCCGTTGTTGGTCAGTTGGTAGGGCACATTATGCCCTTTAAGCCATTCAACGACCGCGGATGCATCCGTATCCGCCAGATTTCCATAGAGAAGCTGGTAATCGGCGGTCTGCGCCTTGATGATGATAAAGGCAAACAGGCCAATGGTGAGGGCGGATACCGCAGCCAGTGCTATCTTGCGCGGTAAGGGCCATGCCTTAACCGTGTCAACCAAGGCGCGTATGCCTTTCGCCGGTTGTGGTTGCTGTGGGGTAACGTCCGTTTGTTCAGCCATGGCCATCCCTGTCCTTCATTGTCCTGCTTCGCTGCCCAATCTCTGTTAAACCTGCATGCGCATCACTTCTTGGTAGGCCTCAATGGCCTTGTTGCGCACCTGGACCATATAGCGTAATGAAATATCGGCTTTTTCCATGGAGAGCATGGCCTCGTGCAGGCTCTGCTCGCCGCCGGCGTGCAACTGTTCGATTGCCTGATCGGCCTGCTGCTGCAACCCATTGGTTTTGGCCACCATATTGGAAAGGATATCGCCAAAGGACGTTTCAACCTGTGTGGTAGCGGACCCGGTGGGTTGGGCGGGAACGAGTGTGGTTGTCAGGGCCTGAATGGGTTCCATGGATCATTACCTCCCGATATCCAGCGCTTTCATGAGCATGCGTTTTGCCGATTTGATGGTGGTGGTGTTGGCCTCGTAGGAGCGGGTGGTGGACATCATGTCGACCATCTCCTTCATCACATTGACATTGGGCATCTCAACATAGCCATCCTCTTTGGCATCGGGGTGGGTTGGATCGTAGACCCGTTGCGGTGCACTGGTATCCTCGATGATCTTGGCAACCTTGACCCCTTTCCCTTGGCCCTGCTCGTAGAGAGATGCCTGCAGATGCTTGCTGAACGGCATGTCCTGGGTCTGAAAGACCACGGATTTCTTCTTGTAGGGTCCGCCTTCGGGTGTCGAGGTGGTTTCGGCATTGGCCAGGTTGGAACTTATGGTGTTGAGCCTGGTTGTCTGTGCCTTGAGTCCGGAAGCGGCGATATCAAATGTCGTGAATAGGTCCATCGGATCCTCCATCTGGTGTTTGCAGAATTTCTTGCAAATTAGGCGCCACCATTGATGGCATATTTCACTGCGGACAGTTTTTTGTTGAGCATGGTGATTGCCGCCTCATACATGATCTCATTCTGCGAGAGCTTGACCATTTCCTGGTCCACGCTCACCGTGTTTTCATCACCGATCCCTGTTCGATCCTTGGTGCTGGTCACTTGACCGGTTACCTGCTCCAGGTCTGAAGGGCCCAATGGGATATGGTTGGGTTGGGTGAGGGTAGCCGGGAGGTTGTTGCCGAACAGGGCTCCCTGGAGTTGCTGCTCAAAGGTAAAGGATTGGGCAGAGTAGCCCGGTGTTTCCGCGTTGGCGATGTTGGAGCCGATGATCTCCTGGTTTTTCTGCCGCAGGTCCAGCACTTTCTGCAACAGGCGCATAGTGGTGTCAAATTGTTGAATACCCGGCATGGCGTCCTCCGGTGCTCTGGTTGGTGGATGGGGAGAAGTGGGGTTGTGCGGTCATTGCTGCAACTCAAGTATGGCCCTTTCTTCCCGGGCAAGTCTTTTCCATAGAGGGTCTTTGCCTTTTTCGGCTAACTGGCTGAACAGTTTTAGGGCCTGTTGGGAATTCCCCCTGCGGTTTTCGATTTGCGCGAGACGAAACTGGGCCTGTTCCTGATCTTGGTCAAGTTTCAGCAATCGGCTAAAGAGTTTTGCCGCGTTTTCGTCGTTGCCGATTTGAAAATAGGATTCAGCCAAGGGAAGGAGCAGATGGTTCGCGGCCAGCCGATCGATGAGTTTTGGGGTATCAAGTGTGTCGATCACCTGCTGCCATTGCTTGTTTTCATAGTACAGCCGTCCTTTCAGCAACTCCAGGGCCTGCATGGACGGTGCCTTTTCATCGGTGATCAGTTTCAATGCCTGCTCGGGATGGCCGCTTCGATAGAGGGCCTGCGTTTTTAAAAGAAATATGGCTGGACCATCTCTCCCTCCGGGGTAACGGAGCTGGTAACGATTGGCAAATTCTTCGACCTGCACATACCGGCCGGCTGCAAACAGGGCTTCCAGCAAGGGGAGGTAGATGTTCTCCTTTTGCGCATTGTCAGAGACTTCAAACAGGTATTGATAGGTTTGGGCAGCTTGATCGGCGAGTCCAAGTTTGCTGTAGGCCTTGGCCAGATCAAAAAGCAGATCCGGTTTAAGCCAGCCACGGACAAAATATTTTTTGTTTTGTTTGGCCAGCACCAGTGCCTTGACGTATTGCTGATTATCGACCAGTTGTTTGACCACTTCGGGCAGCTGCCCTATGAGCAGGGCCATTGCCTCGGTTCGCAGCTCTCCCCCTTGAAACTCGCGCAACAGGCGCATGCATTTGTCGACACTTTCATGCTGTTCTCCTGAAAAATGGTGCACCAAGGCCTCTTTAAAGAGGCATTCCTCCCGTTGCAGGACTGTTCCGCCATAGGCCGTGCATCTGCCGTAAATTGTCCGGGCTTCATCCGGGGTGATTCTTTTGCCGACATAGTCAAGATCGGTCTTTTTGAGATACGCCAAAGATCCTCCCGGGGCTTGAGGAAAGGCATTGATGATCTGCTCGAGGTCGATCAGGCCTTTCTTTGCCGTGTTTTTCATCTGCAACTGACACATGGCCAGTCGAAAGAGCGCCAGGTCCTGGTGTTCTTGGTTGTTGAGCAGATCGCTCAGGGCCATATACCATTGTGCGGCCTCTTTATACTGCTTGGCGGTGTAAAGACAGTCGCAGAAGGCGGCCAGGGACATGGGGTCGTCAGCCAAGGAGGGAGTCTGGTTGATGACAGCGGAATAGCCTGTCAAAGCTTTGGCTTTTTCACCTTTGGCATAGCGGAGGTCTGCAAGGCGCATGAGCCGCAGTGGATTGAGGCCTGCATTCCGGCTTAAAACCGGGTCGGCCAGCAGTTTTTCCGCATCTTCATACTGTTTGGACATGAGGGCCAGTTCACCGAGAAAGAGGTGGATATCGTCGGCAAAGGGCGTCTGCCGGGCCAACGCATTGGCCAGAGGCCTCAGTTCAAAAAAGGTGTCGATGTAGTTGCCCCTGGTGGCCTGCTGGTAGAGAAGCAGATAGTTTGCAATCGTTTCCAGCAGACTGCCGGGATACTGGATCATGATCCGTTGCAGCAGAAAATAGGGGTCGCGGTATTCGCCCATTCTCAACAGGGCTTCAGCGTAGGCGAGTACCAGCCGTTCCTTGATCGATTCTTTGACGGCCGGGGTGTTGACCGCTTCCCGGAGAAGCAGGCAGACCTGGTTCCATTTGTTCTCCCGGGCCCGTTGCCGCACCTCCTCGGAAAGCCACTGATCAAGCGGCTCCTCCGGTGCCAACGCCTGTGCCAGGGGGAAGGGAGGTAGGTGAAAAAGAGGGCGCGTCTTGATCGAGACCGGAAGCTCATAGGTGGTGAAAAATGTTATCCAGTTTTTGGCATAGGGGGAGAGGTTGACAGGGTTAAGCGAGTCGATGTCAGATCGTTTAATCACATCGACCCCCTGGAGTTTAGTCGTCAGTTCAGGGTATTTGGCCGAGAGTTGGTTGCCCAGGAGCACATCGACTAAAAGTACACCACTGGCCGAGTCGGGATGAACGTCAACCTTTTGCGGGGGATAGCGGAAATAGATGGAAAAGATGGACTTTGCCGGTAGCTCTTTGGGCACGATCTTGATCATTCTGCCGTCGGTTTCGGGCAGTTGCAGCTGGCGGCGAGGACTTGTGCCGTCCAGTTCCAGATCCACTCTGCGGCCGTTGGTTTTCAACCGGTATGACGGAAGAGGGTCAAGGTGGAAAAAGAGTTGCAGGGAAGATGTCTCGTCGCTGCGGTTGATCGCTGTAAGCACGGAGGCGGCCTGAGCCCCTGCATCGCAAAACAGGTTGACAGTGAGCAGCAGCAGCGAGAAGATGAATAAACGAGAGAACATAACCCCTTTCCTTGGAGAGTGTCGCCTGTTCTTGAACCATGATTTGAGGGTACACTCAATAAAGCAATATACATTCCATTTTTTTTATGCCCGGTGAAAGAAAATGGAGCAAAGGTGGAGGGGGAAAGGTGACGGTTCTTCTGTTATTTCAGTGGAGTTGCAAGGGGTGTCGTTGTTTTGACTTGAATGTGGGCCTTTCCCCTGAAAGCCGAGTGAGAACACTCATGTCGGCCTGACCCCCCCCCTGCAGCCTGCTCACCCCCTAGCTGTACGTCAGGGGAACAAGGTTGCCAGGGAGAGAGACGCAAAGCTGCGCATTGCACCTCGTCCTTGGATACGAGCCATCAAAAAGGAGCGGAGATCGATTTGCTACCAAAGGAAAACCAGAATACGTTAGAGCGTTTTATTCTCCAGGGCAGGACCTTGGTGCAGGAGATACTGCCCAAACTCCGTCAACTTCTGGTCGAACCGGAGCGGGAAGACTTACTGCTGTCAGCCATCGGCCGGGGCTACGAACTCTTTCTGGTCATCCGCCAAAATGCCTCTCAATTTCATCTGGAACATCTCTTGGCGCCCTCCGAGGCCATGGCGGCGATGCTGGAACGGGCGCGAGTCAATCAGTTTCAGCTTTCTTCCCAGCATATTTCACTCTTTATCGAGGTGTGCTCCTTTATCGACCAGGGGCTCGAGCTTATATCCAAAGAGCATACCGATCAGCGATTGGCCGCCTCAGCAACAGCCCTTCAGGCAGCCGTCGAAGAGGCGTTGCACGCCTCCCAGGCCGTGAACGCCAACCCCCTTCCTTTTGTCGGCGTCGATCTTGAGATACGCGACGCTTTTCTGCAGGAAAGCGAGCAGCTGCTTGCCACCGCGGAACAGGAATTCGTCCTTTGGGATTTCATAGCCATTGATCATGAGCGCGTCTCGCAGCTCTGCCGCATTCTTCACCGGCTGAAACAAAATTTTTCCATTTATGATTGTCATGATTTTGAACGGCTGATCATGGCCCTGGAGTCCGCACTGAATCGGTATCTCCATGGGGAATTCTTTCATACCGAGTATCCGGAGCGGGTGTTTCTGCGCTGCATAGATGCCATGCGCGAATCGTTGACCCGGTTTAGCCTGAGCGAAATTCTGACGATTGACAACCTGGAGGAACACCTGGTTGCGGTTCAGGGCTTGATCAGGCAGCCCCTGGGGGAGTTGCTGATCGAGGCGGGCCTGGTCGATCCTCGGACGGTGGATGATGCACTGTTTCTGCAGAAGACCTCACCGGGCAATCATCCCCGCCGCATCGGAGAGGTCCTGGTGGGCATGGGTGAGGTGACCAGGGAACAGGTGGAGGAGGTCCTGCAAAGGCAGGAAGTCCAGCGCAAACAGGTGGAACATGCTGAGACGCAGCTGGAAACAATTGGGAAGGTGCACAGTGAACCGCGTTCCACGGTGCCGCTCTTTCCGAAGGAAGTTGCCGTGGACGGACAGAAACTGGCGCGCATTGCTTCCATCGTCAAACAGATGACCGCCTTGCAGCTCCCCCTGGAACTCGAACCGTTTGTCCTGGAGCTGGACCAACTGAGCCGCTCCTTCATTCAGGAATCCACCTCGGGATTGAGTCAACATCTCCAGAGGATTGTCCACGATTATGCAGTGCGCTACAGCAAAAGGGTTCATTTTCACCTGGAAGGAGTCACGGTCATCGAGGAGGAGTTTGCCCCGGGGAAACTCGTCGATCTTGTTACGCCTCTCTTGCGCAACAGTGTGCAGCATGGCGTGGAACCGGTCCAACAACGTCAGGAAGCCGAGAAAAAGAAAAACGGACGAGTTGCCCTCTCCGCACTGCGGCAGGGGGCGGAGATTTGGATCAGTGTCGAAGATGACGGTGTGGGCTTTGATCTGAAAAAGATTGCCAGGCTCTGTTTTGACCATGGTCTTGTCAACCGCAATGATCTCGGGAACCTGACCGGTGCCGAACTGCTGCAGATTTTTCTCAACAATCAAAATTGTGCCCCGCAGCCGGTTGCCGGGGATGCGCGGCAATGTACCGGGCTGGCCGTGGTGAAAAAGATACTGCAGGATTTTAACGGCAAGATGGATATTTGGTCCCGTCCCGGAAAGGGGGCACGGGTAACATTGCGCATACCTCAGGCCTCTTGAAATCCTTATAAAAAAACCGACATTGCATTGAATTAAAATTTGATTTCCTCGATTTCAAATTGATAGAATACGCCAAAATGAAAAGGTTTCGGAATTGGTTGAGGCAATGGGCGAAGCTGGGACATCCTGATCACGTGTTGACGCACCAACGATAGCGGTACAACCCGCGGCGTTGGTCGTCAACGCATTGAAAGAGGGGATTGTGCGATGGGCCTGTTTACGATACCTGGCTTTCGGGGGTATGACTTCTTGCGAAGCCATCAAAATTGTCACTTAGATATTTGTGCTCAAGATAAAGGAGGAAAGGATGGCAAAAAATGTACTGCTTGTTGACGATTCCAGCACTATGCGAAAAATCATCAGCCGTTCACTGCGGCAAGCCGGATTGGATTTTGGTGAAATTTTTGAAGCCGGCGACGGGCAGGAAGCTCTGGCGGTTTTGGAGAAGGAATCGGTTGATATCGTCTTGAGCGACATCAATATGCCGAACATGAACGGTATTGAATTTCTTCGGGAAAAGGCCAACCGTCCCGGAGTCAAAGATATTCCCGTGTTCATGATATCAACCGAAACCGGTGAGGACATTATCGGCGAGGCAAAAAGCCTTGGTGCTATCGGCGCCCTGAAAAAACCCTTCACCCCTGACAAGGTCAATGAGGTGCTCGGTCCGCTGATGTAACTGATTGCATTAGCTCGATTGTCGTTCTCGTAAAAATTGCGGGAACGACCTTTCGAGCGTCCCGCCCTACTGATTTCACTCTACGTGACTTTCAGTTTTTTGACTTTTTACAAGGCCACCTAGATTGATCCATTGTATTCATCCCCGGATAATCCACTGTGATTAACCGGAATAATTTGAGGGAGAAATCGTGTGAACAGTTTTGATGAAATAAGTGACAAAATCATCGAGTCCACCATTGAAATCTTTACCGGTATGGTGATGATGGATATTTCCGTGGCAGGGGAACCCTTGCAGAAATTGGGCCCCATGAAGCAGTCGATTACCGGTATGGTTGGCCTTGCCGGAACGCACAAGGGAGTGCTTGCCGTTCATTTTCCCAAGCAGATCGCCCTTGCTGTGACCGGCAGTTTCCTGGGGATGGAAGTGGAGGAGATCAATGAAGATGTACAGGACGCCATCGGCGAGATCGCCAATATGCTTGGCGGTAACCTGAAAACCATCCTTTCCGATCGGGGAAAGGATATTCAACTCTCTTTGCCCTCGACGATTTCCGGCGAGGAATACAATTTCAGTTCCCAGGCAGAAGCCGAGCAGATCATCCTTCCGTTTCAGGCTCCATCCGGCGTTTTTTACGTGGAAGTCGAATTGGAAAATGCGTGATCATCGCCCTCTCAACAAACCGGAGATATCTTTTGGAACTGGAAAAATCTCTTGTTCATGCCATTCTGGAGGTCTTTGCCTCCATGATTTTCATTGAAATCGAACCACAGGCGGCTACAGAAGAATCGGTGGCCGATTTTCAACCCAATATTTCAAGTATTATCGGGCTTGCCGGCGATTTAAAAGGTATTCTCGCCATTCATTGTCCGGAAAACGTAGCCCTGGAAATTACCTCCGCCATGTTGGGTATGGAGGTCGACGCGTTGGACGAGGATGCCAAGGATGCCATCGGCGAGATTGCCAACATGGTGGCCGGCGGGCTGAAGGTTGCCTTGAGTGAAGAGGAGAAAAAGATCGAGATTGCCATCCCAACGACGGTTATCGGTCGATCGATCCGAACATCCGGGCTTTCCGGTGCCGACCGTATCATGATTCCTTTTACCAGCCCTGCGGGGCGGTTCGGCGTCGAGCTTCGCTACATTATGGATTGAAACCAGGCCACGCACGGTCTCAACCCTGAATCCAGGTATGGTACCCCTGTTCTCCAGGGGTTTTTTTGTGCCGTTGGTCCCTGTATTCCTGTGGAAAATGGATCATGAACGAGAAATTTCTGTAAATTCTTAAGATATATCATCCGAAAAAGAATATAGGTAGTGTAGGCGGAGGAGAGTTTGACTTTTTGATTGTCTACGAGCAGACCGGCGGGCCAATACACGCTGAACATACAAAAAATACTGAGATTTTTTTCATCGTTGCATGAAAGCCCAAGAACGTTTTGATAAAATTCTTATTGCCGGAGCAGGGCGAATCGGGGACGAGGTTTCGGCTTTAATCGGTAAACCGTTCAAGGTGGGCCCGCCCAAAACCGGGCCTATTGATAAAGAAACTCTGTTTGGTGATCTTGGCGGGAAACATGTCCTTGCACATGTACGGATTGAAGGCGACATCCAAGGTCTCGGTTGCCTGCTGGTGGGGATCAAGGATGCCATCTTTATCGGTGGCAACCTTATCATGCTGCCCGATAGCGAGCTGGATGCGGTGGTCGCCGACCAGCAGTATTCTGAAGAACTGCAGGATTCCTATGGTGAGGTCGCCAATATTATCTGCGGCGCGGTCACCGTCAGCTTTGAAGAACAGTATTCCAAGACAGTCCGCCTGATCCGTACCGAACAGGAAATCATTCTGCCATCCAAGCTTGAGGTGGCCTCTGATCAGCCGATTGCCGATGAGCCGTATTACCGGCTGTCGGTGCCGATGACCCTTGATGGGAAGGAGCTGGGGCAGCTGTATCTTCTTTTTCCGGCCGTTCCCTTTGGCCTGGCAGAAGCAAAATCCAAGGAAGAGCCCCCCCCCAAGGAAAAATCAGCAACAGCGAATAAGAGCTCCGAACAGGCAGAAGAGGGAGAGGCCGTCGGCGTCCTCGAACGCGAAGGGGTAGTCGCAGCAGAGAGCGAAACGGTCGGCGTTCTTGAACGTCCCTCAGGGGAGACCGCTGCCGATTCTGCAGCCGCACAGGCCGCACCGCGAAAACGGGATATCGGCAAGCAGCGCAAACTCATCGATGGGCTGCTCAAGAATTGTTGGGCCAAGATCGGCGAGGAGGCCAGTGCCCTGCTTGGCGGTACGCTCAAGGCCACCCCTCTGGAGAATAAGGCTGTCACCAAGGAAGATTTCCTCGATCAGGCCGGAGGCAAGCAGATCATGGCCCGAATGGACCTTCGTGGCGGCAAGGAAGATGAGGCCTACCTGTTTGTGGAGCAGAAAACAGCCATTTATCTCGGTGGTTGTTTGATCATGCTGCCAGACAGCGAACTCGAGGAGACGGTTCGCAACGAGGAATTCGGCGATGACGCCCGTGATGCCTATGGCGAAGTGGCCAATATTATTGCCGGGGTGTTGACCACCATATTTGAGGAGCAGTATCGCGGTAAAATTGGATTTATCAAAACGGCCACCGATCCGGTCACCCCGGCCAAGATCGATCCCGAATCCGATGATGTGTTCGTCAACCAGGGCTATTATCTGGCCTTGGGTGAACTGCAGTATAACGAACGCGAGTTGGGGCGGGCGCAAATGCTGGTGCCGCTCTCGGCCTTGGAACTGGAAGATCTGCTGCTTGCCGCAGATGCCGCCGACGATGCCCCGGCCGCCTCAGCCAAAGCCGGCGAGCGGCAAGGGACAGTCGAGAGCCAAGAGCCTTCCCGGCTGAGGGAACAGCCCCAGGCCGGCACCGATATGCTCATTGTCACCGACGATGACACCGAGGCCGAGCGCATAGCGGAGGTGCTGGAAGCGAAAGGGTACGGCTGTCAGGTCCTCCATTTCAAGGATCCGATCAACTCGGTGTTGACTCCACGCATTCAAATGGTTTTCCTGGTGATGCGCGAAGTCTGCGAGCAGGGATTCGGAGCGTCGATAAAAATCAGCAGCGGCGGATTGCCCGTTCCCCTGGTGGCTGCCGGCCCGGCTTGGACCCGCACCATGGTGCTCAAGGCGGTCAAGTACGGGGCCTGCGATATTCTCATCACTCCGTCCACCACCGAGGATATCCAGGAAAAATTGTCCAATAATCTGGTGAAAAAAGCGGCCTAAGACGATTTACTCGTCCTCGCCTTCATCGGTCCAGGTGTCGATTAGTTCCTTTTTCTTGATTTTTTCCAGTAAAGTCGTCCGTTTGAGGTTTAGGAGACGCGCGGCTTCCTTTTTGTTGCCCTGGGTGCTCTTGAGGGCCTGGACAATCAGTTGGGTCTCGAAATCATTGACCAGGGCATTGAAGTCCACTCCGGATTCCTGCCACACTTCACTGCCGATGGTGGTCGAGGAAAACAGCATTTGCTGTTCATCTCGTCGTACGTCAAGGGATTCTTCGGGCTTTTGCGGAGGCGGTTCCGGAGGACTGGGCAGGGGGCCGCTGCGGTATTTCTCCGGAAGGTCATGGAAGCCGACCTGGGAGCCGCCGAAGAGAATCGTCATGTGGTGGATCAGATTTTCCAGTTCCCGCACGTTGCCTTTCCACGGAAATTGACTGAGGGCGGCGAGGGCGACAGCATCAAAACCGAGCAAGGCGGATTTTTTGTTTTTGCCTATGCGTGCTATGAAATGTTCGATGAGCAGCGGAATATCCTCGGCCCGTTCACGAAGCGGTGGAATGGCAACCGGGATGACGTTTAAGCGGTAGTACAGGTCTTCGCGAAATCGCCCCTCTGCCACCATCTGTTCAAGATTGCAGTGGGTGGCGGCGATAATGCGTACATCCACCGGAATGGGCTTCAAGCCTCCCACCGGCTCAAACTCGCGTTCCTGCAGCACTCGAAGCAGCTTTGCTTGCAGCGCAGGTTTCATGTCACCGATTTCATCGAGGAAAAGGGAACCGCCGTTGGCGTATTCGATGCGCCCTATTTTGGCCCCTGTCGCCCCGGTAAAGGCGCCCTTGGTGTAACCGAAGAGCTCGCTTTCCAGCAGATCGTCGGGAATGGCTGCGCAGTTGACCGGCACAAAGTTGTGCTGTCCCCTCGGGCTGTTTGAGTGAATCGCCTTGGCGACAAGCTCTTTACCGGTACCGGACTCACCCTGAATGAGCACCGTGCTCAGATCGTCTTCGGCAAGCTTGCCGATCAGTCTGAACAGGCGCTGCATAGATGCACTGCGTCCGATAATGCCGGAAAATTCTGGAAAAGAGGTGCTCATTATTGATTCAGATGGTCAGCAAGCTTGCTTGTTGTCAGGCGCATGTTAAGGCTGAGCAGTCGCATGATTTTTTTCAATAGGATGACACTGATCGAGGGATAGTTCTCGGTCAAAATATCAAATCCCTTCTTGGTCAATATTATGACAACCGACGGCTGCCGGGCAATGACCGTTGCCGATCGGGGCGATTTGTCGATGATCGACATTTCACCGATGGTGTTTCCTTTCCCAAGGCGCGTTATGACACGGTAATCTCCGATTGTGGTCTTTTTGAGCACATCCAGGAGGCCTCGGACCACAAAACACATAAAATCACCTTTATCGCCCTCAACAAACAGATGCTCTCCGCGCGAGATCTCCAGGAAGTTCATGTGACGGGCAAGCACGTCGAGTTCATCGAATTTAAAGGCGTCAAAAAGGGGCAGGGTGAGGATCAGGTCCCTTGTTTTTTCTTCCGTTTCCGTGAGTTTCGTATCAAAAGCAACCGTTTTTTTCATGCCATGGAGAAAATTGGTCGAAAGAATAAAATTTTTGTACGCCCCTGCATTGCAGTTGATTTAAGCCTACCACAGGTAATTTGTAGAATACAAGGGGCATTACGAAAAAGTGTCATTTTATTGACTGAAAAAACAGGACTCCAACAGCTTAAGTTGACGAGAAAATTTAATTTTTGAACCAGGGATACAAAAAATGATACGCAGCGCGAGCATTCTTTTCTGTGTGGCAGCATGGGGGATCGTGTCCCTCTGCGCGTCGGTCTACGCCTATGAAGCCACAGCCGGCAAAGTCCTTGACGGGGATTCATTTCACATTCATCATGGCCGTAAAATCGAGACAATCCGGTTGTACGGTATTGACTGTCCCGAATACCGTCAGGATGGCTGGCGCCAGGCAAAGAAGTTGACCTCGAGGTTGATCAAGAACCAATACCTGGAAATTCACCCCCTGGATGTCGACCGCTACGGCCGGACTGTTGCTCTGGTGTATGTTCAGGGCCGTTTGCTCAATGCCGAGCTTGTCGCCCAGGGGTGGGCCTGGTTTTACCGTCGGTACTGCCATGCCCAGCCCGTGTGCCGCCAACTCGATGGTCTCGAACGGGATGCTAGAGCACATCGCAAGGGCCTTTGGGCAAAGACATCTCCGATGCCTCCCTGGATATGGAAACGTCAGACTCGCTAATTCTCCATATCTGTATAGCGATTGATGCCCCTCGTCAGTTCCCGGCATGCCATCCTTTGAGATAGTTCTTCCAATAGCACTTGAATTGAATATTGGGCAAATGATAGAATCTTTCCAACTGTAGCGGGAAGGTGTTTGGGTTGCCCTCTCCATCAATCAACCTGCCCCTCAAACCGATTGTTCACCATGGAGGTAGACGAGTATGAGTGTTCCCCCAAAAAGCAACCCCTTGTGGGCCGATATTGTCACTGGTCGAAAGACATTTACGCTCAATTTTTTGGCGGCCAAGATTCTTCTTGGCCGGGTGGTTCGAACAGTTTCCGCTGCCCCTACTGCTGAAAATGTTCGCAAAGCCGCGGATGAATTGCATGCCTTATACGAAAAAAATGCAGCGAGTCCGTCGGTCAAAGACGATCTTAAACTCATTTTCGGATAGGAGAAACCATGCAGCAGAATACTTTTCGTGTCGCCGAGGTAGAACAGGCCATCAAAGACGGACGCACCCTGTTGATTGCCGGTGAGGAGGCCTTACTGGCCAAGTTGCCCCAAGGAAAATGGCTGGGGGGAACCATTCCCTATTTCGTGACTCCCGACAATGGGGGAGAAGTTTCCCAGGAGCTTATTTTCGTCACCGATATATCGGAGGTCGCCTCGGCTGTGACCGTGGCGGTGTATGATCAAAATACTTTGGGTAAGGTGTATACCGATGCCGAGGGAAGCGGTTTCAGTTTCATAATCGTGCCCGCCGCAAGCCAGGTGCATGCCTCGTTTGCGCTTAACGCACCCAACTACACGAATTTCGGGAGTCGTCCGCTCATTGGATGGGTTTCCGGGGTGCATCTCAATGACCTGGGAAAGGTCACGCCAAAGGTCTTTGATGGTTCCACCGGCAAGGCCTACGAGCAGGAAGCCGTGGTCATGCATGTGATACTGGCTGCCGGGAAAACCGTGGATGTGGGCATCATCACTTTCTTTGAGCAGGGAGACGGTGATATTCTCACCTTTCCACGTGACGGCTTCAGCGTGAGCGATGTCATGGTCAACGGCGTGAAGGAGAACTTTGCCGATTATATCGCCCGCAACAATCTGGACACCAAACTGCCGCTGGTTGCCGACTATTACGGTGCAATGGTCAACATCAGTTTTCAGAGCGTTGCTCCGGGCGGCGAGGTCAAACTCTACGCGCCGGTTTTCTCGGGGATTCGCTACAAGCACGCCAAGGCGGTGAGCAACTATGGCGAAGCATTCGCCGCCCAGATGCAGAAGACCAACCCGGACGCAGAGAGTGTCGTTTTTTCCTGTAACTGTATCCTCAACTATCTCTACTCCGGCCTTGAGGGAAAGAAAACCGATCCATTTGTCGGCCCGGTCACCTTTGGTGAGATCGCCTATCAGCTGTTGAACCAGACCCTGGTCTATCTGGAGGTCCACCAAAGCTGAACCCGCCAACCCTTCACGGTGTAACCACGAGGCCCGGAGTATCCGGGCCTTTTTTATGCGCATTTTGCAGCCCCTCCTCTGTCATGATTATCAGTGCAAGCCGCCGTACCGACATCCCCGCCTTTTACAGTCCCTGGTTGCTCAACCGATTTCGTGAAGGCAGGGTGTTGGTGCGTAACCCCTTCAATCGCTGTCAGGTGGCGGAGATTTTTCTGAACCCATCCGTGGTCGACTGTGTAGTCCTGTGGACCAAAAATCCCGCTCCACTGCTCCCCTACATCCCGGATATTGAAGCCATGGGGTATCCATTGGTCATGCAGTACACCATCAGCGGCTGCGACCAGGTTCTGGAACCGGGCCTTCCGGATCTCTCGGCCCGTCTGGCAAGTTTTCAACAGCTTTCGCAGCTACTGGGGCCGAAGAGGGTTCTGTGGCGCTTTGACCCCATAGTTCTCACCCGTTCTCTTGATCTGGAGCAGTATCTCACCCGTTTTGCCTTCATCGCCGAGGCACTCCACGGGCTGACCCGCCAGTGCACCATCAGTTTCGTCAGTCTCTACGCCAAATGTCGCCGCAACCTGGTGGGAGTCGAGCTTATAGACAGAGCTGGTCCCGTTAAAAAAACATTTGTCAATAACCTCGCCACAATCGCCGCCCGTTACGGGATTGGTCTCAAGGCCTGTTGTGATTCATTTTTGGTGGAGGATTGCGGAATGGAGCGGGCCAGTTGTATCGATGGCCGGCAGTTGGGAGCCATTTGGGGGGAGCATTTTTCAGTAAAAAAAGACCCTGGTCAACGCCCGGGATGCGGATGTACCCTCAGTGTCGATATCGGGGCCTATGACTCCTGCCCCCATGGTTGTCGCTATTGCTATGCCAATTCCAGTTTCCAGGCAGTCCGCCGTAACTTCTTGGCAAACGATCCCGCCTCCCCCCTGCTCATTGGTCGTCTCCAGGGAGATGAGACGGTACGACGTCGGGAAATGGTTTCACTGCGACAACCACAGGCTGTCCTATTCGGGACGCCGGACCATCCGTCCAAAGGTCGCTGATCTGCTTCCTGCTTGTCCGGAAAATCTTGAAAGTGGCAGGCCCGCCATGTATTGGTTGGCCATCGACGGTCTGTTCGTGTAAGCATGGTTGTGCATGTCATCACCCTGAAATCTTTACCCAAGAGTTGCGCACTATGTATACGATTGTTCATGATCAGGATGAGATCCTCATCCGTTTTGAAAAGGACTTGGTCGACGGAGAAACGCTTTCGCGTTTTTTAAGTCACATCAACTTGCAGTCCATGTTGAAGAAGAGCGCCGGTTCCGGCCTGCGGGCGCGAAACTGTCTTGCCACTCTGCCCACGGGTATAGCCCTGTTGCGTGATCCCAACCTCAACAAAGGCTCCGCGTTTACCCTGGAGGAGCGCGAGGCCCTAGGGCTCACCGGGTTGCTGCCTCCCCGCGTCCATACCCTGGATGAGCAGGTGCAGCGTATTCTCGAAAACCTGCGCAAGCAGTCCACCGACATCGAGCGTTATGTCTACCTCATCGCCCTTCAGGACCGCAACAAAACCCTGTTTTACCGGGTTCTGCTGGACAACATCGAAGAGTTGATGCCCATCGTCTATACCCCGACCGTGGGCCAGGCCTGCCTCCAGTTTGGCCATATCTTCCGCCGGCCGCGCGGCATCTATATCACCGCGCGCGACAAGGGGCGGGTGGCGGAGCTGCTCGGCAACTGGCCCTTTAACGATGTGCGCGTCATCGTGGTCACCGACGGCGAGCGTATTCTCGGCCTGGGGGATCTCGGTGCCGACGGCATGGGCATACCGGTGGGCAAGCTGGCCCTGTATTCGGTCTGTGCCGGTATTCATCCCTCGCTTAGCCTGCCGGTTACCCTCGATCTGGGCACCGACAATGCCCAACTGCTCAACGATCCGCTTTACATCGGTCTGCAGCAGCCGCGCATTCGCGGTGAACTTTATGATGAATTGATCGAGGAGTTCATCCTCGCCGTGCAGCAGGTCTTTCCCGGTTGCATGATTCAGTTCGAGGATTTTGCCAACCGTAACGCCTTTCGGCTGCTGCAGCAGTATCGAGACCAGGTCTGCTGTTTCAACGACGACATTCAGGGAACCGCCTCGATCACGGTTGCCGGTATCTTCTCCGCTTTGCGCATCACCGGTGGTGATCTCAAGAAACAGCGATTCCTCTTTTTCGGGGCAGGGGAGGCCGGGCTTGGCACCGGCGAGTTACTGGTCTCGGCCCTGGTTGAAGAGGGCTTAAGTGAAGCGGAGGCGCGTCGCTGTTGCTGGTATGTGGATTCCAAGGGGTTGATTGTCAAAAGCCGGACCGATCTCAGCGGACACAAGCTGCTCTATGCCCACGATCATCCCCAGGTCGCCGATTTTCAGGCTGCGGTCGAAGCGCTCAAGCCCCATGCGATTATCGGCGTCTCCGGCCAGCCCAAGCGGTTTACCCCGGAAATTCTCGAAATGATGGCTGCCATCAACGAGCGGCCGATTATTTTTTCCCTTTCCAACCCGACCTCCAAGTCGGAGTGTACCGCGGAGGAGGCCTACACCTGGACCGAGGGGCGGGCGGTTTTTGCCTCGGGCAGTCCTTTTGCCCCGGTACAGACCCACGGTCGCACCTTCTATCCTTCCCAGGGCAACAACGTCTATATTTTCCCCGGTGTGGGCATGGGGGTGATGGCCAGCGGTTCCTGCCGGGTGACGGACGAGATGTTTCTGGTCGCAGCCCGGGTCGTGGCCCGGGAGGTTTCCGAGGCGGACCTCAAATACGGTCGGGTGTATCCGCCCCTGCCGCGCATCCGCGAAGTCTCCCTGGCGGTTGCCGTTGCCGTGGCCGAGGTGGCGTATACAGAGGGCTTGGCATCAAAACCCCGGCCCGATGACCTTGCCGCCCATATTCAGGGGCTGATGTTCGAACCGGAATACGAGAGCTATATCTGAAATCACCTCATGAAAAGGGGTTAATAAGCAAACGGCTCGACGCATTCTGTCTGCGTCGAGCCGTTTGTTGTAGCTTGTATCCATGAGTGCGGAGCGGGAAAGGAAGGTTCAAGCCTTTGAGTTATTCCTCTCTGTTCCAGGGTTTACGGACAAAATCCTCGAATTTTGGTTGCACCATGCAGAAGCCGGTCATGCAATCGCCTACGGCATTGATCTCCGCCTCCTCCAAATCGATTAGGGCGGCAATCACATCATGTTCATTGGCACCCGCGTAATTCCCCTCAACGGTGTACCATCCTTCCCCCTCGCGGTACTCAAACCGTTTGTTGACTTCGGCACGCTTTTCTTCCTGAGAAAGTTCGATGAATTTTACATTTGCGGATCCGGACATATTCTGCCTCCTGACTTACCAGAGATTGGGATCTGCCTTGCCGAGAAACACCTTGGTACAGATGAGAATGTTGCGGGCATTGTCGCCGGCCTGGATACGCAGCAGTCCTTCGCGGATAATGATTTTTTTCAGGAGTTCCCGGCCGTTTGACTCATTGTAGTAAATGTCGGAATCGAGGATGTCCTGCACGTTCTCCGGTTCGGTCTTATCGACAATGAGCTGCACTCCCAGTTTGAGAAAAGGATCCTGAATCTGGGGCAACTCTCCTTCAAGAGCGAGCAGGCCCCGTTTGAAGGCCACCTCCCCCAGATCGCGCAACAGTTTCACCAGGGACACAAGACTTTCCTGGTCTTCTTTGCTGCAGGCTGCCTTCGCTGCAAGAGATAGGTCTCGTAACATATTGATTCCTTATGATGAGTTGAAATGAGCGTGAGGATAAATTCGACAATTCGTCTACGTTAGTACCTGTATTGTGCAGAGATCAACTACAAAAGTGAAGGGAAAAGATTGTCTTGGCTCATCCTCTCATTCTGAGCGCAGGGCTTCGAGCGGACTGAGCACGGCGGCCTGGCGGGCGGGCAGGATCGAGGCCAGGATGCCGATGGCCATGGAGAGCAGTTCGGCAAGAACGACAAAGCTCCAGGGGGTGTGGACCGGCAGCAGCGGGACAAAGAAGTGAATCAGGTTGGCGCAGATAAATCCGCCAGCCAGACCGGCAAAGCCGCCCAGAGCCGCCAGAAGCGTTCCTTCCAGGAGAAAGAAGACCAGGACCTGGGCCTTGGTGGCGCCGATGGCCCGCAACAGGCCGATTTCCCCGGTGCGCTCGCGGACGGCAATGGTCATGACCGTAAAGATTCCCACGCTGCCGACCAGGAGGGATATCCCGCCGAGGGCGCCGACCGCCACCGTCAGCATGCCCAGCACCGATCCGAGCACGTCGAGCATCTGCTGTTGGGTGGTGATGGTGAAATCCTCCTGCCCATGGCGGGCCAGCAACAGGCGCTTGATCGCCGCAACTATCTCATCGGGGTCGTTGCCCTCCCGGTAAAGCACGTCGATTTCCATCAGGCCGTCGCGGTTAAAGAGGTCGAGGGCCCGCACCGCTGGCAGGTAGACGGTATCGTCCATATCGAATCCGAGAATCTGTCCCTTGGGCTCCATCACCCCGATCACCCGTGCCGGCTGGTTGCCGATCTGAATCCGCTCCCCCAGGGGATTGCGGCCCGGAAAGAGCTCCTCGCGCACCTTGCGGCCCAGGACCACAAAGGCGCGGGCGGTGCGGGCATCGTCCGGTGGCAAAAACCGACCGTGCTGCACCTGCATGCGAAAGGCACGATCCATCTCCGGGCCCACCCCATAAACGGTGATCCGCCGGGTTCGGTTTCCCTCCTTGACCTCGGCATTCCCCTGAACCATGGGGACCGCTGCCTCGATCCCGGGAAGCTGGCGTAGGGCATCGGCGTCTTCCAGGGTAAGGAGCCGCTCCGAGCCGATCACACCGAGCGATGTGCCCATGGTCGTGACCTTGCCCGGGTTGATCGCGATCAGATTGGTACCGAACTGGGTAAACTCGGCAATGACGAAGCGTTGCAGCCCCTCGCCCATGGAGGTGAGGAGGATAACCGCAGCGATGCCCACGGAGATCCCCAAGCCGGTGAGAAAGGAGTGCAGCCGTTTGGCGCGAATCGAGGTGGTGATGAACCGGAGCTGATCAAGGAAATCCATGCCGCCTCAATGTTTGGCCAGGGCCTGAATGGGATCGAGCTTTGCCGCCCGTCGCGCCGGCAAAAGAGAGAAGAGCAGACCTGTCCCCAGCGCCGTGCCCAGGGCGGCGGCAATGGCCCAGGGGGGCGGGGTCGTCTGCAGGGTGGGATAGAACTGGACTGCCAGCCAGGCACCGGCAAACCCCAGCCCCAGGCCGATCAACCCGCCGATTGCCGAGAGCAGCAGGGCTTCGCTGACGATCATCACCATGATCTGGGTTCTCCCCGCACCGAGGGCCTTGCACAGCCCGATCTCGGCGGTGCGTTGGGAAACAGCCATCAGCATCACGTTCATGATGAGAATTCCGGCCACCACCAGGCTGATGCCGGCAATGCCGGCCACGGTCAGGGTGAGGACGCCGATGATCTTGTCAAAGGTGGCCAGCACCGAATCCTGGGTGATGATGGTGACATCGTTTTCACCGTAGTGGCGTTTCTCGATGGTGGTGGTGATATGGGTTTTGAGGCGCGCGATTGCTTCCAGATCCTTTGCTTCGATCAGGATGCGAAACAGTCCTTCCGTGTTGAGCAGCATCTGGGCAAAGGCCACCGGCACGATCACCAGCTCCTCGGTATCCAGGCCAAGGGAGCGGCCCTCGGAACCGAGGATGCCGATCACCCGGCAGCGGAAACCTCCGAGCCGCACCAGTTCGCCCAGGGCATTTTGTGTTCCAAAGAGTTCGCGGTAGACCTTGGCCCCGATCACGCAGACCGGGCGGGCGATTTCCATATCTTCATGCGGCAGAAAAATCCCGCGATCCATCTTCAGGTGGTGGATTTCGAGAATGGGCGCGGTGGAGCCGATCAGGGGAATTTGCCGCTCCTTGCCGTGCCAGGCAATATTCATCTCGCCGATGTTGATCGGGGTGAGGCGGCGTACCGCGTCCCCCCGTTCCAAGGAACGGGCATCGGCCAGGGTGAGGTCGCGCGGGGTTTCCCCAACCAGGGTGGCCGGGGTGTTGGAGGCGGTCTCGGCCCGGCCGGGGATGACAATCACCAGATTGGTGCCCAGCGAGGCGAACTGATCGACAATGTAGAGCCGGGCACCGTTGCCGATACCGGTGAGCAACACCACCGACGCCACGCCGATGGACATGGCCAGCAGCATCAGCAGGGTCCGCACCCGGTTGGATCCAAGAGAGGTGAGGGCAAAGCCGATGGTGTCCGAGGCCCGCATGGTCTACCTGCCGCTGTCGCTGTCGATTGTGCCGTCGATCACGTGGATGCGGCGGCGGGCACGCTCGCCGATCTCGGGATCGTGGGTGACGATCACCAAAGTCAGTCCCTTGCGATTGAGGTCTTCAAGGAGTTCGATGATCTCGCTGCTTGAGTGACGATCAAGGTTACCGGTGGGTTCGTCGGCAAGCAGCACCGCAGGGCGGTGGATAACGGCGCGGGCGATGGCCACCCGTTGCCGTTGCCCGCCGGAGAGTTCGTCGGGCCGGTGGTGGCGTCGGTCAGCCAGGCCAAAGGCCTCGAGCAGAGGCAGACTGCGTTCGGTCCGTTCCCTGCGGCCGACACCGGTCAGCATCAGCGGCAGCTCTATGTTCTGCTGGGCGCTCAGGCGGGGGATGAGGTGGAAGAATTGAAAGATAAAGCCGATTTTTTGGCTGCGCACCTCGGCCAAGCGGGCATCGCTGAGGCTGGTCACATCCTGGCCCTCGAGGAGATACCGGCCGCTGTCGGGCGTATCAAGCAGCCCCAGGGTGTTGAGCAGGGTCGACTTGCCCGAACCCGAGGGCCCCATGATCGAGACGTATTCGCCAGGGGCGATCGTCAGCGAGATACGGTCCATGGCGCGCACTTCCTGCCCCCCGACATGAAAAATGCGACTGACCTCCTGCAACTCGATCATGGGTCAGGGGGCTCCCGCCGGTTCGATTTCGACCAGGGCGCCATCCTTGAGGCCTTTGCGGTCTATCGAGGTGACGACCTGTTCTCCTGGCGCAAGTCCGGCGGTGATCTCGGTGAACTTCCAGTTGGCCAGTCCGGGGGTGATCTTTTTCTTGCTCACACGATTGCTTGTTTTATCAATCAGATACACAGTGCCGTCGGCCATCAGCGCCTCTGAAGGGATGCGGAGGGTGTCTGTGCGGGTCGCCACGATGATCTCCACATCGGCGCTGTATCCGGCAAGGAGGTTGGGGGGGACGGTCTTGGCATCAAAATTCGCCTCGATCTCCACCGTTCTCGCCTGCTTGGCCACCTCGAGCACGTAGGGGGAGATGGCGTGCACCTTGCCGGGGAAATGCTGTCTGGGAAAGGCATCCAGGCTGATGCGCACCGCCATGTCCACTTGAATCTGGGCGGCGTCGATCTCGTCGATGGGCGCGGCCACATAGAGCGAGTCCATGTTGATCAGGTCAACCGCCGGCAGGGTGGCTATGCCCGGAGGGGAGGGGGTGAGGTATTCGCCGATCTCACCGTTGACCTCGGCGACAATGCCGTCAAAGGGGGCGGTCAACACGGTCCGTTCGAGGGTGGCCTTGGCCGCGTCCACCCGGGCGATGCTGACCGCATGCCTGGCGCTTGCAGCCACGCAGGCAGCCCGCTTGGCCCGGGCTGCGGAGAGGGCATCGTCATAGTTGGCGGCCGAGGTGGCGCGGGTCTTGATCAACTCTTTCTGGCGCTGGGCCTGGCGTTCGGCCAGATCCGCGAGCAGGCAGGTCTCGCGCACCGTGGCCTCGGCCGCAGCGACCTCGCTTTCGGCCAAGCGTTTCTCGGCTTCCAGGTCCTTGTTCCACAGGGTCAAGAGGACTTGGCCGGCCTTGACCTTGTCGGATTTGCGCACATTGAGGGTGGCGATCTGGCCACCGATGGGCGGGGTGAGTTCCGCCCGGTTGCGGGCCTTGACCGTCCCGGCACGGGTGTTGGAGACAGTGGCCTCAACCAGAGCTCGTTCAACCTTCTGCACCGTCACCTTGAGCGGTTGCTCGCGCGTCAGGTAACGATAGAGGAAAAAAGAGCTGAGAAGGAGCACCGGTAGTGCGAAAAACAAAAGTTTTTTCACGAAGGATTCCACGGCTGAGGTTTTTTTGCAGCATAGCATAAAGTTTAGTCATTTCTTGCATATTTTCCAGACAAGAAGGATGACGGCCCCGGAGAATATGCGACAGCCGGGAAACGGCAACCGTGGATCCGTTGAATTTCTCGGCCATGTACGCGGCCCCTTGCCAGGCGAAAAAGACCTGGGCATCAGCGGCTAGTTGGCGTGGTCCCTTTGCCGCTGGGAGCAGAGAAAGTCTGCATAAATATCGCCAGGGGGAGAGCTTTTAACAACGAAAAACTGGCGGTATGACGATGTGTTGCGGGATGGAGCGACTGGAGCCGAGATAGTTTTCCCCGGTCGTATCAGCCGACCGGGGAAAACAAATAAAGAGGAGCCACGTAATGCTAGAGCGTGGCTTCATTATATTACTGCATCGATTTTTCGACGATCTCCTTGACGTCGTCGGAGAGGTCGGGCTGGTTGCCGATGCGCTCGAGTTGCGCGCACATCAGCTGCTGCCTTCCCTGGTCGTACCGGCGCCACTGGGTCAGCGGTGTGATCATCCGTGATGCGATCTGCGGGTTGAGTGCATCCAGATGACAGATCGTCTCGCCAAGGAAACTGTAGCCCGAACCGTCGGCGGCGTGGAACTGCGCATGGTTGGTCGCACAGAAGGTGGCAATCAGCGAGCGGACCTTGTTGGGATTTTTAAAGGTGAAGCTGGGATGGGTGGTCAACTCCTTGACCCGCTCCAAGGTACCGGGCAGGGTGCAGCCGGCCTGGAGAATGAGCCACTTGTCCATCACCAGCGGATCATGGTGCCACTTGCCGTGGAAGTCGGCCAGCAACTCCTTGCCGGTGTCGAGATCCGCATTGACCACGCAACCCAGGGCTGCGATGGCATCGGTCATGTTGTCGGCCTGGCGGTACTGGTTGACACCGCGCTGCAGCAGACAGGGCTCCAACGCACCCTCAAGGGTGGGGGCCAGCAGATAGGCCAGGCAGATGTTGCGCAGCGACCGCCTCCCCGCCTCATGGGCACTGTAGCGGTACGGTTCGGTGGAATGGAGCGAGTCGTAACACTGGACCATATCGTTTCGCAGGGAACGGGCGATCAGGGCACGGAACTGCTGGCGCACGCTGTACACCGCCACCGGATCGATCACCTCCATCTGCTGGCTGATCCAGTTCTCCGAGGGCAGGGCCATGGCCATGGCGAGAAAGGCCTGGTCGGAGTTTCGATCCAGCAAGAGATTGCGCAGGCCGGTGATCAGCCGCTGGTCCACCGTGATCTCCTGCCCCTGGCTGCAGGCCTCGATCTGTTCCAGCAGATAGCGCATGGCCAGTTTCTGCCCCGCATCCCAGCGATTGAACGGATCGGGATCAAAGGCCATCATCCGGCTGAGTTCCTCCTCGCTCTGTTCAAAGCGAACCTTGACCGGGGCGGAAAAGTTGCGCAGGAAGGAAACAGTGGGTTTGCTGGGAATATTGTCGAACACGAACTCCTGGCTGGCCTCGGACAAGACCAGCACCCGGGTGGTGGGGTTGGGGCCTTCCTCCAGGGCAATGGTGCGGCCTTGGTCATCGAGAAGACCCACCGCAAGCGGCATGGTGAAGGGCAACTTCTGCGCGGCTTCCCTGGTGGGCGGACAGGTCTGGGCAACCCTCAATACCAGCTTTTTGGTTGGGCTGTCATAGTCGGCCTGCACGGAGACTTCCGGGGTGCCGGCCTGGGAATACCAGTGCTTGAATTGGATCAGATCCCTGCCCCAGGCGGTTTCCATGGCAGCGACAAAGTCGTCGCAGGTCACGGCCTGTCCGTCGTGGCGTTCGAAATAGATATCCATGCCCCGGCGGAAGGTATCGGCGCCGAGCAGGGTGTGGAGCATGCGGATCACCTCCGCGCCCTTGTTGTAGACGGTGAGGGTATAGAAGTTGTTGATCTCGATAAAGGAGGGCGGACGAACCGGATGGGCCATGGGGCCGCCGTCTTCGCGAAACTGGAAGGAGCGGATGATGTTGGCGTCCTGGATCCGTTTTACCGCCCGGGAGATCATATCCGCGGTGAACTCCTGGTCGCGGAATACGGTCAACCCCTCCTTGAGGCTCAACTGAAACCAGTCGCGGCAGGTGATGCGGTTGCCGGTCCAGTTGTGGAAGTACTCATGGGCGATGACTCCTTCGATCCCTTCGTAATCGACATCGGTGGCCGTCTCCGGCAGGGCGAGCACATATTTGGAGTTGAAGACATTGAGCCCCTTGTTCTCCATCGCGCCCATGTTGAAGTCGTCGACCGCGACGATCATGAAGAGATCGAGGTCATACTCGCGGCCGAATCGTTCTTCGTCCCAGCGCATGGATTTCTGCAAGGCACGCATGGCATGGCCGCATTTTTCCCGGTTGCGCTTTTCTACGTAGATGTGCAGACCCACCTCACGTCCGGAGCGGGTGATGAAGGTATCGCTGATCTTCACCAGATTGCCGGCCACCAGGGCAAAAAGATAGCAGGGCTTGGGGAAGGGGTCGTGCCAGGTGGCATAGTGGCGCCCCTCTCCAAGATCACCGGAGTCGATCAGGTTGCCGTTTGAGAGCAGCACCGGGCAGCTCGTCTTGTTGCCGATGACTGTGGTGGTGAACACGGTCATTACATCCGGCCGATCCGGAAAGCAGGTGATGGTGCGAAATCCTTCGGCCTCGCACTGGGTGCAGTAGTTGCCCGAGGAGAGATACAGTCCCTCAAGGGCGGTGTTGCCCGCCGGGTTGATGAGGGTGTTGACGGTCAACGAAAAGGCACGCTCAGGGATCTTGGGGATGGTGAGCAGGCCATCGCTGAAGCTGTACTGCTCAGGGGAGAGCGGCTGGTCTTCCAGGGCAACGGCTACCAGTTCGAGCCTCTCACCGTTGAGCACGAGCGGACCTGCATCGGCGGTGTTGGGCCGTATCTCCAGTTTCGCCTCAACCTTGGTGGCCTTGGGGTCGAGTTCGACGCGAAGATGGATGGCGTCGACCAGATAGGGCGGCGGTGTATAGTCTTTGAGAAAAGTCTCTTTTTTTTGTGCAGTCATGGAGGTGTCCATGGGGATTCAGGAAAGGATTGTAACATGCAGCCGTCAGGCTCTTGATGCGAGGTGTTGGCGAAGTTGGGCGTCGACGACCCGCACGGAGCACGTCTTGAAAAGTACAAATACTTTTCGCAAGCTATCGTAAAGATGGGTTGAACGCAAGCAGAAGCGGACAACAAACACCGTTCTTTGCCGCTTGAGGGGGGGAAGGGATGCAAATCTCTGCTGTCGGCCTGTTGTTGGTGGCGTTTTGGCCAGGTAAAGTGTCAAAATTTCCCTGCATTTTTTATGGGGAGTACGTACAATAGGACCAGCGATGGTTCGTGAAGATTTTGTCTTCTTTGGAGAGAAACGATGAAGCGGAAACTGGTGATCGTGATGGTGGGGCTCCCTGCCCGGGGCAAGTCAACCATGGCCCGTAAATTGGGCCGGACCCTGGAGTTGGATGGGATCAGGGTGCGTATTTTCAATAACGGTGAATTGCGGCGCAAGCTCGATACCGAGGAAAATGCCTCGTCCTCGGAGTTTTTTTCCCCCAGTAACGAGCGGGGCAAGGAACTGCGGGAAAAAATCTCCAAAATAAATATCGAACAGGCCCAGGCCTTCCTGCGAGAGGGCGGCGAGGTGGCGATCATGGATGCGAGCAACGTCACCCGTGAACGGAGGCGTTGCCTGGCAGCGGCTTTTCCCGAGATGTCGCTCTGTTATATCGAATGCCTCAATGCTGACGAGGAAGCCCTGGAGGCCAACCTCGAACGCAAGGCAGGGCTCAAGGAATTCCGTCACCTCCCCCATGAGAAGGCGCTGGAGAGTTTCCTCAAGCGTATCGCCTATTACGAATCCATCTACGAACCGCTGGACACCGAGGCCAACCGTATCCTGGTGGATTCATTTGACAACTGCATCCTCCAGGAGCAGATCACCGATGTGCTGCCCTACTATGACCGCATCCGCGATGTCATCACCACCCGCATCGTCCGTAACCTGTTCCTCGTCCGTCACGGGGAAACCCATTTCAACCATGAAGACCGCATCGGCGGCGATTCCGGCCTGACCGACATTGGCCTGGCCCAAGCCAATGCTTTGGCCGAACATTTCACCACGGTCCGCATTCCGATCATCTTTACCAGCAACTACAGTCGCACCATGCAGACGGCAAGCCCCATCGCCGAGCGTCAGGATTCATGCTCGATCATTGCCCTGCCGGAATTCAACGAAATCCATGCCGGTGTCTGCGAAGGAATGACCTACGAGGAGATCCGACGCAAGATGCCGCATGTGGCCCGTGCCCGTGGGCCCAACAAGTACCGCTATATCTATCCTGAAGGCGAAGGCTACAAGACCATGGAGGATCGGGTCCATCGAGGATTGAAAAAGGTCTTTTTCCTCAACAACTATGACGAGAACATCATGATTGTCGGCCATAGGGCGGTGAATCGTATGATTCTCGCCTCCTTTCTCACCCGTCAGGAAGAAGAGATCCCCTACATTTATATGCCCCAGGATCGTTACTACCACATCCAGATCGACCCCCATAAACGACTGTTTGAGTTGGTGCCGTACTGAAATTCTTTGAGCAGCTGTTTGTTGCGGGGGACGGTGGAGCGTCATTCGAGTCGGTCGCCAGCGGGAAGGATCACTGCAACCCGGAGATGTCATCCTCGCCGAACCCGTGACGGATACCGTGTTTGGCCTCCATTGCCTCCACTTTCTGCCGAGCTTGCTCCTCGCTGATATCCAAGGCATGGGCCAACTCACCGATATCGTAACAGGGGGTGCCGTCCGGGGCATAACCTTGGGGTTTGAGCCCAGGAAAACTTTTCTCCGTGGCATGGCCGCTGGCCTGCTGCAGGAGTTCCCTAATTTCGGGCGGGCCGTAAATCATCAACCATTCCACCGCTTCTGCCCAGATTTTGCTGTCCACCGTGGGATGCTGCAAAATTTCCATTGCCGCTTCCAGGGTCCATTCCTGCTGAAATTCCATTATTCTTCACTCTTGTATTGTATATTGCGGCATCCGCCATTCCGGCCTGTTTTTGCCTTTGGGAAGAAAACTTTTTTGTCGGAGTTCTTGCGGCCACTATAATACGCCTAGCCCTTCCGGCAAATCTGCAAACGAGTTTTTCGATCCACACAATACCGCATAAGGAGTAGAGAATGGCCGTTGATACTGTCATCTTTCTGGAATCCCTGGAATGGTTTGACGAGAGTGGGCAGGAATTGCTGCATCGCCTGCCGGAGCAGGGATCCGGGGAAATCAAATTCGGCGCGCAGTTGACCGTGCGCGAGAGTCAGGCTGCAGTCCTGTTTTACAAGGGCAAGGCCTGCGATGCCTACGGTCCGGGGCGCCACACCCTCAAAACCGGTAACATTCCCATTCTCACCAAGCTTCTCTCCGCGCCCTGGGCCATGGTCAGTCCCCTGCGGGCCGAGGTTTTTTTCGTTAACCTCAAGGTCTTTACCGACCTCAAATGGGGCACCCGCGATCCGGTGGCCTTTCGTGACGCCGAGCTTGGCCTGGTGCGCCTACGAGCCCACGGCGTATTCAACCTTCGCGTGGTCCAGCCGGTGCTGATGATCAATACCCTGGCCGGAACCATGGGGCGCTTTACCACCGAGCAGGTCGAGGATTTCCTGCGGCAGGTGATCGTCTCCCGTTTCAACGACTATCTGGGGGAAAACCTGCGATCGCTCTTTGATCTGCCCGGGAGCTTTGACGAGATCGCCGAGGGGTTGCAGAAGCGGCTCACGCTCGACTTTGCCCGCTTGGGGCTGGTGCTCGATGCACTCTATGTGACTTCGATCACCCCTCCCGAGGAGGTCCAGCAGGCCATCGACGATCGCTCGCGGTTGAGTCTGATTCAGGACATGGACAACTTTGTGCGGATGAAGGCGGCCATGGCCATGGAAAAAGCGGCTGCCTCCGGCGGTGAGGCCGGAGCAGGGCTTGGCCTGGGCCTGGGCATGATGATGCCCGCCATGTTCGGCCAGATGCTGCCAGGGGGGCCGCCCAAAGCGGCGGCAGACGAGGTCCTGTGCGAGGAGTGCGACAATCGAATTGCTGCCAATGCCCGCTTTTGTCCCTTTTGCGGGCACCAGCAGCTGCTCAGCCAGCACTGTGACAACTGCGGCAAGAACCTGCCGCCCAATGCGGTGTTCTGCCCACGCTGCGGCCACCGTACTTCGGAGCGGGCTGTCGAGAAAACCTGTCCCCACTGCCAGGCCACCAATCTTCCCGGCGCCGTCTTCTGCAACCAGTGCGGCAACAGGCTCGCCTGATGCACCTGTTTTCCTCGGTGTGTCAGTTCGCATAAACCATGAATATCCGCATAACCCAGGGATGTCCCCAGTGCGGGGCGCCGGCCGATATCACCGAATCCGACCAGTTGCTCTGTTGCGCCTACTGCGGCACCTGCAACTACCTCCTCTCCCAGGGACCCTTTCGTTATGTCCTGCCTCATGCGCAGGGGGATACCGTGCTGTTGCTGGCCCCCTATCTGCGCTTCAAGGGAACGATTTTTCTTGTGTCCGACAAGGGTATCGATTTCCGGGTAATCGATACCACCCAGGTCGCCAATCCCCTGTCCGGCCTGCCGCCCTCGCTCGGTCTGCGGCCCCAGGCCATGGGGCTGCACCGGCTCGACCCCGCTGCACAGCATCGCTATCTGCCCCAGTCGATCCGTGCCAATGCCATCCTCGAAAAGGCGGCCATGGTCGGCAATCTCGGCGGTCAATCCAGGGAGGGGGTGTATCATCGCGCCTATATCGGCGAGAGCCTGAGCTATATCTATCTCCCGATCACCATCGACTCGGGCGAGCTGCGCGATGCGGTCAACGGCAGTCGAATAGCCGGGTTGGAGGATTCGGCCGAGGAGGTGGTGCAGGGGCTTTCTTACAAGGAATCGTGGAACGTTCGCTTTCTCGCGACCCTCTGTCCCCACTGCGGCGCAACCATGAAGGGTGAAAGCAACAGCCGGGTCTTGCTCTGCGACAACTGCGACTCCGCCTGGGAACTGGCGGCCGAGGGGTTGAAACGAGTCGACTGGTGCCTGCAGCCGGGTGACAGCTACACAGCGCTCTACCTCCCGTTCTGGAAGATCACCGCCCATATTCCCGTCCTGTCCATCTACAGCTTTGCCGACTTTATCGAACGAACCAACCAACCCATGCTGCCGCGGCCACGTTGGCGCGAGCGGGCCATGAGCTTCTGGATCCCGGCGGTCAAACTGCGGCCCAAAATTTTTCTCCAGGCAGGCAGGCAGGTGACCCTGGGCCAGTGGTTGCTCAGGCCTTCGCAGGGGGAGGTTGTCGACAATCTCCTTGCCGCTACCCTGCCGTCCACCGAGGCACGCCAGGCGGTGAAGGTGATTCTGGCCTGCGCCACGGCCAGTCACAACCAGGTTTACCCCTTTCTGCCCCAGGTCCGACTCACCGAGACCATGATGCAGTTGGTCTATCTGCCCTGCGAGGATCGCGGCCACGATTGGGTCCAGCCACAGACATCGATGACAGTTGCCAAGAATGTTCTCCGATTTGGCCGCCTGATGTAACGGTCTCACGTTTTGACAGCAGCCTGCCTGCGTGGTATAGCTGCCGCCATTAATTCCACCAGGCTGAGGACGAGCGATGACGAACGAACACGAACATTTTATGGACCTGGCTTTGGAAGAGGCGAGGAAATCGCTGAATGAAGGGGAATTTCCGGTCGGCTGTGTGATGGTGGCAGAAAACCAGGTCGTGGCCAGGGGGAGAAGAAAAAATACCTTGGAAGGCAGCCGCAACGAAATCGATCACGCCGAAATTCTCACCCTGCGTAGCCTGATTGCCGCACAGCCCGAGCTCGATCTGGCCACGGTCACGGTCTACTCCACCATGGAACCCTGCCTGATGTGCTATTCCACCATGCTGCTCTCCGGCATTCGTACCTTTGTCTGGGCCTACGAGGACGTCATGGGCGGCGGTGCCAACCTGCCGCTGTATATGCTCAACACCCTCTATGCACAGATGCGGGTGGAACTGATCGATCGGGTTCGTCGTCCGCAAAGTCTTCAGTTGTTTCAACAATTTTTTACAAGCGGCAACTACTGGCAGGACAGTCTGCTCGCCCGCTATACCCTGGCCCAAAGTCTGGAGTCCAATTCATGAGTCCAACACCTCTTGCCCGTACGGTCGGTTTTCAGGCCGGCGAACGCAATGTCTTTTTTCACCTGCTCACCGCCTGTAACCTGGCCTGTCGCCACTGCTACATCAATCCCGCGCAGCACGGCACCACCACCCTGCCGCTTGCAACCATTCTCACCTGGCTGAAACTTTTTGCCAGGCCGGCCCAGCAGACCAATTTGATCCTTTTGGGGGGCGAGCCGACCCTGCATCCGGATCTCGCCGCCGTCATCAAGGCCGCCAAGGCCATGCGATATGCGGTGACGGTCGACTCCAACGGCTATCTCTTCCATGATCTGCTCGAGCGGGTGACGCCCCAGGAGCTCGACTATCTCAGCTTCAGCCTCGACGGCCCGGATCCGGCCATCAACGATCCGATCCGCGGCGAGGGCGTCTTTGAGGTCTGCATCACAAATATCCGTCGCGCCGTGGACCTTGGGTTCAACACCAGCCTGATCTACACCGTTTCCGGGTTGAATATCGACCACCTGCACCGTATGCCGCAGTTGCTTGCACAGCTCGGTGTCCGCCGCTTTTTCATCCAGGTGATCGGCCTGCGCGGCAATCCCGCCAATACCCGGCCTGAAGGCGAGGTCAACTGGCAGGTCGACCCGGAGCAGTGGCTCTCGACCGTGCCCCAGGTGGCGGCCGAGGCGGCCGGTCGCGGCATCCATGTGGTCTATCCCAAGGTCTATCTCGACCCGTGGGAATCCTTTCAATGTGCCGGCCTGGTGGCGGAAAATTTTTTCATCTTTCCCAACGGCCGGGTCTACCAGTGCCCGCTGTGCGAGGATCATCCCATTCATAGTTACGAAATCAGCGGCGATCAGCTGCTCCGCCGTGAAGGCCTCAATGAGGATCGCTTCTTCTCCCTCGATATTCCCGAGGGCTGCGTGATGAATCGTCTGCTCCAACCCGACAATATTGGCTACGATCCGGAGGGCTCGCCCCTGCACCGCATTTCCTGCTGTCTGCTCAAACAGGAGATTTGTCCGGATTGCTTGTAGGACAAGGGGTTGGGGCGAATTTCATCGTCAACCTCCTGGAATTGCCTGATTTTATTCGATAGGGAACCGTATTTCCTGTTTGCCATTTTGCGGCAAAGTTTGCATAATGGGGTAGCTCGTTCCTGCTTTTGCAGCTAACTTGCTGTCTTTTCAGAACTTCTAGAGTTTTCCAGATAAACCTCTGCGATGGGGAGTTCTGCACGATGATTGCACGGCCATACGCGCTTCGATTCTGTCGTCTGTGGTGCGGCATCCTCCCGTACCTGCTTGTTCTTGCGCTCAGCAGCCTGTGCCGGGCGCAGGGACCGGTGATCACCATTGGCGTGTACGAGAACAAGCCAAAAATTTTCACCCAAAACGGCAAGCCTGCGGGCGTGTTCATCGACATCATCGAGGAGATAGCCCGCCTGGAAGGCTGGCAACTCAGATATGTCAGCGGAAGCTGGGCTCAGGACCTCGATCGTCTTGAACGGGGCGAGATCGACCTCATGCCGGACATGGCCTACTCGGCCGAGCGCAGCGAACTCTATGCCTTTCCCAAGGTGCCGGCACTTTCCTCCTGGTTTCAGGTCTACGCTCCCAAAGGCCACGGCATCCGCTCGATTCTTGATTTAAACCACAAGCGCATCATGGTGCTCGAACGATCGATTCAGGAATCGGCCTTTGAGCGGTTGCGCAAGGGATTTCAATTGGATTGCCAACTGGTGCGGGTGCCGGACTACGATTCCATGTTTGCCCGAGTGCAAAAGGGGGAAGCCGATGTAGCGGTGACCAACCGATTTTATGGCCTTCTCAATGCGCGCAGCTACGGTCTCGAGGACACAACCGTGGTCTTTGAGCCCTCGGATCTCTACTACACGGCCAGTAAACACGATCCCAAGCATCTCCTGCCAGTCATCGATCGCCACCTGCGCGCACTCAAGGATGATCCCCATTCCCTCTACTACCGCTCTCTTCGTCAATGGACCTCGGAGAGGGTCAGTTTTCACTGGCCACTCTGGATAAAAGCGACCGGCCTGAGCGGTGCCGGCATCCTGGTCCTCAGTCTGCTTGGCGGGGTCGTCCTCAGGCACCAGGTGGCCTTGCGTACCCGCGAGCTTCGTCAAGTTAATCGGGACATGGAGGCCCGTATCCAGGAACGGACCTCGGCCATTGCCGAAATGACCCGGGAGCAGGTTTCCCTCTTCGAATCCGCCAGCGTGGGCATCATGATGTTGCGCTGTCGCAGGATCGTGCGCTGCAATCGGAAAATGGAGGAAATGACCGGATACGGCCACGATGAATTGGTCGGCATGTCGACCCGAGCCTGGTACAGCAGCGACCATGCCTTTGAACGCGCGGCCCAGCAGGTCTATGCCCAACTCGGCCAGGGCGAAATCCATCGCCGCTCGCAGATGGTCATCCGTAAGGACGGCACCACTTTTTGGGGCCGCCTGAGCCTGCGCGCCGTTGATGCAAATAATCCCCTGGAGGGTGCGGTCGGCATCCTTGAAGATATCAGCGAAGAACGCAAGGCCGCGGAAAGTCTGCAGCAGGCCATGAAAAAGGCTCAGGAGGCGGACCGGATTAAGTCCGCCTTTCTCGCCACCATGTCCCATGAACTGCGCACGCCGCTCAACTCGATCATCGGATTTACCGGAATTCTCATCCAGGAACTGGCCGGGCCGCTCAACGAAGAACAGCATAAGCAACTGGCCATGGTGCAGAAGAGTTCGCGCCATCTGCTTTCGCTGATCAACGATGTCCTTGATATTTCGAAAATTGAGGCCGGGCAGCTCGAACTCAGCCTCGCCCCCTTTGTACTGTCGGCCTCGCTCGACAAGGCCCTTGCCCTGGTTGCCCCGCTTGCCGAGCAAAAGGCGCTCAAACTGCAGGTGGACATCGATCCCGGCATCGGCATGATCACCACCGACAAGCGTCGTCTCGAACAGGTGTTGATCAATCTGCTCAATAATGCGATAAAATTCACCGACGAGGGCTCCGTCAGCCTGCTGTGTCGGCTGCAGGGGGACCAGTATTGCCTGGAGATATCCGATACCGGTATCGGCATGCGGCCGGAGGAGTTGCAGTCTATCTTTCAACCCTTTCAGCAGGTGGAAACCGGGCTTTCCCGACAACATGAAGGAACCGGCCTGGGGCTGGCCATCTGCAAGCGGCTGGTGGCGCGCATGGGGGGGAGTATCGGCGTGACCAGCGAATTGGGTACGGGAAGCCGTTTCACCGTGCTTCTACCGCGGGAGGCTGCTTCCTCAGAGCGGATTTCCCAAGGGGGTGGTGCATGAACAGGCGGTTATTGATTATCGAGGATAATGTGCAGAATATGTATATGATGCGTTTTCTGCTGGAAAAAAGCGGTTTTACCATCATCGGTGCCGAGGATGGAAAAAAAGGGGTGGCTTCGGCCTTGAGCTGCGATCCCCTGGCCATCCTGCTGGATATTCAACTGCCGCGCATGGACGGCTATGCGGTGGCGGCCGAACTGAAACGGCATCCACAGCTCAGTGCAGTGCCGATCATTGCCGTGACCAGCTATGCCATGGTCGGGGATCGCGAGCAGATTCTTGCCGCCGGGGCGAGCGGCTACATCGAAAAGCCAATAAATCCCGAAACTTTTGTCGAGGAAATTTGCCAATATTTTCCCGCGGGTTGGGATTTAGCCAAGGAGCAAGATGCGCATCCTCAGTGTCGATGATAAGCAGGAAAATCGCTATTTTATTGAGGCATTGCTCAAGGGGCACGGTTTTGAGGTCCTCTCGGCGGACAACGGGGCCGAGGCCTTGGCCTCCCTGGAAAAGGAGCATGTTGATTGCGTCCTGTCCGACATCCTCATGCCGGTGATGGACGGGTTTGAGCTCTGCCGCAAACTCAAGGCGGATTCCAGGTTTTGCCAGATTCCCTTTATCGTCTTCACCGCAACCTACACCGGCCCGCAGGATGAGGCCTTTGCCCTGAAAATCGGGGCGGCAAGGTTTCTGCAGAAACCCTGCGAGCCGGAAACCCTGGTCCGGACCATCAACGAGGTCCTGGCTGCCGACCACAGCGAGGAAGCACCATCCCCTCAGGGGGCTTCGGAGGACGGAGAGGTGCTCAAACTCTACAACGAACGACTTATTCGCAAGCTCGAACAAAAGATGGTTGAGTTGGAGCATCAGGTCGAAGCCCGTAAAGATACGGAGGAAATCCTTCGTCAGAGCGAGACCAACTATCGCCGTCTCTTCCATTCCATCCGCGATGCGATTTTGGTGTTCGACGTCCATCGGCGGATCATCAACTGTAACCGGGCCTTTGCCGAGCTGTTCGGCTATACCATGGATGAACTGATCGGCCACCCCACCTCGATACTCTACGAGAGCGAGGCCCAGTTTCATCAGATGAGCCAGTCGCTCCAGGCACTGACCGACGATCCGTCCCAGGTCTATTTGATCCAGTTCAAGACCAAGGACGGACGACTTTTCCCCGGTGAGATTAACCTGTTTCGTCTCTATGACGATGAGGAACGGATGACCGGCTTCATCGGTCTTATCCGCGATGTTTCGCAACGAATCGAGTCGGAGCGACAGCAGCAGCAACTGGAGGCGCAGTTGCGCCAGGCGCAGAAGATGGAATCCATCGGTCGCCTTGCCGGAGGCGTGGCCCACGACTACAACAACATGCTCAGCGTGATCCTTGGCTATGCGCAGATGGGATTGAGCAAAACCAAGCCCGGTCTGCCGGTCCATGAATTTTTGCAGCAGATTGTCGATGCCGCCCAGCGATCCTCGGCCATGACCCGAAAGCTGCTCGGCTTCGCCCGCAAACAGGCTGTGGTGCCACGGGTGATCGATCTCAACGAGTGCGTCTCCGGAATGCTGAAGATGCTGCAGCGGATGATCGGGGAAACCGTCCAGATCATCTGGCAACCCCAGTCCTACCTCTGGCCGGTGCTGATCGATCCCTCACAGGTCGACCAGATTCTGGCCAACCTCTGCGTCAATGCCCGCGATGCCATGCCCGTAGGCGGCAAAATCGTCATTCGCACTGCCATGGTCTCCCTGACCGACCCGCTGCGACTGAGCCACGGGCAGTTGCAGCCGGGCGAATATGTACTGCTGTCGATCGTTGATGAGGGCTGCGGCATTGATCTGGAGGTCCAGGAACGGATGTTCGAACCCTTTTTCACCACCAAGGGAGAGGGGCAGGGAACCGGGCTCGGCCTCTCCACCGTGTACGGTATCATGCAGCAGAACGGTGGAATTATCGACATACGCAGTACTCCTGGTCAGGGGGCCGACGTCTCGTTGTACCTGCCGCGACACCATGCACCCGCAGAGGAACGGAAAGAGAAAAAAGGAGCCATCCTCCGGGGCGGCGGCGAAACCATTCTCGTGGTGGACGACGAAGAGGGGATACTCCAGGCCATCAGTGCCCTGCTCACCGGTTTGGGCTATACGGTTCTGGCCACCACCCGATCGACCGAGGCCATCCTCCTGGCCAATACCGAACCCGGTGGCGTACAGCTTCTGCTGGCGGACATGGTCATGCCGGAGATGGGCGGCGTGGAACTGGCCAAACTGCTCTGCTCCTTTTACCCTAACCTGAAATATCTGTTCATGTCCGGATATGCGGAGAGTTTTACGGACAAGGATTGCGATGATATCCAGCGATATTGCATTCACAAGCCCTTTTCCATCGATGAGCTCGCCGAAAAGGTATACAACGCCCTGCACATGCCTGCCTGAGCCGATGTTGCCTTTTCCCCCGCTACCCATGCTCTGCGTGGGGAGCTGCCCCTGACGCTCCAGCTTCAGCCTCGGTGGTTGATCCCCCCACCATCCCAACCGATCCACAAAAAAGCCGTTTCCCGGAAAAGGAGAAACGGCTTTTTTCACTCGGCAGGTTTGTCGTTCTCGTAAAAAGCCTCGAGAACGACGTTTCGCGCTTCGTAACCAACTGATTTCACGGTATGTGATTTTCAGGTTGTTGACTTGTTGCGAGGCTATCAGGTTTGACCCAGTCTTTGCGGCCGCTTGAGCTGCATCTCAGATCTTGAATCTGGAGACCATGTCCTTGAGTCGGTCGGCCACGCCCGAAAGCGCCTCGGCGCTGATCTTGACCTGACTGCTGGCGGTGTTGATCTCGTTGGCACTTTCGTTGACCGTGGCGATATCAGAGGCAATTTCCGAGGAGACAGCCGAACTCTGGGCCACGTTCTCGTTGACCTCGTTGATGCCCTGGCTCGCCTGGTTGACGTTGGCGGAAATCTCGCGGGTGGTGGCGGACTGCTCCTCCACCGCCGAGGCGATGGTGGCCACGATCTGATCGACATCGGCGATAACCGTACTGATCTCGTTGATTTCGTGAACGGTGACGCCGGTTGCCTGCTGGATGCCCTGGATCTTGTTCTTGATGTCCAGGGTGGCCATGGCGGTCTGCTTGGCCAGATCCTTGATCTCGTTGGCAACTACGGCAAACCCCTTGCCCGCCTCGCCGGCACGGGCCGCCTCGATGGTCGCGTTCAGGGCCAGGAGGTTGGTCTGTTCGGAGATTTCGGTGATCGCCTCGGTGACCTTGTTGATTTCGTCGGCGGCACGGCCAAGCTCATTGACCCTCGCCGAGGCCTCCTGCGATTGCCGCACCGCTTTGGAGGTGATATCGATCGCCTTGCCCGAGTTCTGCGCGATTTCAGTGATGGTCGCGTTCATCTCCTCGGCTGCGGCAGCCACCATGTTGACATTGACCGAGGCCTCTTCCATGGCGGCGGCGATGGAGTTCTGATTGGCGCTCATCTCCTCGGCCGCGGTCGCCACCTGGGCGGAACGGGCAGCGGTCGATTCTGCGCCGGAGGCCATCTGATTGGAGATGGCGGCCAGTTGCGAGGAGGATTCATCCACGCTGGACACACCCTGCTTGATATCGCCGAACATCCGCCGCAGATTTTGGGCCATGTCGTTGAGCGATTGGGCCAGTATGCCGATTTCATCCTTCTGATTGACATTCATGGTCCGGGTCAGGTCGCCCGCGGCCATGGCCTTGGCCAGTTCAACGCCCATGAAGAGCGGTTTGGTGATCAACCGGGTGAGGATCAACCCCAGGGCAACGGCCAGGATGAAACCGATGACCAGGCAGATGGTGGTCGTCAACTCACCCCGGTGGGCGCTGTCCTGCGCGGACTGGACGGTGGATTGTGCTGTAGCTTCAGCTTTCTGGACGATGCTGTCGATGGCGGCAAAGGTTTGTTTCTGGTACTTTTCGCCGTCCTCGAGCAGCAACGTGTTCATTTTTTGAAATTTTTCGTTGGCATCGTCAACGATGGCGATCATCTGATGGACAAGATCAAAGACCTTCTCCGAGGCGGGGGTAATTTTGTCTGCAAAGACACCCTTGGCCTCGTCGGCTTGGCCGTTGGTCGCCAGTTGCTTGGCAAGGGCCACATCGCTATGCAACTGGTTGTGAATCGGTTTGAGTTGCCTGACCAAAGCCACCATCTGCGGGTTGGTCGTGTCCATGTGGTCCATCCACTTGCCAAGGGCACAGGCCGTACTTGAGGTCCCCCCCTCAAAGGGAATTCCATTGAGGAGCAAACGGCCGACCTTCGCCAGTAAGGCATTGTGGGCGATCTCAAAGTCTGCCATGTGCTCTTTCAGCACATCCGGATTGATCATATCCATCTCAATGAGCTGTTTGGAGAGGTCGACCGCCTCGTTGTTCACCTGGACCCACTTGCTAATGTTGCTGTTGAACTCCTGCCATTCGGCGGTGACCTCTTTGAAGAGAGGCAGGGTCATGAATTTATCTTTGGCCGCCCCGTAGATCTTGCGCGATTCAAGCAGGTTTTGGTGGGAATAGTTTCGCTGCTCTTTGGAGGCATAGGGCGTGAGCAGGGATCGCATGAGCGAGGCAATGGAGGCGGCCTGGCTTTTCACCACCAGGATACTTTCAACCGCGGGAATGGTCTCGTTACCGAGACGTTCGACTTCGCCACCGAGCATGCTCTGCTGCCTGATGGAGAGGATGCCGACCAAAACAATAATCAGCGCTGTCATGAGAAAGCCGCCAACCAACTTAATTCCCAATCTGAAATCGTTCATTGCCTGCCCCTTTTCGGAAAAATTTACGTGAGCGAATACGGTAGAGCATGTGGAGCACATTGCTTATTATGCTTTGATTTAGGTGGATTATCAGGAAAGGACTCCGGAGCGTCAAGGAAAAAGGCGTGAAAATCCCTGGGGCTGCAACCACAAAACTGGCGAACTGGTTACTTAAAAGAGGGAGGCTTTTCTGGTCAGCGAGCGGCCAAACGCAGGGCCAGGGCGACGATGCCGATGGCATGGAGGTCACGCTGGGCGCGGATGATGTACTTGCTCGCACTCACCACAAGAAAACCGAGCACGAACGGGGCAAAGGTGTACGTCGCCGTCTCGATGTGGACAACCCCTGGCCCCAGTGGATGATGGCCGTTGCCAGGTAGAAGCAGAGTGCCGGGCCGAAAACGGCCACTCCCCCCAAGCAGACGTTGCCGGGAGCTTAGCGATTTCGCGGCCGGGTGCGGCCGGCTGATAGGCATGGATGAAAAAAAGCGGGCGGGGTGCGGAGGGTGTCCAGCCTGATCAGGAAACCGTTGGCTCGCTCTCTTCTGCCGCAGGTTTGTTGAACACCCGGCAGGCGATCATCCCTGCCTCGTAGAGGGCGAACAGCGGGAAGGAAAGCAGGACCGTGGCCGTTATTTCTCCGGTGGTGAGCAGAAAGGAGAGGATAACGATGGCTATGTAGAAATAGACTCGTTTTTCCTTGAAATACCCATCCTTGATCAGGCGAGTGCGGTTAGCCATGACCATGAGAAAGGGGATCTCAAAGGCGATGCCGAAGGTGAGCAGCATGCGGGCGGTAAAGGTGAGGTAGAGACCGAGCTTGAGCCGCGGCTGCAGGGTCGGCCCGGCGTAACTCATGAAAAAGTGGAGCACCCGCGGCAAAACGACAAAGTAGGAAAACAGGGCACCGCCGGTGAACAGGCCGGTCGCCCAGCCGAGAACGGTGCGAACGGTTCGTTTTTCCTTGTCGAGCAGGCCAGGGGCGACGAACAGCCACACCTGGTAGAGCATGAACGGCAGAGCAGCGATAAGACCGACCAGGAGGGCGAGCTTGAGATAGCTGAGAAAGGCCTCGGTCAGTTTGGTGTAGACCAGTTTGTCCAGCTGCGGATAGGCCTGATAGAGCGGGTGCATGCACCAGGCGGCAAGGGTGTCCTTGAACATATAGGCCACGGTGCTGGTCACGGCAATGGCGATAAAACAGCGAATCAGCCGCTGCTTGAGCTCCTGATGGTGGGGCCGGAACTGCTCCAGCGCTTCGATCATCATGGGGCTGTGGCCTTGTTTTCAGTCTGAGCGGCGGTGTCGGTCTTGGCTGCGCCCGGCAGGCTGCGGCGCGGGGCCGGCGACTCAGGCACCAGAGGTGCCTCGTCTTGGTCCTTTGCCGTTTGCGTCACACCGGGCTGGGCCGCAGCCTCCTCCGCCTCGATCTCAACGTCGATGATCTCCTCCTCGGTGGGCTGTTTTGCAGGACCCGGGGCCGGATGCCAGTTGGCGGGATCCGTATCGATCATCCGTTCTTTCAACTGGTCGGCGGTGGCGCGCAGTTCTTTCTGGACCGAGTCGAGCTCACCGCTCTCCTCGTTGATGCTGTCCTTGAGCTGGTTCAGGGTTTTTTTCATCTCCATGACCCCTTTGGCAAGGGACTTTGCCAGGCCGGGGAGCTTATCTGGGCCGACAACAATCAGGGCCACAGCAAAGATGACGATCATTTCCGGAAGGCCGATTCCAAACATATGAACATACCGGGGAGGTTGATTGGTAACAGAGGAAGGTTGACTGCGATAGTGAGCGGAACTCTACGGGATTTGCCCGGTGGTGTCAAGCGGGCTGGTCAGGGTCTTTTTCGTGGTTTGCGCAGACCGTCCAGCAGGTGCATCAGGGCTAGGAAAGGATTGGAGAACGCCATTCTTGGTCCGGCAGAGCGCATCACCTCGCGAATGCGGGTACGCTGGCTGGGCGCATAGCAGTGGACCGGACATTTGCCGCAGGTGGTCTTGCCTTCCTGAAAGGGGCAGTGCATGAGCCGTTTACGGGCATAGCTCAGCAACTGCTCGCATTCACGGCAGAGATCGGAGGCATGGTGGTGATGGTCCCGGCAGTAACGCCGGATCATGGTCTCTACCGTCCGTGCTTCCCGGCGTATGCGGCGGCTGGAAAAAGGCATAGGCATGGGGCTCCTTTCGATCCCAGGGGAATACTCCCTCGGGGCATGGTTTCGATGCTGGGGCAGGGGGCAATTCCTCGCCATTCACGTCTGGTGCCTGGCGATGGATGCCGTTTTTGGGGGAGAATACCACGGTGGGTGGCGGAGCGCATCTGGATGCTGTCCGCGGCGGGAAAAGAAGAAGATCATCACAAAGATTGTTGGGTGAGTACTTGAATTGATCCGCCTGATAACCGATAATCAACCCATCGTGGAACGGACAAGGTGTTACCTTGTGGTAGCAATCTGGCCGCGATAGCGATACCTGACGGTTACGCACCACTGCGCGTTGCTCTTCATCGGGCTGTAGTTGCATGGATATTCGACTTGGTGCAGGCCTTGCGCAGGGTATGCGTGTGGTTTGGCAGGAGGACGGGCCGGTAACGAGGATACAGGGGCCCTGATATACATCAACAACCAGGAGAAGGAGGGGCATGCTCTTGAGAAGACGAGGCAGGCGGGGGCGCATATACGCAGCCCGCGAACGGTGCAGCGACAGCAATCGTTGCGAGGAAAAATGGAGGTGCCCATGAAATATCTGGCCATTTTTTCCGTTGTGGTGATGATCGGTGTGTTTGCCAATCTGGTCAACGAATCCCAGATGCTTTCCTATCTTTCCAGTGATCCCAAGGTATGCGTGAACTGCCATACCATGACCACTGCCTTTGAGACCTGGCAGCACAGTTCCCATCGCAACCGGGCCACCTGTGTCGATTGCCATCTGCCGAGGGACAGCTTCGCCAACAAGATGCTGGCCAAGGCGCGCGACGGATATCATCACAGTGTGGCAATGACGTTCAAAACCTACGGAAGCAACCTGCGTATCAGCACGGATGCCGCAGGGCGGATCCAGGATAACTGCATCTCCTGCCACAGGGGGATCGTGTCGCAGATGCTCGAAAACAGTGCCAAATACGCCAAGCACGAGGACCGCACCGTGCAGATGGGGCGCCGCTGCTGGGAATGTCATCGCGGACTTCCCCACGGCACCATGCGCAACCTGATGGCCACCCAACAGAATTTTTCGGTGAAGGTGAAGTGAGTCGATCTCGAAATTTTTTACGAGATCGACAATGAACAGAGGGCAACTTCCTTTGTTGGGCGAATCGGGAAGAAATGTTGGGAAGGTTGCGACCAGGATAAAAATGGAAACCTATCAGGAGTAGATACATGAAGAAATCACCCGTAATATTTTCACTCTGTGCCATTGCCACGATTCCCATGGTGCTGTTGACCATCTCCATTCGTGAGAACAAGGCCGAGGAGCAGACCATCAAGGCGGTGCCGCAGACCATCAAGGAAGGCGAAGTCCGTTCTTCGGAATGGGGCAAGTACTATCCCCGCCAGTATGATACCTACATGCAAACGCGCAAGAGCGACAAGATCGACGACGTGCTCAAGGATGATCCCGCACTGGTGGTGCTCTGGGCCGGGTACGGATTTTCCAAGGATTACAACAAACCACGCGGCCATTACTATGCCCTGGAAGACAACATCAACACCCTGCGCACCGGCGCGCCCACCGACGCCAAAACCGGCCCCATGCCCACCGCCTGCTGGACCTGTAAATCACCGGATGTGCCCCGTCTAATCAAGCGTGACGGCGAGAAGGAATTTTTCACCGGCAAGTGGGCCAAGTACGGCAACGAGGTCATGAACACCATCGGTTGCGCCGACTGCCACGATTCCACAACCATGCAGCTCACCCTGACCCGCGACTACCTCAAACGCGCCCTGGATGCCGAAGGCAGCCTCAAGGTGGCCGACATCACCCATCAGGATATGCGCACCCTGGTTTGCGCCCAGTGTCACTCCGAGTACTACTTCAAGAAGACCGAGTGGGATGACAAGGGCGAGAAAAAGACTGCCGCCGTGGTGACCCTCCCCTGGTCCAAGGGGTTTTCCGTCGATGCTATGGAGGAATACTACGACGAAATCGAATTCATCGATTGGACCCACAAAATGAGCAAGACCCCGATGCTCAAGGCCCAGCATCCCGGTTACGAGATGTTCACCACCGGTGTGCATGCGAAAAACGGTCTGGCCTGTGCCGACTGCCATATGCCCTATGTGCGCGAGGGCGGGGTGAAATACTCCAGCCACAACGTGGGGAGCCCGCTGGACAATATCGGCAACACCTGCCTCAACTGTCACAGCGGCAGCGAGAAAGAATTTCGAGCAACCATTGAGAAAAAGCTGGAGCGGAAGAACGAGTTGAGCAAGATGGCTGCCAATGTACTGGGCAAGGCCCATCTCGAGGCTGCCAAGGCCTGGGAACTCGGCGCCACCGAGGAAGAGATGAAAGGTGCTCTGACCGATATTCGTCACGGCCAGTGGCGTTGGGATTATGCGGTCGCCTCCCACGGTGCCTTCTTCCACGCTCCCGAGGAGACCCTGCGGGTGCTTGGCACGGCCATCAGCAAGGGACAGGAGGCCCGGGTCAAGCTGCGCATCGTCCTGGCCAAGCATGGGGCTGCCGACTACGAGGCCCCGGACTTCTCTACCAAGGAGAAGGCGCAGGAGTTGATCGGCCTGCCCTATGACAAGCTGGTCGAGGAGAAGATGAGCTTCCAGAACACCCTGCGCAAGGAGTGGCAAAAGGAAGGCGAGGCCAAAGGCCTCTATGATGCGGCCTCCCGCAAGGATATGGTCTTCAGGACCTCTTACAGCAAGTAAGCCTCTTTTCCGCACCAATGAAGAAAGGCCCCGGCAGCAGATCTGCCGGGGCCTTTTGCGTTGTCAGCACCGTTCATTATCGCCTGCGGGGAACGCCCCTGAGCGGTGCGGCCTCGAGGGGATCATCGGGCCAGGCATGCTTGGGATAGCGGCCTTTGAGTTCTTTTTTCACCTGAGGATAGCCGTTGTGCCAAAAACTCGCCAGGTCGGTGGTGACCTGGATCGGCCGTCGGGCCGGGGAGAGCAGGTGCAGAAGCAGCGGGACCCTGCCGTTGCAGACTGCGGGCGTTTGCTGCAGGCCAAACATTTCCTGAAGCCGCACCGCAAGCAGGGGCGGTTCATCTATCCGGTATTCGATGCGGATTTTCGAACCGCTGGGCACGGAGATGCTCTCCGGTGCCAGGCTGCCCAGCCGCTGTTGTTCGGGCCAGGAAATCCGGCTGAGGAGCACGGCACAGAGATCAATCCCCTTTAGCTGCTCAAGGCGGTTCATGGTACCGAGGTAGGGCATAAGCCAGCTGTAATCGGCAGCCAGGGCCTGATCGCTCACGTCGGGCCAGTCCTCCTCGGGCAGCCATTGGCGCAGGTTTAAAAGCCGTGCCTGCAGCTGCCTGACTTTTCCGTTCCAAGGCAATACCTCCAGTCCGGCCTGGGCGATGCCGTCAAGCAGTGCTGCGGTAATGCGTTCCTGGGGAACATCGGCAAGGGGCCGTTCCTCCACCACAATGGTTCCCAAGGTGGTTCGGGTGGCGGCGGTAACCCTGGCATTTTCCCCATCCCAGCAGACCAGATCCTCGCGTGCAAGCAGGTGCGGGGCCTGGCTCTGCACCGTGGCCAACTCCACCGGTGCGGCAAGAAAAATACGGCCTTCGCTGTGGCCGCTGTCGACCTGGGCGGCGATCAGATACTCCTCGCCGCACAGTGGGTCGGTGGCCGAGAGGCGAACGCCTCGGCCACACGCAAGGAGATAGCGATCCCGCTGCCTGGGCCGCCTGCGTGCCACCCGTTCCGGATAGGCGGCCAGCAGCAGGGCGCCGACATCCTCGGGCTGCCATCCGCCTGTCTGGTTTGGTGTGTGCCGCAACTGTGCTGCGGTCTGATCGATACGGCGCAGGGGAGCAACATCCCCGCCGCGTTGATCTACAGCCCGGTCTCCCTTTTTTCGCCAGGTTGCGAGCAGGTGCAATCGATCGCGTACGTCGCAGCCTCTTTCCCGGCCACGAAGGGGATCACGTTCCGAGAGCAGGGCAGCGAGGTCACAGGCGAGTGGTTCCAGTCCGTTGCTGCGGCCCTGGAGAAGCATGTGCGCCAGGCGCGGATGCAGGGGGAGTTCGGCCATTTTCCGTCCCATTGGCGTGATCCGTCCCCGGCTGTCGACGGCCCGCAATCCGCGGAGCAACGCACAGGCCTGGGCAAAACTGCCTGCCCGCGGCGGATCGAGCCAAAGGAGTACATTTGGCTCGGAGACACCCCAGAGTGCGAGTTCAAGTGCCAGCGGTGCCAGGTCGGCATTGATGATTTCCGCGGGATGAAAGGCTGGCAGGCTGTGCTGTTCCTCCCTGGTCCAGAGGCGCAGGCAGTGTCCCGGCCCCAAGCGACCGGCCCGGCCGGTGCGCTGGTCGGCGGTTGCCTTGGATACGCGTACCGTTTGCAGGCGGGTCAGGCCGGAGCGCGGGTCAAAGGCAGGCAGGCGGGACCATCCGCTGTCCACCACCGTGCGAACGCCCTCGATGGTCAGGCTTGTCTCGGCAATGGCAGTGGCCAGGATTATGCGCCTGCGTCCCTGGGGATCCGGCAAGATGGCCCGGTCCTGATCCTTTTGCGAGAGTTCGCTCATAAGCGGCAGGATCAGTCGATCGGCAAGGCCGGGCTGCTCTTGCAGCAGTTGGTGCGTGTCGCGGATCTCCCGGCTGCCCGGCAGGAAAACGAGCATGTCGCCCCCGAGGTCGGCCAGACGACTCACCGCGCTGCAGACGACCTCGGCCAGCGGGCCACGGGTGGGGCGCTCGATATACTCGGTTGTCACCGCAAACATCTTGCCCTTGGCAGTGATCACCGGGGCCCCGCCGAGGAGTCGGGCAATGGGTTCGGTATCCAGGGTGGCGGACATCACCAGCAGGCGAAGATCCTCGCGCAGCTGGCAGAGATCCAGACACAGCGCCAGGGCGAGATCTGCGTGCAGGGAGCGTTCGTGGAATTCATCGAAGATCACCAGGCCCACATCTTCAAGGGCCGCGTCCTGTTGCAGCCGCCTGGTGAGGATGCCCTCGGTGACCACCTCAATGCGGGTGTGCTTGGAAATTTTGCGGTCAAAGCGGATCTGGTAGCCGACCCGTTGTCCCACCGGCTCGCCCAGAATGGCGGCCATGCGCATGGCCGCAGCCCGGGTGGCCAGCCGGCGTGGTTCGAGGATGAGAATGCTCTTGCCCGCAAGCCAGGGTTCCTCGAGCAGGGCCAGGGGCACGACCGTGGTTTTGCCCGAACCGGGCGGAGCCGCCAGCACCGCCGATCCCTTGGCCAGATGAAACCGTATCTCATCGAGTATGGCACAGATGGGTAAGGGGGGCAGGTTGAGGGAGGTAGGGATGGACATGAGAAAGGCGGTGGTCCCCATTGAACACGAAAATTTTATGTTTCAGCGCAGGCAAAAAAGGGTATGGTGCTTCCATTGCAGGTCCTGGGATCCCGCTCCTGCCTGGATTTTTCTTCCACGTAAACCAAGGATCACGCATGCCCATGGAACAACAGCCTTCTTCAGGGGGGAGCCTCAATCAGTATTTTGACCAGGCCTGCCAGGCGCACGCAGACGGCCGGTTCGACGAGGCGCTGCAGGGATACCTCGCCCTCCTCGACCTGGTTCCGGCTTCGGCCCTGCTGCACTACAACCTTGGCCTGGTCTACTACGAGTTGACCCGCTACAGCGATTCCCTGCGCGCCTTTGCCGTGGCCGACAGCCTCACCCCAGGCGATGTCGACACCCTGTTCAACCTGGCGCTCTGCCACGGAAAAAGCGGCGATCGCCTTTCCGCCATCACCTTCTACGAACAGGTGCTTGCCCTCTGTGCGGACCATGTGGACAGTCTCTACAACCTGGGCGGCTGCTATCAGCATCTCCATCAGGACGATCGAGCCAGCGACTATTACCGCCGTGTGCTGGCCCTGGCACCCGATTATCTCTCAGCGCTGAACAACCTGGCCTACCTCCACCATCGCGCCGGGGAGGTTGATGAGGCCATCGCCCTCTATGCGCGTGTGCTCGAGCTCAAACCGGAAGACGAATCGGTGCGTTATCTGCTGGCGGCCCTCATGGGCCTCCCCCTGGAACAGGCGCCGGATGAGTACGTGCGCGGATTTTTCGATGCCTATGCCGGGGATTTTGAACGCAGTCTGGTCGAGGATCTGGGTTACGACAATCCTTCCCGTCTCTACGAGTCCCTCTGCCATGCCGAAGCGAACGGCGCGCTGGCCTATGCTCACGGACTGGATCTGGGCTGCGGCACCGGACTCAGCGGCCAGGCCTTTAAGAGCCGGATCGAGGTCTTGGACGGGGTCGATCTCTCCGCGGCCATGCTTCGCCAGGCGGCGGAGAAAAACTGTTACCACAGCCTGTGCCTGGACAGTATCGACCACTTTCTCCACAACACCTCGGAAAGCTACGATTTTTTTCTTGCCACCGACGTGTTCATCTACGTGGGGGCCCTGGAGGACATTTTCACCATGGCCCACGATCACGCGCGCCCCGGGGCCCTGTTCTGTTTTTCCACCGAATCCTTGGCCGATGAGGGGTTTCGCCTCCTGCCCACCGGCCGTTTCGCCTACTCCTCTGGCTATATCCACACTCTTGCCGACAGCACCGGATGGAAGGTGCTGAGCGAAGAGCCCACCAGGCTGCGCCGGGAACGGGACGACTGGATCGCTGGCGAGCTGTGGATTCTGCAGTGGGAGGGCAGTTCCTCGGTCTGAACCGCTGACGCAGCGGGTGAGCGCTATTGCTGCGGCAGTGGCTGGATATAGGGGCCGTTGCCGGAGAAACACTGTTGCTCCACCTTGGCCATGAGTTCCTGCAGGGGCAGGTTGTTGTACTGCTGGTCAAAGTAGACCAGCTCAACCGTCTCCCTGATCTGCTCGATGGCCAGCTGCCGTGCCCGACCGCTCTGGCGCTGCATCAAGGCCTCCTCCGCGGCAAGCGGGGTGACCTCTTTATCGCGGAGATTGGCGGTAGCAGCGAACAGTTCCATCACCAGGCTGCAGATGCTCGTTCGCGGGTTTGGCGTTGGTGCTGCAGCGGCCGCCGGTGGTGCTGCGGTGGCAGACGTGGGAGGAGCGGCGGTTCCTGCCTGAGGGTTGCCGCAGTAGTACCAGATCACCTGGAGCCCGTCCTGGGCTTCGCCCGGCTTCATGCACCAGCCCATCTCCTGAATCCGCTGGACGTTTTCCTTCATCTGCTCGCAGGCCTGGTCGGCCACCGGTCCCACCGTATCCCAACACAGCCGGGTCAAGGCCTGGTCGCGATCGATCAGACCTTGCACCTCCGGGCTGATCATGTCGACGGTTGCGGCCTGGTCGGGCCCGGTCCCTGGAGTCTCTCCCGGGGAAGGGCCATCGGTTGCCGGCTCGACGGCAATGGTCTGCTGCTGCGAGGCCTGATCCAAAAGAGCCAGGTCATCCGCATCACTGTTCTCGCGGCTTGGCGCCGGTTTGGTTGCCTGCACGGGGGCGGGCCTGGCAGCAGGCTCGGGCCTGGTGACCGGTTTTTTGGGTTTGAGAAAGAGAAACCCGGATTCGACGTTCTTGGTATAGGAGAGCACGATGCTGGTCCGGTCGCCGGGCCAGGTGAACATCTCGCCCCCCTTCTGATCGACCTGAATCGGCTTGCCGTAGCGGCTGGTGGCCTCGGCCTTGACGCCCTGATAATTTTTGTTGCCGGCAAAGAGCAGAATCACCCCCTGCAGCCGCCCCTGGACAAAGGAGCAGTGAATGCCGGTGAGTGTGGCCTTGCCAAAGCGCATGCTTTCGTTTTTCAGGGCATAGAGGGAACCGCCGCTGCCGTCATTTTCCTTGGTCAGGATCAGTTGTTTGCTTTTTTGCAGCTCCGTTAAACTGCTGCCCCAGCGCATTCCCTGAAAACCGCTGACTTCCGACCGTGCATGGGCTGTGGTACCCCCCAGGCAGAGCAGAAGGCCAATGACCGCAAGAAAGGATTTCATGAAGTACACTGCCTTTTCAGGGCCGTTTCTGTTTGGCCGCCGGAGTGACGACCATGGCAATCCGTTCGGCCGCGGTCTTGGTCAGCTTGGGATGGTGGTCGCCAAGCCACTGGAGAATGTCGGCCTTTTGCACCGCATCCGCGCTCTCTTCATCGCCCATCAGTTCCAGCCAGCATTCCAGGGCAACATGCAGTTCCGGGGCATAGCAGGGGTGGTCCGCGGGAATGAAATCTTCATCCTCGTCCATGGGTTCCTGGTGCGACTGGCAGCAGCATGTCTGGGCGGCCTCGCCTTCAAAGGGAACGATCTCCAGCTTCTGTTCGATCCGGGGCAGGTCCTCCGCCTGGGCGTAGAGTCGCATGGGGTTGAGGCCGACCATGCTGGTGTCGCCCCATTCCTCGCCGGCGGCATTGCTGACCAGGAGCGGCTTTCCCTTGGCACTCAGGCAGGTGTACTCAGATGCCACCTGAATACGATCGGTGCGGCCGATCATCATCTCAACCACCTCGACCGGCAGATGAACTTCTATCTTCTCAAAAATCTGGGCCGTTGGCTTTTTCTTTTTCTTGACCTTTTCGACGATCACGTTTCGAAATTCGAACCACAGCTTGAGTTTGCCCGACGCGGCCAGTTGGAGAATCTGATCAGGAGATTGTTGCCAGCGTCTGCTTAAGTCATCAAGAAATACCCGTTGGTTTTCAGCTGCCATGATTACCTCTGTTTGTTGTCCTTCAGGTTGTCCCCATTTTTTAATGGGGACAACCTAGCAAGCCGGGTGGGAGGAGGGCAACTAAAATCAATCGTTTTGCCCCGCTGTGCCCTGGTAAAGTTTGTGCATTGCCAAGGTGTCCGCTCGCATCTCTGCAACCAGTTGCGGCGGGGCCAGGACTTCGACCGCCGCTCCCCAGGAGAGAACCCAGCGTTTGAGCTCGAGGAGGTGATTGACCGTCATGGTGAGCACGAGCGAGCCGTTTGCCAACTCCTTCATATTTTGCGAGGGATGCCACCGCCGTTCACGGATATAGGTGGCGGCCTGCGGTTGAAAGCGCAGGCTGACCTCGATGGAACCCTTGCCCCAATGGATGCCGAAATGGCTTGCGAAAAGCGACTGGAAATCAAGATGCTCCGGTCGGTTAAAGTGCTGCCCATTTGCCTGCAGGGCGAGAATCCGCGCCAGGCTGAAGGTGCGGATCGCCTGCCGGAGATGGCAAAAGGCCAGCACGTACCAATCGCCCTCGTAACGCACGCAGTGATAGGGATCGATGGTCCGCTCGCCGGGCGCCTTGCCAGGGCTTTGATAGGAGATGTCGAGTCGGGTCGCACTGCGCACGGCGGAAAAGACCGTCTCCAGCACCTCCGGCAGGATGACCGTTGCCGATGGCGGTATCACGGTGAACAGGGTCTGTTCCGAACCGGGGGAGAACGAGACCTTGTCCGGCAGGCTGTCCTCGATCTTGGTAAAGACCGATTTGAGGCTGTCGTAGATTGGTGTGCCCTCGTATTGAGCCAGCAACTTGTCCGCTAGGTAGAGGGCGAACAGGTCGCGTTCGCGAATCTGGATCGCTGGCAGCTGGTACTGTTCCTCGGTGTACATATATCCGCGCTTGAGCGCGGAATAGGCCAGGGGGGCATCCAACTGGTAACGCAGGTAATCGAGATCGCGGCGAATGGTGCGTTTATTGACTTCCCACTCTTTGGCCAGGCTGGCGCAGTTGGGAAACCGTTTTTCGCGGATCTGCCGGTCGATGAACAGCAGCCTTGCATGCTGGGGCTTGTACTTGGCCATGTGCGCAACACCTTGAAGTCGCTGATTCGACGAACAGTTGTTGTGTTCGTTCTCACGCCCTGCGGGAGCGGGCCCTGTTCACGATAAAATATTCCATCCCTACAGCAGGGGGGGCAACCCAAGGCGAACGGGACATACCTCTCCATTAAAAAAAAGATGCAGGAAAAAACTGGGAGGACAGTATTTGTCCTACCAGTTGGGTTACCTTGGGGTCAAGAAAAGATCAACTTCACCCCAAGGAGGCATCACATGATTCATTTTCTCGCGTACCTGATCGTCTACTTTCTGCTGGCCCTGGCTTTTGATCTGCTGCGTGAACTGTTCGACCCCCATGGCATTAACCGGCGTTATGGGGCTATCCGCCGCCGTTTATGGACCGATTCCGCCTTTGACTGCCGTTCCATGGTGTTTTCAATCGATGCTGCTGCCACTAAACGAGGTCGCCGTTAACAGCGAGCGGCATCGCTCCACGCGAACAACTTCAAACGATTCGGCATTGCCGAGAATGCCGTTCGTCAGGTGAATATGGCCGATTGTTCGCCAATCCCGCCCGAGCAGTTGCGCGCCGTGGCTATCGATGGCCACCGGGTCAATGGAGGCGGTGAGCAGCCCGACCGGCGGGTCGCAGTGTTTCCCCCAGAGGTGGGATTCAGCCATGCCGACGGAGCAGTCGAGCAGGGTGAAATCCGGGGTGCGATAGCGGTTGAGATCGGCAATGGCCTGGTCGATGCCCTCGTGCAGGGCCGATTTACCCCAGCCGCCGCCCCGGCGATAATGAGCGGGCGGAATACAACCCATCATGCTTTTCAGGCTCAGGGTTACGCCGGCCAGACTGTGCGCCTTGAGCACTGGTACTGACAGCAGAAAAACCTCTTCGAGCAGGGCAGGGAGATACAACTCCGGCAGCCGCCGGCAATCGGGGTTGACTTTACGGACCAATGGCAGGGTGTTGAGGTCGATCAATTCGACGCCCTGCCGCGCGGCCATTTGGGTGTATCCCAGCACCTCGAAACAGTGCGCGGTGTCATGGCTGGTGGCGCCGGTCCCCTCGCCGATGCTGATCCTGCAGCCGGGCAACTGCTGTTTGAGTGCGATGACCAGGGCTTCGACCAGGGCCACGGGCGTGGTCACCGGCGGCGGTTGGGTCGAAACCAGGTTGGGTTTGATGAGAATGTGCTCAACCCGCGAGACCAGGGCGGGCAGGTCGGCTGCCCCTAGAATGCGTTCGACAGCATTCTGCCAACGCGGGCATGGGGTAATATAGACCTTTGCGTGCATAATGGATGGCCATGGTACGGATTGTGGGAAGTTTGTCTTGCCACCCAATGTGATTCAATGATGAACAAAAGGCAACCCCTGCTTTTCAGTGTTGTCGTACTCGCAAGATGCCCGGAGAGCGACGTTTCGAGCTTCAGCCATGCTGGATTGACGATACATGGCTTCCTCGATTCTGACCTTGCACGAGCCCGTCGATAACGAAGTTTCTCTGTATATCCTTGTTCCGGGACCGGTGCAGGGGAGAGAGACGGCGCACGGAAGCAATGAGGTGATCCTCGTCGGGCAGGTGAGGCCTGCCGCTGAATCCGCCGATTTCCCCTTGGCATCCGCGTGAGATTATGGATTTCACTTCGAAGTTGTGTACCTGTTGGTATTGGTTGGGATTGGGCATGCTCTTGTCTGAAAAAATATTGATTCAGATAAAAATATGTATATTCAATATGATGCAAAGTTCTTTGGCCGTTGTGACACACGTTGTTGATGGGGAAAATTCGAAGGCAGAAAACGACCTAACTATCCGTAACTTTTTCTCCAATAAAACGATCGAGGCAAAATTACCCAAGTGAAAAAAATGACGGTTCTTTATGACCCGTTCTCTTATTTACCGGTTATTTCTGGTCATTTTTGGGTGGTCTGTTGCTCGGGAGAGGGGTATCTTGGGGATAAATTCATGAATTTTGGGGCAATTGTTCTTTGTTGATTTTGTCGTCTGGTTGATAAGTAGCTGAAATAAAGGCTTATTTTTTTTTGGCACGATAACTGCTACAGGGAGGGTGCGCGTAATTTGGATCCAAAGAGAGGCAGAAACTTTTGCAGAACGATAGGAACCCTAAATAAAAAAGGATGGTTTCATTATGGCAGTTCGTGAAGAAGTATACGGTTATTTCATTCCTTCTGTAACCCTCATCGGCATTGGTGCTTCCAAACAGATCCCCGACAAAATCAAGGCGCTTGGCGGTTCCAAACCGTTGATCGTCACCGACAAAGGCATCACCGGTGCCGGTATCACCAAAGTTATCACCGATCTGCTGGACGCTGCAGGTATGGGTTACGTTGTCTATGACGAAACAATCCCGAATCCCACCGACAAGAACGTTCACGACGGCGTTGACATCTACAAGAAAGAAGGTTGCGACTCCCTGATCACCCTGGGCGGCGGTTCCTCCCATGACTGCGGTAAGGGTGTTGGTCTGGTTGTTGCCAACGGCGGCAAGATCCATGACTTCGAGGGCGTGGACAAATCCACCAAGCCGATGCCTCCCTACCTGGCCGTCAACACCACCGCTGGCACCGCTTCGGAGATGACCCGTTTCTGCATCATCACCGACCTGTCCCGTCACGTAAAGATGGCCATCGTTGACTGGCGTGTAACCCCGGGTATCGCTGTCGACGATCCCGAACTGATGGTTGGCATGCCGCCGGCACTGACCGCAGCCACCGGTATGGACGCCCTGACCCACGCTGTCGAGGCGTACGTTTCCACCATCGCCACCCCGATGACCGACTCTGCTGCCGAGAAAGCCATCGAGCTGATCGCCAAGTACCTCCGTCCCGCCGTTGCCAACGGAGCCGACATCGAAGCCCGCGAAGGTATGTGTTTTGCCCAGTACCTGGCCGGTATGGCCTTCAACAACGCCAGCCTTGGTCACGTTCATGCCATGGCCCATCAGCTGGGTGGTTTCTATGACCTGCCCCATGGCGAGTGCAATGCCATCCTCCTGCCCCACGTAGAGAAGTTCAACCTGATCGCCAAGATCGACCGCTTTGTGAAGATCGCTCAGCTCATGGGCGAGAACACCGAAGGCCTGGCTCCGCGTGATGCCGCCGAGTTGGCTCTGGATGCCATCAAGAAACTCTCTGCCGACATCGGTATCCCGGCTGGCCTGATCGAGCTTGGCAAACGTTATGGCAAAGAGGTCAAGGCTTCCGACATCGACACCATGGTCGGCAATGCCCAGAAGGACGCCTGCGGTCTGACCAACCCGCGTCGTCCGAAAGATGCTGACGTAAAAGCCATCTACACCAACGCTCTGTAAGAGCTTTGCGTAGCGGTAGGTTATTCTAGAGATTGTCAGGGGGAGGCGAGTTGCATCCCTCCCCTTGACTGTCTACAAAACCGAGACGACGCATCCAAGGTCCATGAATTTCATGGATGATTATCTGCGGTGGACCACTCTTCCCCCTCTCGAACAAGGTCCAACGGTTCAGATGATCACCCAGACAAAATGCCGGTGGAGCCTGCCCCTGTTATCCCTGAACTTGGCCTGTGTGGGCTTCACCGGCCTTCCTACGAGTTACGCTGTGGTTGGCGTTGCGGGACGCGGTAACGCGTCCCGCGTTTCTCCACGAAAAAAATTGGATGAGAGGCGCAGGGGCTTTACTCCTTGTGTCCCTGCGCCTCGATTCCTGAAAAATTACCGTAACTAACCAATTCGTACAAGTATTGACAAGGTAATCGTATTGCGCTAGCTTGTTCTGACAACTCGTTGATTTACTGCTTATTTCGCTTCAAGGCCCATACCGTCCACAATCACGGGTACGGGGTTCAGTGGGAGCCCGGTTCCTTTTTTAAAAAATAGGAGTTTTCGAATGGCTGATAAAATTTTTCGTGTCAATATGTCAGACCTGAGCACAAAGGTCGAAGATGTACCCGAAGCATGGATGGGGCTTGGCGGTCGTGGTCTCACCTCGACCATCGTCGCGGCAGAGGTAAAACCGACCTGCCACGCCTTGGGAAAAAACAACAAACTGGTCTTCGCCCCCGGACTCCTTTCAGGAACTCCGGCCGCCAACTCCGGCCGTCTCTCTTGCGGGGCAAAAAGTCCCCTTACTGGGACCATCAAAGAGGCGAACGCCGGCGGTACCTCCGCGCAGATGCTGGCCAAGCTTGGTGTTAAAGCCTTGATCATTGAAGGGAAACCTGCAGATGAGTCAAAATGGTATAGCCTGAACATCAATGATCAAGGCGTGACCATCAAGGAAGAAACTGAAGTCATCGGCATGGGTAACTTTGCTACGGTTCAGACCCTGAATGCCCGTCTCGGCGCAAAAATTGGTGTAATCACCATCGGCCCAGCCGGAGAGATGCGGATGACAGCCGCGAACATATCGGTCAAAGATCCGGACAGCCATATGCGCTCCAACGGCCGTGGTGGGTTGGGTGCGGTTATGGGTTCCAAAAAAATCAAATTCATCTCTGTTGAGCCCACCGATCAAAAAGTTGCCATCGCTGATCCCGAAGCATTCAAAACCGCCAACCGCACCTTTGCAAAAGCTCTGGTTGATAATCCCATCAGCAAGGCATTGGCGCAATACGGCACCAACGTTCTGGTCAATATCATCAACGAGTCCGGTGGGTTACCTACCAAAAATTTCACCCAGGGACAGTTCGAAGGCCATGAGGCTGTTTCCGGCGAGACCATGTACGACACCATCGTCGCCCGCGGGGGTAAACCCAAGCACAACTGTCATCCGGGTTGCGTAATCCAGTGTTCGCAGATCTATGCCGATGTCAAAGGCGAGTACAAGACCTCAGGCTTTGAGTACGAGACCATCTGGGCCCTTGGTGCGGACTGCTGCATCGATAACCTGGACTATGTGGCCGAGGCTGACAACCTGATGGATGACATCGGAGTCGATTCCATCGAGGTGCCGGTTGCCTTTGGTGTTGCCATGGAGGCAGGTGTGCTCAAGTTCGGCGACGGCGCGGAACTGTGTCGCATCCTTAAGGAAGAAGTTGCCAAGGGAACCCCGCTGGGCCGCATCATTGGCAACGGTGCCGGTGCGGTTGGTCGCGCTTTCGGTATTACCCGCGTACCGGTGGTCAAGAATCAGGCGATTCCCGCCTACGACCCCCGTGCAATCAAGGGTATCGGTATCACCTACGCCACCTCTACTCAGGGTGCAGATCATACCATGGGATACACCATTGCCACCAACATCCTTGGTGTTGGCGGCAAGGTCGATCCGCTGAGCAAGGAAGGTCAGGTCGAGTTGTCCCGCAACCTGCAGATTGCCACTGCTGCCATTGACTCCACCGGCATGTGTCTGTTCATCGCCTTTGCAGCCCTTGACGATGCCACCTGTCTGCCCGCCCTGATCGATCTGATCAATGCCCGTTACGGCATTGGCCTGGTTGGGGACGATGTGGTCAATCTCGGAAAATACATCCTCAAAACCGAGCACGAGTTCAATCTCGCCGCCGGTTTCACCAACAAGGACGACCGGTTGCCCGAATTCTTTGCTGAAGAACCCATCGCTCCCCACAATGTTGTCTGGGATATTAGCGACGAGGCTATTGACTCCTTCTGGGATTTCTAATAGGAGTAATATTCTGGTTTCTCTCCACAAGCCCCTTGCCGAGCAATCGGTGAGGGGCTGTCTTGGAAGAGGAAAGAGCGCTCACGCAGCCGTGCGTGCTTCCCCCGATTTATCAAGTCACCACACAAGGCTCCTATGCAATTGACGGTCAAACTCTTTGCCTATTTCCGGGACAACCGCTTCAAACAACAGCTGATGGAGTTTCCTGCAGATACCTCCGTGGAAGATATCATTCGTGCCGTGGGGGTTCCCCTCGATGAAGTCGGCGTCACCATGATCAACTCGCGCCACTGCGAACTCTCCCAACTCCCCCAGGAGGGAGATCAGGTCGCCATCTTTCCTGCCATTGGCGGCGGCTGATACCTTTTTTCCAGTCGGCACAACTTTCCCGGGACTTTCTTTTCTCCGGCAGTCGTCTGCGTGTTATAGTCCATGAATGATGGATGTGTATGGATATGACCCATCCGTGCTCTACCGCTGTTGCTGGCTCTTTTTCGCCAAGTTTCCATCAAAACCGAAAAAAGCTTGTGTGGGTGACGTCAGCGCATCATTTTTTCCATTGCTGGAAAGATTTGTCGTTGCTGCCTCTCAACTGTGTCGTTCTCGTAAAAAGGCCCGAGAACGACGTTTCGAGCTTCGCAAGTTGCTGATTTTACGATGCGTGACATTCAGGCTTTTGACTTTTTACGAAGCCATCAACTGTCATTGGCTGATGGATTTACTCTGGAAAAGATACGATGAATGATTTTTTCAAACTGATGAGTCCTGTGGAATTTCTCGCCCTTTTTGAGAATTTCGTCCCCCTGGAGCTCGAAACCGTTCTCCTCCAACAGGCACGCGGTCGTATTCTTGGCGAGCAGATGGTCAGCCAGGAGGCACTACCACCTTTTTCCCGGTCGACCATGGACGGTTTTGCCGTGCGTGCGGCCGACACCTTTGGTTGCTCTGATTCGGAGACGGCACTGCTCACCATCGTCGGCGAAATTGCCATGGGGACCTCCGGTCAGGACTATAAGCTGAAACCGGGACAGGCGGTGCGGATCTGGACCGGTGGAGAGCTGCCGCAGAAGGCGGATGCTGTGGTCATGGTGGAGTATACTCAGCCCTTTGACGAGGAGACCGTCGCTGTTTTCCGTCCGGTCGCGCCCGGGGAAAACGTGATTCCAGCGGGTGAGGATTATCAGCCTGGAGCCGTGATCCTGGACAAGGGCCGAATTCTTCGTCCCCAGGAACTGGGCGTACTCTCCGGCCTTGGCATCAATACCGTGCCCGTGTACCGACGACCCAAGGTGGCCATCCTCTCCACCGGCGATGAACTGGTTCCCTCAACCGAGACCCCGCCTCCAGGCAAAATCCGCGACATCAACTCCACCACCCTTGTCGCCCTGGTGGAGGAAGCGGGCGGGATTGCCGTACCGCTGGGCATCTGTGGCGATGATTTTGACAAGATGTTGGCCATGTGCAAGGACGCCCTGCAGGACGCGGACATACTCCTGCTTTCCGGTGGCAGTTCGGTGGGGAAGAGGGATTTTACCAAACGGGTTTTCGAATCCATCCCCGAGTGCACCATGCTGGTGCATGGCGTCTCTGTCCGCCCGGGGAAACCAACCATCCTTGCCCGCCAGGGCAATAAGGCCCTGTTCGGCCTCCCCGGTCATGTGGCCTCGGCCCTGGTGATTTTCACCTGCTTTGTCCGGCCGTTGATGCGGCAGTTTGTTGGTCTTGGCGTCACCCTTGGTCTCCAGGAGGTTCGGGCGGTTACCGGCCAGCCGATTCCCTCAGCCATTGGCCGGCAGGAGTATGTTCGCGTACGCCTGGAACACCAGGGTGATGGCCCATTGCCCAAGGCGATCCCGGTCTATGGTAAATCCGGCCTGCTCAGTCCCCTGGTTCGTGCAGACGGTCTTCTGCCCATTGGCCGCGATGTGGAAGGCCTTGACCGCAATGTAGAGTGTCCGGTTCTGCTTTTTCCCTGAGTGCCGTTGTTGCACCTCAAAACAGTACGGATTCCAGGTTCCCGTCGGGTTGTGCAATCAAGGAGGCAACCATGCAACGAAAAATCTATTTGAATATGTGTTCCCGGGAAGAGGCCCAACACATCTTTTGGTCCCGCTTTGCCCACTCCCACCCACCGACAGAGACCGTTGCCGCGCTCGAAGCCTGTGACCGCGTATCGGCTGCGCCGATTTTTGCTCGCTATTCCGCCCCCTCGTTTCACTCCGCGGCCATGGATGGGATTGCGGTTCGGGCGGAGGACACCTTTGGTGCCACCGATGACTCCCCGCTGCGCTTGAATATCGACAGCGATCAGGCGACCATGATCAATACCGGTTTTCCTCTGCCTCCAGGAAAAAATGCGGTGATCATGATTGAAAACGTCCTGCTCAGTGACGACGGCAAGGAAGGCGTCATTCGACATCCGGTGTATCCCTGGCAGCATGTGCGCAAGGTAGGGGAGGATATCGTGGCCACGGAACTGCTTTTCCCGACAGGTCACCGCTTTCGTGCCCCGGATATCGGCGCTCTTCTGACGGCCGGCGTGGGCTCGTTGACGGTTCGGTGCAGACCCAAGGTTGCCATCATCCCCACCGGCAATGAGTTGGTCCGTTTGGAAGACTACCCGGATGGAGTGCCTGCGGGAAAGACCGTTGAATCCAATTCCGGCGTGCTTGCGGGGTTGGTTGCCAAGGCTGGCGGCGTGGCCGAGGTTTCCCCGATTCTCCAAGACGATTTCGAGGGGATCAAGGCGCATCTCCTGGCCAGGGTGAACTCCGATGCGGACATGGTGATTATCAATGCAGGATCCTCCGCCGGCAGCGCCGACTACACGGTTCGCATTGTCGAAGAGCTGGGTGAGGTCCTGGTGCATGGTGTCACCATCATGCCCGGCAAACCAACGATCCTCGGCGTGATCAACAATAAACCCGTGGTTGGTCTTCCGGGCTATCCGGTATCTGCGATTATTGCCATGGAGCAGCTGGTTATGCCGCTCTTGGCCCAAATGGCGGGGATCTATCTCGAACCGCCGGTGATGATCAAAGCCACCCTGGCCAAGGATTTGCCTTCACGCGCCGGAATCGAGGAGTTTCGCCGCATGATCGTCGGCCGGATCGGAGTCGGCTTCGTTGCCGTTCCTCTGAAGCAGGGATCGGGCGCCATTACCACCTTGACCCGTGCCAATGGCATCCTTCGCATTGAGGCTGCCTCGGAAGGTGAGAAGGCCGGCCAGGCAATGGAAATTGATCTGCTGCTCCCCTTGCCGCAGATCGAGCGCACCATCCTCTGCACCGGCAGTCATGACCTCTGCCTTGATCTGCTCAATGATTCCCTGCGGCAACAGCAACCCGCCTATTCGCTGGCTTCTACCCATGTGGGCAGCCTCGGCGGCATCATGGCCCTGAAGCAAGGTGTGTGTCATTTGGCCGGTTCCCATCTGCTTGATCCCAAGGACGGCTCCTACAACACCAGTTATGTGCGCAAGCATCTGGCTGAGCGGGATATCCGTATCGTTACCTTGGTCCACCGTGAGCAGGGCTTTATTGTCCAGAAAGGCAATCCCAAGAATATCCAGACGATCCACGACCTGTTCCAGGACGATGTCCGTTTCATCAACCGCCAGGCCGGTTCCGGTACCCGGGTCCTGCTTGACTATGAACTTAATCGCCTGGATCTGGATCCCGACGATATTGAGGGGTATGCGGAGGATGAATACACCCACATGGCGGTGGCGGTGGCGGTGCTTTCCAACAAGGTCGATGTCGGCCTGGGGATCAAAAGTGCGGCCAAGGCGCTCGGCCTTGATTTCATTCCCCTGGTGGAGGAACGTTATGACCTGCTCATTCCCGGGGCCGTGTTCGACACGCCCATGATCCAGGCGGTGCTCAAGGTTATCGCTCAACCCGAATTTAAAAAGACCGTGGAAGGTCTGGGCGGATATTCGACGCGGGCTACCGGGACCTTTGTCTCCTTGGAGTAAGGGAGTTTGTTGTCGAGAAGACAGAGATCCGATCTCGTTTTCGGAGCTTTTTTGAGATCGTCATTTTTGTCGTTCTCGTAAAAAGCCTCGAGAACGACGTTTCGAGCTTTGTAAGTTGCTGATTTCACGATGCGTGACATTCAGGCTTTTGACTTTTTACGAAGCCATCATTTTTAACTTACTGACGTTTGGCCAATCCTTCAGATGTGCTGGAGAAGGAAATCGTTTTCCTTCAGATCGATGTAGAGCCAGCCGCTTTGCAGGGGGGAATCAAGTTTCAGCAGGGTTTTGACCGTTTCCACCGCCTGCAGGCTGGCCACCAGGGCCACGGTAAAGGAGAGGACCGATGGGGCGGCTAAGGCAACATTTGCTTTTTTGTGGATTGGATAGAGGCGTTCAATGAGATCATGGCCCGGCAGTTGTACCCCGACCTGGCCGTACCAGCCATTGACTGCGCCATGGATAAGCGGCAGGTGCAGGCGGTTGCAGAGCTCGGCAAGATCGTGGCGGGCCTGGATGTCGTCCAGGCAATCGACCACGGCATCGACTGCAAACCCCTGATCTGCGGATACCTGCCTGAAGTCGGCCGGGAAGGCGAGCGCCCGGCAGAAGGGGTGGATGGAGCTGACCCGGGTGCAGGCCACCTCGGCCTTGTTCTGGCCCATGGTTGACTGCAAAGCGTTGAGCTGACGATTGCAGTTGCTTGCGGAAAAGGTGTCCGGATCAAAGAGATGCAGCATGCCGACCCCAATGCGCGCCAACTCCTCGATCACATAGCCCCCCAAGCCGCCGCAGCCGATGATGGCGACACGTTTTTGTTGGAGAGTGTTCTGCTGCTCGATGGAGATACTCTCTATGTTGCGGATGAAAAAATCGTTCAAGCTCTGCATCGTCAAGAGGGAAGGGAACCGAGGATCACAGATACTCTGCCTTGCATCAATTTTTACGTGTTATGCGCGATATGGAACAAACCAACCAGCCCATCGGGTCTTCCTCTTTTACCCAAAAAGAACCGTCGCGTCCAACATTTCCGGCGAGCCTGCGCTGGTACAACATCGCTTGCCGCACCCTCCATATTGCCGCTGTCAGTGTCCTCTTTGGCGGTTGTATATTGGCTGTCCCCTATACCCGCCTTGGGGTTTGGCATTGGCTCACTATTTTCTCCGGCATTGGCCTCATGGTCCTGGAATGGATGCATGACCACCGCTGGTGGCATCGGGGCAAGGGATTGCTCATCTGGCTGCACATTGGCCTTTGCCTGCTGATTCATATTCTCCCTGGTTTGACCATTCCGCTGCTGTGGCTTATCCTGATCAGTGGGTGCATTGGCAGCCATATGCCACGTCGCTACCGTCATTGGTCCATCCTGGAAGGGTGGGAAAAAAGAGAATGGGACAGACCGCAAAGCTAGTTCCCCCTTGCTTTCAGTGATAATCTATGTGTTAAATACGGTAGCTTTTGGTCTGTATCAGGAAATATTAATCGCTTCTTGTCAATAATATTGACGAATACCTCCTTCAGCGGCCAAGTAGTCATGACAACCCAAGATTCATTTTTCCACCAAGGATTGACCATGAAACGCATGTTGACCACCAAGGAGGTCGCCGAATTTCTCAATATTCACGAGAAGATGGTGTACACCCTGGTCTCGGAGAAGTCCATGCCCGCGACCAAGATCGCCGGGAAATGGCTTTTTCCCCAATACCTCATCGAGCAGTGGGTCGAGAACAACACCATCAACTTTCCCAACAACATTCGTCCGCTCACTTCAAATCAACGTCTGATCGTTCTTGCCGGCAGCAATGATCCTTTGCTCGACAAGACAATTACCCTGTTCAATCGCTCTCTTACCGGGCATCTGGCGGTGTTCGGTAATGTCGGCAGCATGGGCGGGGTGCAGGCCCTGCGCAACAACCTTTGCCATATCGCGGCCAGTCATCTCATTCAAGATGACGAGACTGATTACAACTTTCAGTACGCCTCGCAAGAGTTTGAGCTCATGCCGGTGGTGGTCAACTTCTGCCGCCGAATGCAGGGGCTTTTGTTCCGCAAACACAACCCCCATAACATCAGTTGCGTCGCCGATCTCGCCACTCCAGGTCTGCGCATGGTGAATCGCTCCCTGGGGACCGGTACTCGCCTGCTCATCGATCACGAGTTGCAAAAGGCAGGCATTCGTGCCGATAAAATTGCCGGCTATGAGAACGAGGTGGCCCGCCACATGGATGTGGGGCTGGAAATCCTTGCCGGACGGGCCGATGTCGGGCCTGGGATCCAAACCGTGGCGAGGACGCTTGACTTGGGATTTTTGCCCCTGCGGTGGGAGCGTTTTGATCTGCTTGTCTCCAAGAAAGTCTTTTTTGAAAAATCGATTCAAAGTCTCTTTGGCATCCTCCAGTCGGAGGCCTTCAAAGAGGCTGCCGCGGACCTCACCGGATACGATCTCTCCATTGCCGGAAAAATCGTCTTCCAGGAAGGGAGTGACGGGTAACTGGGCAGGGAATTGGCCTTGCCCGAATTCATAAAGGAGGAATGAAATATGAAATTGAAAAACCTTTTGGTTTGCGGCTTGCTTCTGGCTCCCTTTATCAGCGGCAGTGCCATGGCTGAGGACAAGGTACTGAAGATGTCCACCACCACTTCAACCCAGGCCTCCGGGCTGTTGGATGTGTTGTTGCCGGCCCTGGAAAAGGATACCGGCATTCAGGTCAAGGTTGTTGCCAAGGGGACCGGAGCGGCCATTCGCGATGGTATCGACGGCAACGTGGACGTCATCTTCGTCCATGATCGTGCACGCGAGGACAAGTTCGTTGCCGATGGATACGGCACCAAGCGCTACGCGGTCATGCATAACGATTTCATTCTGATCGGGCCTGCTGCTGATGCCGCAAAAATCAAGGGAATCAAAGACGGCGCAACCGCAATGAAGAAGATTGCCGATGTCAAGGCTACCTTTATCTCTCGCGGTGACGATTCCGGTACCCATGCCAAGGAGCAGGAACTATGGAAGGATTCCGGGATTGCTGTCGAAGAATCCGTGATCACCGTCACCAAGAAAGACAAAGCGGTTGAGGTCAAAACGATTCACCCCAAGGGCAGCGAGAGCTGGTATCTTTCCGTTGGCCAGGGTATGGGCAAGACCCTGACCATTGCCGATGAGAAACAGGCCTACACCCTGACCGATCGCGGCACCTATATCAACTACAAGTACGGTCGGGAAGTGCCGATCAGCCTGGACATCCTCTGCGAGGGCGGTGACAATCTCGCCAACCCTTACGGTTTTATTCCGGTGAGTGCCAAAAAACATCCTCATGTGAAACAGGCGCTCGGTGAAAAGATGGCCAAGTGGCTGGTTTCCGCCAAAGGCCAAAAGGTTATCGCCGATTACAAACTGCTTGGCAATCAGCTGTTCTTCCCTGACGCCAAGTAATTCTTTCCCGTTGAGGAAGGCGGAGAGTGGCCCCGCGGATCCGCCTTCCTCGCTCTATATTTGGCTAAATGAATTTTTTTTTCGATAGTTTCATAGCCGCCTTTCGTCTGATCGGCTCACTTGACGCGGAACTGCTGAAAATCGTTCAGGTGACCCTGTCGGTCAGCACGCTTTCCACGATCTTTGCCGCCCTGGCAGGGATTCCTGGGGGCTTTTTCATCGCCCAGGCCAAAATCCCAGGGAAGCGGGTGGTGATTACCCTGCTCAACACCCTGCTTGCCCTGCCCACGGTGGTCATAGGCCTTTTTGTCTACGTCTTCATTTCCCGGCGGGGGATTTTTGGCCCTTTCGACCTTTTATATACCACCCAGGCCATGATCATCGGCCAGTTCATTCTCATTGTACCCTTGATAACCGCCCTGACCGTTGCCGCTATCAGCCGGGTGGACGGGCGCTATCGCAAGACCGCGCGGACACTTGGGGCGAACGGTTGGCAAACCGCCCTGGTCGTGCTCCGCGAGGCCCGTTTTGCCATTGGTGCGGCGGTAATCTCCGCCTTTGGCAGGGTGGTTTCCGAAATCGGGATCTCGATGATGCTCGGCGGCAATATCAAGGGGTTTACCCGGACCATGACCACGGCCATGGCCCTGGAGTATGACAAGGGGTCGTTTACCTTGGCGGTCGCTCTGGGGATGGTGCTGATGATCCTCAGTTTGGGGATTAACGTGGTCTTTAACCTGATTCAGGGGAAAAGCAACCGATGATGCTCTACCGGCTGCAGAATCTGCAACAGCGGTTTCACGGCAAGACCGTGCTTGATATCGATTATATGGAAATCGAAGGCGGTTGTATTCATGCCCTGCTTGGTCCCAATGGTTCCGGCAAGACCACCCTGTTGAACATTCTCGCCTTTCTCGATCCACCGGTGGCGGGAGAGATTATATTCCAGGGCGCGAAGGTTGATCCCTTTCATATCGATTTTCCATCCCTGCGCCGTCGGGTTGTGCTCGTGGATCAACATCCGATCATGTTTTCGACCTCGGTGCGCAATAATGTCGAGTTTGGCTTGAAGATCAGAAAAATCGATACACGAGAGCGGCAACGAATTGTCGATGAGGTTCTCGCCACGGTCGACCTGGAACGGTATAGGGAGGCCCGAGCCCATGAACTCTCCGGTGGTGAAACCCAGCGTCTCGCTCTGGCCCGTGCCCTGGCCCTCAATCCGGAGGTGCTGCTCTGCGACGAGCCAACGGCCAGTGTTGATGTGGAGAATCAGGCGGTGATAACAGAGTTGTTGCGCCAGATCAACGCCGAGCGGGGAACGACCATCGTTTTCACCACCCATGATCGCCTCCAGGCTGCCTCCTTGGCGCAACACACCTTGGTGTTGGAAAATGGACGTCGTGCCAACACCACCTACGAAAACAGCTATAGCTGTGTGGTGGAACCGGCTGGCAATGGCCAAAGATATCTGCTCCACGGGGTCCTGGAACTCATCTTTGCCCATGCCCAGGATCCGACAACGGGCACAATCAACGGCCGTGTCTCCATTGATCCGGAGAAAATTCAACTTGTCGCCCCCTCCGATGCCTGCCCGGAAAATCATGCCAAACTGCAAGGACGGGTGGTGATGACCATGGAAGAGGGGCGCTCTGTTCGTATTGTGGTCGATGTCGGCGCGCTGATTGTGGTGTTGATGGCCAACGAGGCCTATCGCAAAAATCCACCTCTCATCGGCAGTCGCATCTGTCTCGCTATCCCGCAAGCAGCCTGCACCCTGAGTGTCTGATATCCCCGACAGAATTTACTTCTTCAGTTGTACTAGCACCAAATCCAACCCCTCTGTTTGTTCAAGCAGCCTTTGGTAATCGATCTCTTGGCCGTCAAGTTCAAGGCCGACCTGCGGTGAAAAGAGATGACCGCGCATGCGGGCAAAACTCGCCACCCCCTTTCCCGTGACAAGAATACCTCGTTGCAAGAGATCCTCGATCCGATCGGTGGCGATGGAGTTGAACAATTTCAAGGTAACAAAACCCGTCCCAGACTGCGCTTCCGGAGCATCGGTCAGCTGTTTGCTGCGCAGGCTGCCGTGGATCCCCTGACGGCGGAAAATGGCCCCGGCAAGTCCGGGCATGGCGGCTGAAAGGGCGATCGTGGTGCCGTCGACCATGGGCCGGTTGAGACTGTCCGCGGCAACGCCGTTGATGAAGATGGTTTGCACGTTCTCTTCGATATAGGTGGCGGAAAAACCAGGCAGGGTAAGGAGGAAAGAGAGCAGGGGCGTCGGCTTTTCAATGGCAAAGAGGGCACCATGTTGAAGAAGCGAGGCAAAACCGGGAAGCGCTTTTTGGGGCAAGGTCAAATCAAGTGTTGGATAGGTTTGGACTGTGGACATGGTTGTGCTCGAAATGTTTGTTGAGAGGGAAGGTGCGCGAGCATGATGCAAGGGGCAATTGCAGAGAATATGTCCCGCTCACTGCAGGCACACCCTTTGTTCCTACAGGAACGTGCCAGTTTCTGCCGTACATACAAGCGTAGGCCTGAATAATGCGATGGTGTTTGCATTATTCAGGCCAATAAAAAAAGGTGCATTTGCCGATACCCCCTCACAACCCAATGAAGGGGGAGCAAATGCACCAAGCGATGTCAACTTTGTGCGCGATGAACGGGGCAATCGTTTACTGCTTGTAGATGATGGTTCCCACATGCTCGCCATGAAGGGCACGGGTGATATTCCCTTCCACCATGCCGTTGACGATCTGCACCTTTTCTATGACCTCACTGTTCTGGATTATTTCCAGACAGGGGCGCTCGATGACCAGGTCATCCTGATCCTTGTCAAGTAAGTCCTGGGCGCCGATTTCCGGGATAAATGTAGCTCTCGGATTTTTTTTCGGATCATCGCTGTACAGGCCGTTTTCATCCTTGATAAAGAGGATGGTCTTCGAGCCGATTAGATCGGCCAGGATCACCAACCCCACATCGGTGCGATGGATGGGGATGCGGCCGACCTTGGGCTTGATCGCAAAGTAATCGTAGGGGGGCATACCGTGCATGACCGGTATGATGTTTTCTGCAAAAAAGGTCGGCAGTTTGACGATATCCGAATGGGAAATCTTGACGCCACCCCAGGGGGAGAGCAGGGTGGCGATCATGAGCGCATTCTGTTCCGAGACCATGCTGCCGAATTTGGCAATGACACCGGTGGGCATACCCATCTCCAGACCTATGGTATAGATATGGCGGCTGCGGGTACCTCCACCGGTGGTGATCAAGATCTTATGGTCTTTGCGGTTGCGGACTATCTCCTTGAGGATGCCTGGTAGGGCTTTGACTCCGCGATCGCAGATCGATTGGCCGCCGATCTTGACCACGGCTATATCAGGATACAACCGTTCCTGGGGAGCAATGTTGAGTTGTTCTATGAACTCCTTGCTCACCAAGCTCTCACCCATGAGTGCGCTTTCGACATGGAGCCGCTTGCTTTCCTTTTCCCGTACCAGTGCCATGTTCGCCCCTTTTACGCCTCTTTGGCCATTGTGGTTTCAGGTTGTGCCGCCTGATGCTTCGGCCCACGCTCCAGAGCCACCAGATCCGCCTTGGTTGCCAAGGCCAGTTGCTTGAGCTCCGCCATTCGCAGATGGTCCGCATAGACCTTCAAGTCCACACCACTGACGGCAACGATGCGATATCTCGGGGTCCTTGAGCCATCCTGAGCTTTGAGCCGTTCACGATAAAAAATTTGCCCTGCCATAGTATACCTCCACTTTTCTGAGTTCCAATGGGAAATCCCTAACTTAGCTAAATAATAGGGTGGGTTGATTTTCTTTGCAACTAGGGCGCAAGAGTAGGAAGTGGTCGGAATCAGTCGCTTTTGTCAGATTCGGGGATTTTTAGAATATTGGACCAAGGCCGGATATGAGCCAATTTACCAGGAAATTGACTCTTACTCTAAAATTGGGGAGTTACTTGAAATTGAAAAATCCTACTTCATGCAAGGACGGAATGCGTGAGGGAAAACAAGTTTTGACCGAGAAATGATGTCGAATTTTTTTGCAAAATTACCTGCCGGAAAACCATTCGTTATTCCTACATCAGGGGCATTTTGTCTCGAAAGGAAAAAATGGTGTGTCTTTATGTCACATTTGCCTGTATATCCTCTATTTTTCGGTCAGTTTTGGTCGGTATTCTCCGGAATCGAGGGTTATAAAATTTGCTTTGGTCCCTTTCCTACCATTGAGGTACTCAATTAACTGTTTTTAACTTGGTGATTTGCCGTTTTTTATTTGTGGCACGCTATTTGCTAAGTTTATGTCTTTGTGTACTAGAAAATTCGAAAACAGAAGGAGATATTCGTCTTTGTTTCCTGATTCTTACCACAATGCGGAGCAAAACGAGGGGGCTCTCTGTTGTGCAGTTATTTTCATGAGGAACGACGTGTACACACATCAGAATTTTTTTTAAAGGGAGGGGGAGAGTGAAGAAAACCATGAGGGCCGGACTTGGCCTGTTTTTGATGTTCAGCGGTCAACAGAGCGCTTTAGCCGATGAAAACCCGACACCTGCAACCGGGGCCTACACGTTAGGCGAGGTGGTTGTCTCTGCAGAATCTCTTCCTGCAAGCGAATGTGCGGGAACGGTGTATCGGGTTACCGAGCGTGACATTGCCGCCAGCGGTGCTTCGACCCTGGATCAAGCCCTGGAGCTGGTTCCTGGTCTAAATATTCGCGAAGGAGCCGAAGGGACGCCGCGTATCGATGTGCGCGGATTTCGTACCCGTCATGTCCATCTTTTTCTTAACGGTATTCCCATTCGCAACACCAATGATGGTCAATTTGACCCGACCTTGATCCCTGCGGAAATTATATCTGAAATCAAGGTGTTGTCCGGAGGGAGCTCGGTGCTCTACGGCGAGGGCGGCAATGGCGCTGTCATCGACATCATCACCAAGGCCGGAACTCCCGGAGTACATGGCCGTGTCGAAGGCAAGATGGGCACCGGTGATTTGTACGAGGCAAACGGCAGTGTCTATGGTGCGAGTGACAAGGTGAGTTTCTACGGCTCTGTGGGCACCCAGTCGCGCAATTCATTTCCCTTAAGTGGCGATTTTACCGACACTGCAGTTGAAGATGGTGATAAACGGCTCAACTCCGATCGAGAGCGCAACACCTTTTTCGGTAACATGACCTATGCCATCACCGACGAAAACAGTGTCGGCCTTACAGTAAGCCATGTTACCGGGGATAACGGCAAGCCTCCGGTAACCAACTACGACAAGAACGATCTGTTTTCCAGTAAGACGAAATATGAGCGCATTGACTATCTCGACTCCACCATGGTCCAGGCCGCTTTTGCCCACGATGGCGGTGGCCCGATTGACTACCGTGGCTGGGCCTACTTCAGCCAGACCGATACCGAGGAAAATGGATACGATGATGCCGGGTATGACACCCAGCTGCTCAGTGGTGCCTTCAGCCAGGATTCCACGGTACGTATCGCCGGTGTCCATGCGCAGGCCGGTTATACCTTCAGTGATGCATCCAAGGCTACTTTGGGTATGACCGCTGAAGAGGAGTCCTGGGAGGCGGACGGGTTTGAAGTCGACAAGAAAAATAATGCGGTCGATTTTTCCAGCGATGAGGACATGAATACCTACTCCCTGGCCTTGGAATATGAGCGAAAACTCAGTGACCGCTGGCAGTTGGTCATGGGGTATGGGCATCATTTCCAGCATCGTGATGAGACGGACGATGATGATTTTTCCTACATGATCGGCACCTCTTACGACCTTACCGACACCACACGACTTAAAGCCAACCATGCCCGGAAAATTCGTTTCCCCTCACTGAAACAGCTCTATGACGAGAGTGCCGGCAACGAGGACCTGAATCGGGAAATAACGATGCACTATGAGCTGGGTGTTGAACAGCAGATCACGACGAAAACCCAGCTCAACGTGACCGGTTTTGTGATTGATGCCACGGACTTCATCGAAAAAGACGACACGACCTCAATCTATGAAAACTATCAGGACCTGCTCTTTTACGGCATAGAGTCGGAACTGACCATGCGGCCTCTTGAAAATCTGCAAATTCGCTGCGGGCTCACCTGGATGGAGACCGAAGATCGTTCCGATGACAATAGCCGCGATGATCTCCAGTATCGGCCGAAGTGGAAGGTGACTTTGGACAGCCAGTATGATTTCAGTTTTGGTTTGCGTGCTTCCGGTTCGGTGATCTATGTCGGCGAGCAGTATTTCTACGATAAAAATGATGTCGAGAAAAAGAAGCTCAACGACTTCACCCTGGTCAACCTGAAGCTGAGCCAAAAGATCCCGACCACTTCTTTTGAAGTCTATGCCGGGGTCGACAACCTCTTTGATGAGGACTACGAGGAGAGTTACGGCCTGCCGCAACCGGGGCGTCTGCTCTACACCGGACTGGTGTACCGGTTTTAAACCGTGCAGCCCCTGGTTGTTCTCGACAACTTCAGCTACGCCTATCCCGGAGCAGGCGAGTTTGTGCTTCGGGATATTTCCCTGCAAATTTTTTCCGGGCAATGCGTGCTGTTGCAGGGACCGATCGGATGCGGCAAGACAACCTTGCTCATGGCCCTTCGGGGTCTTTTGCCCGTTGGACGAACTCGGGGAACCATTCAGGTGTATGGCGGGCGTCGAACAACCGGAAAAACCTGCGGGCTGGTGCTGCAGCGTCCGGGGACACAGTTACTTTCTGCGACCTTGGGCGCTGATATAGCCTTTGGTCTGGAAAACCTCTGCATCGCTCCTGAAAAGATGGCACCTCTTGTCAGAGGTGCTCTTGCCCAGGTTGGACTCGATCGGCCCCTTGCCTCGCCGGTTGAGCAGCTCTCCATGGGGCAACAATATCGGGCCTGCGTTGCCGGACAACTGGTCCGGGAACCAGAGATCATTCTCCTCGATGAACCCATGGCCCAGCTCGATCCGATCGGGCAGAAACAACTGCTGGAGATCATCAGCCAATTGAGAGAACAAGGAAAGGCGGTTCTTATCTGTGAGCATCAGGAGGCGATGCTTGCAAAGGTGATCGATGCCCACTGGCAGATGGGAGCTGAAGGCGGAGTGACCTGCGCTTCCCCATTCATGAAGAGGGTGGAGAGAGACAAGGCGCGAACGGTATTAGCCCGGAGTGGCCTCTCATCGACCAAATCCGATGGGCATGAGAGGCAGGTGGTGCTCAAACTCAGCGACGTCCGCCTTTTCGCCTCTGCTGAGCAGCAACAACCTGCCCTCAATCTCGAGATTGCCTCTGGAGAACGATTGCTGGTGGTCGGGCCCAATGGAAGCGGCAAGACAACCCTGATGCGTTGCCTGGCAGGCCTGGCGCAACCCGCCTCAGGTGACATCCACCTCTTTGGCGTGGTTGTTTCATTGCGATCGCTTCGCGGACGATTGGCCATGCTCTATCAGGATCCCAAGAAACAACTCTTTGAAACTACGGTCTTTGACGAAGTGGCCTTTAGCGGACGGCGGAGGTCTCTTGAAGGCAAGGTGCTGGAGGATCGAGTGGTGTTTCTTCTGGAGGCACTTGGCATTGCCCATCTGCAACAACGCTCGCCGCACTTGCTCAGTTACGGGCAAAAGCATCTGGTCGGACTTGCGGCAGTGCTTGCCGGTGAACCGGAGATCCTTCTCCTTGATGATCCCTTTGCCGGGCTCGATGCCGGCAGCATTGAACGGGTGAAGCTCCTGATCACAAGGGAGTGCGAGGCGCGAAATCTTGCCGTGGTTTGGACCGCCCACGATCCAGCGGTTTTGGATAATTGGGCCGATCAGGTCTGTTTTCTTCAAGGGGCCGCGGCAAAGAAGCAAGAACCTCGTGAGAAAAATGGACTCACGTTGCAGCGCCCAGGAGATTTCCCCTGGCAAGAGGGCGACAGAGCAAAACCTCTGTTTTCCTCCGGGTATTTGCTCGCCCTCTGCACACTGCTCTCCTGTGCCGCATTTGCCGCGCGGAATCCAAGTGTCCTTGCAGGGTTGAGCGCCGTAAACCTTGGGCTTGTTTTCCTCCTTGCCGCAAGTCCACGCAAACTGCTGAAGAAGAGTTGCATCTTTTTCCTTTGGCAGGGAGTCTTGGTGGTGCTGCTCTATATGCTGCGTTTCGGCGGAGGGCAGGGGGCGCAGGCAGGAGCCCTCATGGCCTGGCGGCTTTTTCTCGCCTTCTGGCCTGGCCTTATCTTCATGGCCTGCAGCAATCCCCGGGAAACCGCCAGGGTTATGGGGAAATTCCTTACGCCGCGGCTGGCCTTTGTCTTTACGGTCTGTCTTCGCTTTATCCCCATGCTGCTCTCCGAGATGCGAGAGATCCGGGAAATTCAGGTGCTGCGCGGCGCACGACTGCTGATACAGGATTTACTTCACCCCAGGTACTGGTCGGATTGGCTCAACTGCCTTCTGCTGCCCACCCTGGTGCGCACCCTGGCCTTGGCCGATGAAATTGCCCTGGCAGCAAAAAATCGAGAGTTTGGCCTGTATAGCAAAAGAACGTACTGGCCGGGAGAATAGATCCATGAAATGCAGCCTTCGTGATTCGCTCTTTGTCGGATTCTGTGCCGTTTTATTGGTCTGCGCACGTGGAGCCCTGCGTTTGCATCTCAAGATTCCGGGGCATTCGATGTTCTTCACCCTCTTTTTTCTGCTGGTGGCCAGAGGCAGCGTCCCCTTCCGTCTTGCCGGGTCGATGTGTGGTTTTTTTGCAGGGCTCATGGCCTTGACCTTGGGCATGGGGCATGGTGGACCATTGCTTCTGCTGAAATTTACTCTTCCCGGGCTGGTGGTCGATGGTATGGCCCTAGCCTTTCCGCGAATGTTTCAGTCGGTTTTACTCTGTGCACTGACCGGTATGCTCGCCGGCTTCAGCCAGTTCGGAGTCGGATTTTGTATTGATTATCTGATGGGCATGGATGCGGATGTCCTGCTTTCGCATGCACTGATGCAGTCTTTGGGCAATATTCTGTTTGCTGCCGCAGGTGGTGTTGCCATACCGGCAGTCTTGAAAAAACTCCAGGCATACGGCGTCATTTGGTCCATGCCTGCACAAACGAGCTCCACCAACGAGGAATAAGCAATGAGAGTGTATGTAGGATTTGATGATACCGATGTGGCAGGTGCCGATCGTGGCACAGGCAAGTTTGCCCGCTGGTTTGTTGATAAGATTCCTGCTGGGGTCAATCTGTATGGGGTGATTCGGCAGCAGCTTCCGGTGCTTGAAGGCATCCCGTACACCTCGCACAACAGCTCGGCCTGTGTGATCCTCGATAACGTGGAGCCTTCCCAGGTGGAAGAGATTATCGAGCAGGGCAGCGTCCATATTCAGGAGCATTTTATCGACGGCAGCGATCCCGGCCTATGCGTGGTGCCCATCAATGGTGAGAAGACAGAGCAACTGCTGGAGTTCGGCCGACTGGCCTCAAGCCGCATAGTCAGTCAAAAGGAGGCCATGCGGGCGGCGAATGGTTTTCATCTCTCCGGCCACGGGGGCACCAATGACGGCATTATCGGTGCCATTGCCGGGGTCGGGCTGACCATCTCCGGGTGGTGCGGCCGTTTCATTGAGTATAAAAAACTCCGTGATTTCGGGCAAACCGTCACTGTGGCCGAACTGGAGGCTGAGGGGATGCACGTTCTTTCCATTGATCGCAATGCCCTGGCCACGGGAAAAAACGATATTATCGATACCCAGGGATGGCTGCGGCCCCGTTTATGGGCGGGAATGCCTGTGGTGCCGGTGGAGTCCTGCGGGCATGGCCATTGGAAGGCGGTGGGCGGCAAGAACAAGCATGTCCAGGAGCGTATTGCTTGAGGGGCTATTGAGCGATTTGGGGCAGGAGATCCATTCGTCTGCGAACACAGTCCACACAGGGGACAGGGGGCTGCCCGCGGTGATGACTTCGACGGAAGGCGGAATAGGCCTGCGAGCGCCAGATTTGAGAAAACGGCGTTTGCCGGATGTTGCCAAAGGCCAGTGGACGGTAGTTTTGTCGCTCTCCCCCGGGCCAATGGGTGATATCGCCGCTGACCGGTAGCCCGGCGTAGACGCAGGGATGGACAGTGCCGTCGACGCCAATCACGGCGGCCCGGTCGATGTTTTCGCTGCACACGCCGGGAGCTACAGGCCGAGTCAGCCAGGCATGCATGTTCACGCCCCGTTTGTTCGCTGCATGGAGAGTGGCTTCAAGCTGGGAGCAGAGGTCCTCATACTCTGCCATGCTCTGGGGAACAATGGATTCTTGGCTCAGTTCAGGGGATCCGATGAGATCCAGGGTGGAGAGAACCACCATGTCTACCTTCTGTCCTGCAAAAAAATCCGGCAGCCGGGGCAGATCCTCGATTTGCGAACGCAGCAGGAGATAGGCGATATGAACTGCTGGGCGCTCAAGCCCGTGTTCCTCCTTGATCTGATTGAGTAGGGTGAGGGCGTCCAGCACCGCAGTCAAATGAGTGCCCTGGCGAAAGTGATCGTTTGCCTGGTCGATACCTGCAAGGGAGAGGGCCAGAATATCAAGGCCTGAGGCAACAATTTGTCTGCAGAGCGATTCCTTGAGCAGAAGGCCGTTTGTGGTCGTGCCGACCTGGCAGCCCAGATTCTGGCCGAAACGGACAAAATCAAAAAATTGCGGATGGGTCAATGGCTCGCCCCAGCCCTGCAGATAGATCAAATCCGTTTTTTTGAGCACGGTTTTGAGGCTATAATAGAGTTCGGGCTCCATATGGCGACTTTGCCAAAACGGGGCGTACAGCGTCCGCGGACAGTAACGGCAGGCCGCATTGCAGTGGGTGGTGATTTCCACCTGCAGCCAGTCCATCCGCGGCGGAAAGAGTAGGGGAGCATACCAGCTCATGCGGTCCTCAGAACATGAAGAGTTCCAGGAATAACTTTTTCCCATGAATGCTTGGGAGGCGCTCTCTGCAGGGGAGACTGAAAGCGCCTCGAAAATTGAGCATACGATTCTTGTACCTGGATGTGGACTTTTCAGCACATCCGACAAGTTTGCCCCGGCCTCGCGACATAACCTTCTTGAAGCGATGTCCTTTCGAAATTAAAAGAGGAATCTTTTTCTTTTTCTGGAGATTTCTCCCTGCCGGTCGAAACGACAGAGGTCGGGGCAATTTGTCTGCCTGAAAGGGGGGGATGTCGTTGTTCGCTCTGGCTGGCAGCGGCCTTTCCTTCCTTGCTAGGCATGTCTTCTCGGGAATAGTTGTGCGTTTCCCCTTACCGGCAGTTACCTCTTTGGCACAGGCAAGAACGGGATCATGGGGTTCCACTTGCCTCTGGATCCGCATTCATCGCTGCAATCCGCTTTTGAATCTGTTCCAATTGAGCCTGTAGTGCGGTCGCCTGGTTTTGCAGCAACTGCTTTTCCGTTTCAGGGGTGGCTTGCTGCGCAGAACCGGCCATGTTCCCGCCAAAACCGAGACCGCGTCGATATCCACCGCCCATACCCCATGCAGTGGTGCAACGGCGCCCCAGACCCTGGCCCCGTCCAAATCCAACCCTGCCGAATCCAACCTGTCCTGCTCCAGCGCAGTAACCAGCTCCTCGTCCCGTCATTGAACCCATGCCCATGGGGCCTGTTCCGTCTCCTCGTGGCATACTGTTACCTCCTTTTCCATGTGGTTGTCGAGGATAGCGTTTGATCTTCCGGTGTTGAGCCTGAAGATTTAGATATGTCTAAGCAGATTTGGTACCAGAAAATCAATTTTTATGGAATTGCAAGAAAATCTGGGGTTATGGGAAGTTCGAGGCGGTGCTGTGGTCCAGGGTTGCAGCAAAAGATGCATATATGAGACTGTCGTGCGGCTCTCAGTGGTGTGAAAATGCAACTTTTGTCGTTCTCGTAGTGCGGCCGGGCAAGGCTGCATATTCCAGTGGGTGCGAATCCCGTCCCGGAAAGTCGAGCCAGCCACTGGGGATCGAGTCCTTGGACCGTATTGGGTGTTTGATAACGTGGAGCACGAATGGCTGATGAAGTTCTTTGGCCATCGGATCGGTGACAAACGGGTATTGCGCTACGTGAAAGGCTTTCTGAAAGCCGGTGTCTTTGAGCTGGGCGAGATTGCGGCGACGGAGCAGGGCCCCCCCGCAAGGGGGAGCAATATCGCCGTTGCTGGCCGACATCTCCCTGCATTACAGCCTTGACCTGTGGTACACGCGAGTTTTTTCGCGGACCTGCGCAGGGGCAGATCGCGGCTGATCCGGTATACGGATGATTGTTTGCCACGACAGGGCTACACCGAGACCTGCTCAGGCAATCTACGATGTAAGGGAAGGAGAGTGGCAGGTACAAAAAAAAGGGTAGTTGGATTGCTCCAACTACCCACATATACTGGCGGGGCCGACCGGGCTCGAACCGGCGACCTCCGGCGTGACAGGCCGGCATTCTAACCAACTGAACTACGACCCCAGTATTTTTTGGTGGGCGAAACAGGGCTCGAACCTGTGACCCTCGGCTTGTAAGGCCGATGCTCTCCCAGCTGAGCTATTCGCCCTGAAGTGTGCGGGTCTATATATCAGACCAGGGCTGCTTCGTCAATCTCTAACCGTTGCTGAAAACAGATTTTTCCATTTTTCAGAAGCGGTTCAGGGCGCTACCGCTGGAGGTAAATCGACGAATGGGCCATGTGCGTCCAGGCACAAAAAAAAAGGTAGTTGGATTGCTCCAACTACCCACATATACTGGCGGGGCCGACCGGGCTCGAACCGGCGACCTCCGGCGTGACAGGCCGGCATTCTAACCAACTGAACTACGACCCCAGTATTTTTTGGTGGGCGAAACAGGGCTCGAACCTGTGACCCTCGGCTTGTAAGGCCGATGCTCTCCCAGCTGAGCTATTCGCCCTGAAGTGTGCGGGTCTTTATATCAGACCCGGGTTGTTTCGTCAATTAAAAAGTAAAGTCTCAGGCGAGAAGGAGCGAGAGGCTCGACCTCGCCGCAAGACCTGTCTTGTCTCCTTCCCGATTATTGCGCCGGGGTGTTGTGCGCGGAAAGGGTGAAATCCTTGTACACCGATTCCATGGAGACATCTTTAAACAGGTGTTCCCCTTCCTTGAGGATAAGGGCCCGCTGCAGTACTTCATCCACATCGTCCACCAGATCGATGACCAGGCTGCTGCGGATCTTCTGCGGTACATCGCGCAGGTTGCGCTCGTTCTCCTTGGGAATGAGCACGTGGGTAATCCGGCCCCGTTTGGCGGCGAGCAGCTTTTCGGTCAGCCCTCCGATGGGAAGGACCCGTCCCCGCAGGGTGATCTCACCGGTCATAGCCAACTGGCGATCCACCGGCAGTTTGAGAATCGCGGAGACGATCGAGGTGGCGATGGTAATCCCGGCGGATGGCCCGTCTTTGGGGATAGCCCCTTCGGGAACATGCACATGGATGTCGATTTTTTGGTAAAAATCGCTCTCCAGACCAAGACGCATCGCCCTGGATCGCACGTACGACATGGCTGCCTGGGCAGATTCCTGCATGACGTCGCCGAGTTTGCCGGTGATGGTCAGCTTGCCGTTGCCGGGCATGATGGTCGACTCGATCTGCAGCAGTTCGCCACCGACCTCGGTCCAGGCCATACCCGTGGTCAAGCCGATTTCGTCGCGGGCTTCCGCCAGACCGTAACGGTATTTGGGTACGCCAAGGTACTTTTCGACCGCCTGGGGCGAGATCCTATATTTCTTTTTCGGTTCCTTGTTCTTGAGCCGTTCACGCGCCACCTTGCGGCAGACGCTGGCAATGGTGCGTTCAAGCCCGCGTACACCGGCCTCGCGGGTATAGCGGCGAACGATTTCAAGGATAGCCTTATCGTTTATGACGATCTCGTCGGGGCTGAACCCATTGGCCTCCAACTGCTTGGGCAGGAGGAAATCAAGACCGATGTGCAGTTTTTCCTCTTCGGTGTAGCCGGTGAGATGAATAATTTCCATGCGGTCCTGCAACGGTCCGGGAATACCATGGAGGTTGTTGGCGGTGGTGATGAAAAAGACCTCGGAGAGATCGTAATCCACATCCAGATAGTGATCGTTGAACGCGTAGTTCTGTTCCGGATCAAGCACCTCCAACAGGGCTGCCGATGGATCGCCGCGGAAGTCCACCGACATCTTGTCCACCTCGTCCAGGCAGAACACCGGATTGATCACCCCGGCCTTTTGCATGGAGAGAATGATCTTGCCGGGCATGGCGCCGATGTAGGTGCGGCGGTGACCGCGAATCTCGGCCTCGTCACGCACACCGCCTAGAGAGAGGCGAACGAATTCACGGCCCATGGCGCGGGCAATGGATTTGCAGACCGAGGTTTTGCCCACGCCCGGAGGGCCGACCAGGCAGAGAATCGGGCCTTTGATCTTTTTGACCTGCGATTGCACCGCCAGGTATTCGAGGATACGCTCTTTGGGTTTCTCCAAGCCAAAGTGGTCTTCGTTGAGCACCTCTTCGGCCCGTTCGATGTCGATCTTGGAGCGCGATTTCTTTTTCCAGGGCAGGCTGAGAATGGCGTCGATGTAGTTGCGCACAACCGTGGTTTCCGCCGACATCGGCGGCATCTGCCGCAACTTCTTGAACTCCTTGGCGACCTTTTCCTTGACCGACTTGGGCAGCCGTTTTCGCTCGATGGCCTGATGCAGTTCGCTTAAGTCATCGCCGCCGCCCTCGTTCTGCCCCATTTCCTCCTGAATGACTCGCATCTTTTCGGAGAGATAGTAGTTGCGCTGGGTGGCGCCCATCTTCTTCTTGACCTTGGCATGGATATCACGTTCCATCTCCGAGAGTTCCATCTCCCGGTAGAGGATTTCCAATACCTTGGAAATTCGCTGGGGTAGGGAGACCAAGTCGAGAATCGACTGTTTCTCTTCGGTGCGCAACTGAATGTGCGAGGTGATCAGGTCGACCATGCGCGCCGGGTCTTCCAGGGAGGTGATGGATTTGTGCACCTCGCGCGGCAGTTTTTTGTTGGCCTGGGAGTAGAGATCAAAGGCCTTGCGCATCTCCCGCAGGTAGGCCGGAACCTCGGCCTTGTCGACATCCACATCCGGCGCCTCGACCAGGCGCACCGAGTAGAAGGTGTCTTCCGAATCCCCACCTTCAAAGGCGCCGACAATGATCGCCCGCCGTTTGCCTTCCACCAGGGCCTTGATGGTGCCGTCGGGCAGGCGCAGCAGCTGCATCACCGTGGCCAGGGTTCCCAGGGAATAGAGGTCGTCCTGTTCCGGATCGTCGATCCGTGCATCCTTCTGGGTCACGAGGAAGATCAACGAACGGTTTTCCATGGCCGCTTCGAGCGCCATGATCGATTTTTTCCGACCCACCACCAATGGCGCTACCATGCCCGGGAATAGAACGATGTCCCGTAGGGGCATCAGGGGGTAGGTTTCGGCGGTCAATTCACTCATGGCACTCTCAGGCTATTTTTTTTGTTTCGGTGTTGTCGTAGAGAATAACCGGATATTCTCCCTCGGTGATCACCTGTTCACTGATCACGCATTCGCTGGCATGCTCATCCGAGGGCAACTCGTACATCACATCGAGCATGCATTCTTCCATGACCGAACGCAGGCCGCGCGCACCGGACTTGCGGGCAAGGGCCTTCTGGGCGATGGCCTTGTAGGCGCCTTCGGTAAAGCTGAGGGTCACGCCCTCGTATTCAAAGAGTTTCTGGTACTGCTTGCTCAGCGCGTTTTTCGGTTCCTTGAGGATACGGATCAGGTCTTCCTCGACCAGCTCCTCCATGGTGGCGATCACCGGCAGGCGACCGACCAGCTCGGGAATAAGCCCGAACTTGAGCAGATCCTCGGGTTGAATAGAGGCCAGGATCTCTCCGATGGTGCGTTCCTGCTGACTGACCACCTTGGCGCCGAAACCGATGGAGCGGGTTCCGGAGCGCCGTTTGATCACATCATCGAGGCCGACAAAGGCGCCGCCGACAATGAACAGGATGTTGGTGGTATCGATACGGACCAGTTCCTGCTGGGGATGCTTGCGGCCTCCCTTGGGCGGGACCGAGGCCATGGTGCCCTCGATAATCTTCAACAGCGCCTGCTGCACGCCTTCACCGGACACATCGCGGGTGAGGGAGGCGGAATCGGATTTGCGGGCGATCTTGTCGATCTCATCGATGTAGATGATGCCCCGCTGGGCGCGTTCGATATCGTAGTCAGCGGCCTGGAGGAGACTGACCAGGATATTTTCCACATCCTCGCCAACATACCCGGCCTCGGTCAGAGTTGTGGCATCGGCGATGGTGAACGGCACGTTCAGCAGCCGGGCCAGGGTCTGGGCCACCAGGGTCTTCCCGGAGCCGGTTGGACCGATGAGGATGATGTTGGATTTTTGCAACTCCACCTCATCTTCATCCATGCCCGCGTTGACCGGTGCATTGATCCGCTTGTAATGATTGTGGACGGCAACCGACAGGACACGCTTGGCCTGCTCCTGACCAATAACGTACTGATCAAGATAGGCTTTGATTTCCTTGGGCTTAAAGACCTGCTGACTGAATTCGGCCTGAGGAATCTCCTCCTCGGCTGATTCCGCCATGATTTCATTGCACAATCCAATGCATTCGTCACAGATATAGACATTGGGACCGGCGATCAGCTTGCCGACCTCCTCCTGGCTCTTGCCGCAGAAGGAACAAACGCAGGCGATATTCTGCTCGTCTTGGAAATCGTTGCTCACTCTTACTTCTCCCCGCCGAGTTCCTCACGGCTGGACAAAACTTTATCGACTAGGCCATACTCACAGGCTTCAGCCGCGCTCATGAAGTTGTCGCGTTCGGTATCCGCCTGGATCTTCTTCATTGATTTGCCGGTATGATTGGCCAGAATGGTGTTGAGATCATGGCGCATGCGCAGGATCTCCTTGGCATGGATATCAATATCCGTGGCCTGCCCCTGGAACCCCCCCATGGGCTGATGGATCATGATCCGGGAATTGGGCAGGGCATACCGCTTTCCGGCAGCACCGCTGGCCAGAAGGAGTGCGCCCATGGAAGCCGCCTGTCCCATGCACAGCGTTGCCACATCGCAACGAATGTACTGCATGGTGTCATAAATGGCCATTCCCGCGGTGACGGAGCCACCGGGTGAATTGATATAAAAGGTGATATCCTTATCCGGGTCATCGGCTTCAAGAAACAACAGCTGGGCCACGATCAGGCTGGCCACGTCATCGTTCACCTGTGTGCCGAGGAAGATAATGCGTTCCTTGAGCAGACGGGAATAAATATCAAAAGCCCGCTCGCCGCGCGGACTCTGTTCAACAACCATGGGGACTAAATTCATGCGTGATTCTCCGAAAAACTCATTGTGGCGGCGGGTGCGATACCCGCCGCCGGAAGGAACAAACAGGGAAGGCGCCTGATCAGGCTTCGGTCGGGGCAGCCGAGGGCTCGGTGGGAGCGACTTCGGTGTACTTGGCCTGTTCACGCAGGAAACCAAGCACTTTTTCGTTGTGCAGCTCGTTCATGAACGGCAGGATCTCCTCGCGACGCTTGAAATATTTTTTCACCTCGTCCAGGGTCATGTTGTACTGGTCGGCGATGCGCTGGTATCCGCGCTGAATATCCTCGTCGGCGATCTTGATCTCCTCGACTTCGGCGATCTTCTTCAAGAGGAAATCGCCCTTGACCCGTTTTTCCGCAACTTCTCTATTTTTTTCCACCAGTTCTTCAAGATTAATACCGGCGGATTCAAAGGACAAGCCGCTGCGCTTCAAATTTTCCTCGGTCTGCTTGAGCATCTCCTGGATTTCGTAGTTCACCAGACGTTTCGGAACCTCAAAAGGGTTGAGCTCAATCAGTTTGTGCATGATCTTGTCGTCCAGGTCGCCCTGGAGGGCATCGTCCTTGGCCTTCTGCAGCCGGTCGCGAATATCCTTTTTCAGATCTTCCAGGGTGTTCAACTCGGGTTTGATGTCTTTGGCGAACTCGTCGTCAAGCTCGGGTTTCACGCGAACCTTGACGTCCTTGACATCGACCTTGAACTCGACGTTCTTGCCGGCCAGCATGGGATTGGGGTAATCGCCGGGGAAGGTGATCTCGTACAGGGTCTTGTCGCCTTTTTTCAGGCCGATCAGTTTTTCCTCGAACTCCTTGCCCAGGCGGTGCATGCCGATATCAACGCTGAAGTTCTGGTTTTGCACCTCTTTCATCGGCTTGTCGTTATGGAACCCCTGGAAGTCGACAATGGCGACATCGTCGATGGCCAGCGCATGGCCTTCTTCGGCGGTCTGCAGAGCAGCCTGATGACGCTGCAGCAGTTTCAGTTCGTTGTCGATCTCTTCGTCGGTGACAGTGACAGCGGCTTTTTCGATTTCAAGGCCTTTGTACTCCGTAAGGTCGAAAACCGGTTTGATGTCCACCATGGCAACGTAGACAAAGGTGCCGTCTTCGGGGAATTTGTGCTCGGTGATCTCCGGGTGGACAACCGTTTCGAGTTTTTCCTGCTCAACCGCGTCGAAATAGCTGTCCTGGACCAGTTTCTCGCCGACCTCGGCCTGGACCTGCTCGCCAAAATTTTTCACCAGGACGGACTGCGGAATCTTGCCGCGACGGAACCCTTTCAGCTTGACCTCTTTATTGATTTTGGCATAGGCCTTCTCAAGAGCCGGGCCAACGGTTTCCGTGGGAATGGTGATGGTCAGTTTTCTAGTCAGGTCTGAGAGATTTTCGACGACGATTTCCATGGACAGCGGTTCCTTTTGTTCGTATTTCCGCGGCGGTGTCCCCCCGGCGGCGTAATTATTTGTGCGCCCGCTCACCCAGTGGTGCGCGTGCTGGATTTATTGCATGTGTATTGAAAAATGATGGTGCGAGCGGGGGGAGTCGAACCCCCATGAGCTCAGCTCGCTGGATCCTAAGTCCAGTGCGTCTACCAGTTTCACCACGCTCGCGAGTTGCGTCAAACTGCAATTAATAACCAAAGTAGCCGGACTCGTCAAGTGATCGCTGGTATGAAAAAGTTGTATTTTCAACAAATTTGGGAGATTACAGGAAAGTGTCCTCAGCTCAACGAGTTGTGCTGGGTGAGGGGAGAGGGGATTCTGTGCGGATGAGGCGAGCAGCAAAAAAGCTCAAGCCGAGAATGGCTATGGCAGTGAGGGTGAAAGCGGTTCGCATTCCAAAAAGATCCAGGCCGGCTCCGGCGATCATCGCCCCGGTGAATACGCCAGCGCTCATGGCCAGGTTGAACACCCCCATCATCGTGCCGTGGCCGAAATGCGCTCGACCCTCCTCAACGGCAAAAGCGCCGAGAACCGGCCAGAGGACCGCCTCGCCCAGACCGAGAAAGAGATAGATGCCCACCATGGACGGAAAGGAGTGCATGGCGGGAATGCACAAAACCGCCACACTCATGCAGCTGCAACCGACCAGCATCAGCGTGATCTTGTTTTGGCGGTCGGCCAGTTTCCCCATGGGGTACTGCAACAGGGCGTTCATCAGGGTGCGTCCGGCAATGACCAGGCCGGTTTTGAAGCCGTTGCTGTCTGGCCATTCGGCCATCATCACCGGTAAGAAGGCCATGGTCGGGACCATCATCAGGACGGTGGAAAAGCGGGCGATGAGAATACCCACGGTGCGTTTTCGCCTGAGCATGGCCTTGAGGCTGACCAGCAGTCCTGCCTGTTCGCGTCGCTCGATCGGGCAACAGGATGGCAAATTGCCGAGCACCAGAAAAAAAGCGCCGAAACAGAGTGCGGCCATCATGTAAAAGACCGAGGACAGCCCCCACTGATCGGAGAAGATGCCGCCAAGAATGGGGCCGCAGCCGATGCCGCAGAAAATGGCTACATTGATGGTCGCCATGGACCGTCCCTCTTCGCCCGGCGGCGCGAGAAAGCTGGCATAGGCCATGGCCACGGGAACAATCATGGCCGCGCCCACCCCTTGGAACAGACGAATCAGGATCAGCTGAAAAACGGCATTGGCATGGGGAATGAGCAGGCCGACAATACCGTAGATACACAGGCCGCAAACGAGAAAGCCCTTGCGCCCCCAACGGTCGGACAAGTTGCCCACAACCGGCTGCAGCAGGCCGCGACTGAGCGAGAAGGCCGCGGTGATCAGGCCAAGGGTGAAGCCGGTGGCGCCCAAAGTGGTGGCCAGCACCGGAAGCACCGGGATAATGATCCCTACCCCGAGCAGGGCGATGAAGACCGACAGGACCACGGTAAAAAGGATAGGGTTGGGCATGGGAGGCGTCAGAACCGGTGAGCCCTCTGGAGAGGGCATGGCGAAGTGGGGCAGGTGAGGGGCGGTATCGGTTCCATGGCTTCTTCTTTTAACACTGGTTGCGGGGAAAGCAACTATCTGTTTGCCGCAGTTTTTTTCAGAGCAGGTGGGCGGCGGAAGCCGGTTTGTTTATTTTCTGCGAAAAAATAGCTGGTTATCCAGTGGCCAAAGGGCAGGGGCGATATTGTGCACGATCGAACGTACGTTCGCGGTTCCGGTCGTGTTAAACCCCGCCTGGGCAGTTGAACAACCCGGGAAAACCCCGTATAGTAGCCACGCAACCAGCCGTCGTCCTGTTGACCAACTTGAACCGGGAGGAATTCATGGAAAATATCCGTTTCAATGCCCTGATCGTCACCGAAACCGAGGAAAAGACCTTTGCCAGCAGTATCGGCCAACGATCTCTTAAGGATCTACCGGCGGGCGAGGTGTTGATCAGGGTCTGTTATTCATCGCTGAACTATAAGGACGCTCTCTCCGCCTCCGGCAACAAGGGCGTGACGAGAAAGTATCCGCACACCCCGGGCATCGATGCCGCAGGCGTGGTGGCCGAGAGCAGCGATGCCGCCTTCACGGTCGGAGATCAGGTGCTGGTGACCGGATTCGACCTGGGGATGAACACCAGTGGAGGCTTTGCCGAGTATATTCGTGTGCCTGGGGCCTGGGTCGTGCCTCTGCCGAGCGGGATGAGCCTGCGCGAGGCGATGATTTACGGGACAGCGGGCTTCACCGCAGCCCTGTCCTGCTATCGCCTGATCAACAGCGGCGTGCTGCCCAAACAGGGACCAATCCTGGTTACCGGTGCTACCGGCGGGGTGGGCTCCATTGCCGTGGCCCTGTTGGCCAAATCGGGCTACGATGTGGTCGCGGTTACCACCAAGGTCAATGAAATCGCCTACCTCCAGGAGATCGGGGCCAAGGAGATCCTCTCTGCAGTTGAGGCCGACGACCAGAGCGGACGGCCCCTGCTCAAGCCGCGCTGGGCCGGTGTGGTGGATACGGTGGGCGGCAACATCCTCAGCACCGCCATCAAGACCACCAAGTATGGCGGAACCGTGACCTGCTGCGGCAACGTCACCTCCGGCGAGCTGCACACCTCGATCTACCCCTTTATCCTCAACGGTGTCTGCCTGATCGGTATTGATTCGGTCAACTGCCCCAATCCCCTGCGGACCGAGGTATGGAACAAGCTGGCCACCGAGTGGAAACTGGATCATCTGGAAACCATCACCACCGAGTTGCCGGGCCTTGAGGCCCTGGAAAAACGGATCGCTCTCATTCTCCAGGGCAAGAACAGGGGGAGGGTGATCGTTCGCGTAGCAGAGTTGTAAACTTGACCGCACACACAGAGCCGAGAGCGTTGGCGCACGAGGCGCCGCGCACCCGTTGATGTGTTTTGTATCGATAAATTCATTGCAAATCATCAAACCCAAGGACCCATGAGCGCCACCCTTCTTGCCGATCATCGAAAGCCCGCTCTCCTCCTCCCGGAGCAAACCCTTTCTTATAGCCAACTGCTGGGCATGGCCCATGGGTATGGCTGTTTCATTCCCGAGGAAAGTCAGCGGGTGCTGATTTTTTCCGAAAATCGGTCGGAGTGGGTCTATGCCTTGTACGCCGCCTGGGGTTCGGGCTGTACCGTGGTGCCGGTGGATTATCAGTCCACCGCCGATGAGCTGGCCTTCATTGTCGGCGATTGCCGCCCCTCGGTGCTCTTCTGTTCCCTTGAGCGTAAACCAGTGGTGGAAGAGGTGTTGGCGCAGCTTGATTATCAGCTGCAGCTGTTGGTGTTTGAGGCCCTGCCGCCGTTCGAACAGCAGCCAGAGGAGGCCATTGAGGCAGCTGATCCGGAGCGGACCGCGCTGCTGATCTATACCTCCGGCACCACCGGCAACCCCAAAGGGGTGATGCTCTCCTTTGCAAACCTGCTGGCCAATGTGGAGGCGGTCACCCTCGGTACGCCGATCTACAATCCCGAAGAGCGGATCATGATGCTGCTGCCCCTGCACCATATCTTTCCCCTGATGGGTACGTTGATCATTCCCCTGCAGATCGGGGCCACAGTGGCGCTCTGCCCAACCCTCGTGGCTGCTGACATAATTCAGACCCTGCAGCAGCACCGGATCACCATTCTCATCGGTGTGCCCCGTCTCTACAGCCTGATCATGAAATCGATCCAGGACAAGATCGCAGCCAGCAAGGCGGCCTCCCTGCTGTACCGTCTGGCCGGGCAGGTTGAGCAACGCTGGTTTTCCCGTCTGGTGTTCAAATCGGTCCACGAGAAGTTCGGCGGCCATCTCAAATACCTGGTCAGTGGTGGCGCGGCCCTGGATCCCATCGTCGGTCAACAGTTCACCGTGCTCGGTTTCGAGGTCCTTGAAGGCTACGGCATGACCGAGGCCGCCCCCATGATCACCTTTACCCGACCGGGTCAGGTCCATATCGGCTCCGCCGGGACCGGGATGAGTTGCACCACGATCGAGATTCGTGAGGGCGAGATTGTCGCCTCGGGCAAAAACATCATGCAGGGTTACTGGAACCGGCCCGAGGAAACCGCAGAGGTGCTCAAAGACGGTTGGCTCTACACTGGTGATCTCGGCCATCTTGATGCACAGGGGCGGCTTTTTATCACCGGCCGCAAGAAAGAGATCATTGTCCTCAACAACGGCAAGAATATCAATCCGGTGTTGATCGAGCAGGAGCTGGAGGCCGAGCACTCCACCATTGCCGAGATCGGCGTTTTTCTCAAGGATGACCTGCTGCAGGCGGTGATCAGGCCGAACCTAGCCCTGATCCGCGAAAAAGGGGTGGCCAAGATGGAGGATTATTTCCGCTGGCAGGTGATCGATCCCTACAACCAGAAATCCTCGCCTGCCAAACGGTTGCATCACTTCACCCTGGTGGAATGCGAACTGCCGCGCACCCGACTCTCCAAACTCAAACGGTTTCAACTACCGGCGTTGGTGAACGCGCGTGAGGTGCGCAAGCAGAGTGTCGAGCACCCCCAAGGTGAAGAATACCAGGTCATTCGCGAGTTTCTCGAAACCCAAACCTCGCGCAGCATAGCCCCGGACGACCATCTCGAGATCGATGCCGCCCTGGATTCCCTGGACAAGGTGAGCCTATTGGTGTTCATCAAGCAGACCTTCGGGGTCGAGATCGACGAAGACAAGCTGATGCACATCCCCACCCTGCGCCAATTGAGCGCCTTCATCGCCGAGCGCAAGGAGCGGATCGCAGTCGAGCTGATCAACTGGCGGGAGATTCTCAAACAGCGGGTCGATACCGGCCTGCCGCGGACCTGGTTCACCATCAACCTGATCAAAAATTGCAGCAACCTCCTGCTCCGCTGCTATTTTCGTTTTTGCACCGAGGGGCGGGAGCATATCCCGGACTCGCCCTGCATCATCGCCCCCAATCACCAGAGTTTCATTGACGGCCTGCTGGTGGCGGCCGGTCTGAAAAACGCCCTGATGGCACGTACCTGCTTCTACGCCAAGGCCAAGCATCTACAGAACAGATGGCTGCGATTCATTGCCGATCGCAACAATGTGGTGATCATGGATATCCACGCCGATGTCCGCCAGTCGATCCAAAAGGTGGCCACCCTGTTGCAAAGCGGCAAGAACGTGATCATCTTTCCCGAAGGCACCCGCACCATGGACGGGGCTTTGGGCGAGTTTAAAAAGACCTTTGCCATTCTCAGCAAGGAACTGAATGTGCCGGTGGTGCCGGTGACTATCCGCGGGGCCTTTGAGGCCCTGCCCTCGGGCTCCATCCTGCCCAAACCCTTCAGGAAAATTTCGGTACGCTTTCAGCCGCCGGTCTTTCCCGACGAGCACACCTATGATTCGCTCAAGGATCTGGTGCGCGAACGGGTCCACGAATGCCTGAGTGAGCAGCCGCTGCTCCCCCAGGTGAGCAAGTCCTGATTTTTTTCCCCTCATAAATAAGGAAGTTGTATGCAGCAAGATGTTATTGATGCCCGTATCAGCCCAAACGGCAGACTGGAAGTACTTTCCCGGTTGGAGGTGAGCAAACTGCTCAACGCCAGCCAGGGCGAACTGTATCCCCTGTTTCGTAACAGTTCGCTTGCAGTGCTCAATTATGGGGATTATTTGGACGATGGCCGCGAACTGTTGGAGCGGTACAAGGATTTCGATATTCGCGTTATTCAGGAGGAGCGCGGTATCAAACTTGATTTGCGCAACGCCCCGGCCAGCGCCTTTGTCGACGGCAAGATGATCCGTGGTATCAACGAACACCTCTTTAGCGTGCTGCGTGATATCGTCTATGTAGACGACACCATCAACAACAATCCCCGGTTCGATTTGTCAACCAGCGACGGCATCACCAATGCGGTCTTTCATATCCTGCGCAATGCCCGCATCATGCGGCCGCGTACCAACCCGCACCTGGTGGTCTGCTGGGGTGGCCATTCGATTTCGCCCGTTGAATACGATTACAGTAAGGAGGTCGGGTATCAGTTGGGGTTGCGCGGGCTGGACATCTGCACCGGCTGCGGTCCGGGCGCGATGAAGGGGCCGATGAAGGGTGCCACCATCGGCCATGCCAAGCAGCGTATCTACAACGGACAATACCTGGGTATCACCGAACCGGGCATCATTGCCTCGGAATCGCCCAACCCCATTGTCAATGACCTGGTGATCATGCCGGATATCGAAAAGCGGCTCGAGGCTTTTGTCCGCATCGGTCATACGGTGATCGTCTTTCCTGGCGGGGTAGGCACGGCCGAGGAGATTCTCTATCTGCTGAGCATCCTCCTTGATCCGGTCAACTCGCGCATTCCCATGCCGCTGATATTCACCGGGCCGGCGGAGTCGGCCGCTTATTTCGACCAGATTGATCACTTCATTAATGAAACCCTCGGGCCGGCAGCACGGCAGATGTACCGCATCATCATCGACGATCCCGAAGCCGTGGCCAAGAAGACCCTGGATGGGGTGAACCAGGTGCACCAGTTCCGCCTCAAGACCGATGACGCCTTCTATTTCAACTGGCTGCTCCATGTCGATCTCTCCCTGCAGCTGCCTTTTGAGCCCAGCCATGCCAATATGCGCAGCCTCAACCTTCACAAGGGACAGCCGCCGCATCACCTGGCCTCCAACCTGCGCCGGGCCTTTTCCGGCATTGTCTCGGGCAATGTCAAGGATGCCGGTATTCGCGCCATCGAAGAGCACGGTGTGTTCGAGCTCAGCGGCGACACCCAGGTTATGGAACCGCTTGATAGTCTGCTCGCCGCCTTTGTCGAACAGAAGCGGATGAAGCTGCCCACCAGCAGCTACAACCCCTGTTACCGGCTGATTTCCCAATAACCGCCTCCACAACGTACCTGCACAGCTGCTCGAGATTCGGTCGCCCCCTGCGGCCCGATTTCGGGCTGCTGCCATGCTCATCCTCGGGTGCAGCATGGTTGCAGCATTTCCTGCTGTAGAGATGTCTATTCTCTAACATCCTGATTTTATTTCATTGTTTGTTGCCATTCCTATCCGCAGCAAATGCTGCTTTTTTATCATTTGCTGCACTCTTGCAGGCTCTTGCCGTCTTCTTCTTTAATTTATTAAGTTATTACAGATAATTGATCGATTGGTTGCAGGCTGGCACGGCCCGTGCTCCAGACGGGCTAGAATCGTCCACGCCGATTGCGCATCTGCGCAGCTTGCGCCAATCGGGTGTATCGCGGACTGAGAAGTCAGCCACCCCCCATCAATACTGCACAACACGAGGAGCGAACATCCATGAACGAAGTGGTGATTGTGAGCGGAAGCCGAACAGCGGTCGGCGCCTTTGGCGGCAGCCTGAAAAACACTCCGGTGGTCACCCTGGGCGCCATGGTCATGGGGGAAACCCTGCGCAAGGCAGGCCTGCGGCCGGTTGCCGGCGCAGCGATGCGGGAGTTCACCCCCAGTAAGATCCGCGGGCAAGGGTTGATCGAACTGGAGCAGCGCTACGCCGCCTGGGATGAGCAGGCCCCTGAGATTGTGGTTGACGAGGTGATCATGGGCAACGTCCTCCAGGCTGGTCAGGGGCAGAACACCGCCCGCCAGGCCATGATCCAGGCCGGTCTGCCCAAGGAGACACCCGCCTTCACCATCAACAAGGTCTGCGGTTCGGGACTGAAGGCCATAGCCCTCGGAGCCCAGGCCATTGCCACCGGTCAGGCTGAAGTGATCCTCGCCGGCGGCCAGGAGAACATGAGCATGGTGCCCATGGGGCTGCTCAAGGCGAGATGGGGGCATCGCATGGAGCTCACCGGCATCGGCCAGGTTCACGACCTGATGGTCTACGACGGCCTCTACGAGATCTTTTACGGCTACCACATGGGCGTCACCGCCGAGAACATCGCCCGCCGCTACACCATCAGCCGTGCCGACCAGGACAAGATGGCCGCGCTCAGCCATGCCCGCGCCCTGCGCGGCATCCGCGACGGCCTCTTTGTCGAGGAGATCGTGCCGGTGCCGGTGCGCGCCGGCAGAGAGGAGACCCTCTTTGCCCAGGACGAGCGGCCGATGGAGACCTCGGAGGAAAAACTGGCCAAGCTCAAACCGGCCTTTGCCAAGGACGGCACCGTTACCGCCGGCAATGCCTCCGGAATCAACGACGGCGCGGCCGCGGTGCTGATGATGAGCAGTACCCGCGCCAGACAGCTGGGGCTCAAGCCCCTGGTCACCATCGAGAGTTTCGCCTCCGGCGGTCTTGATCCCGCCTACATGGGGCTGGGGCCGGTACCGGCCATTGGCAAGGCCCTGGCCCAGGCGGGCAAGAAAATCGGCGATATCGACCTGATCGAGCTCAATGAAGCCTTTGCCTCCCAGGCCATTGGCTGCATGCTCGAGCTGGGCATCGATGTGGAGAAACCCAATCAGCTGGGCAGCGGCATCTCCATGGGCCATCCGGTCGGTTGCACCGGTGCGCGCCAGATGGTGAGCGCCATGTATCAGCTGCAGCGCATGCCCAAGGCGACCGGTCTGATCTCCATGTGCATCGGCGGCGGCATGGGCATGGCCATGGTGATCAACAACCGCTGAATCGGCACCACCTTTCCAAAGAGCAAACACTATCCCAAGGGAGAACGAGCATGGACGTACAGACGTTTGGCGTGATCGGTGCCGGACAGATGGGCAGCGGAATCGCCCAGGTGGCCGCAGCCTGTGGGCTTCAGGTTATTCTCAACGATATCAAGGAGGAGTTCGTCCAGCGCGGCCTTGCAGGCATTGGCAAGAACCTGCAGCGCAGTGTCGACAAGGGCAAGTTGGCCGCGGATGAGCGGCAGCGGATATTAAGCCGCATCACCGCCAGTACCGATGTCAAGGATATGGCCAAGGCGGACATGGTGGTCGAGGCCGCCTCGGAGAACGAGGCCATCAAGTTCAAGCTCTTTCAGATGCTCGACGAGGTCTGCGCCCCGCAGGTGATCCTCGCCTCCAACACCTCCTCCATCCCCATCGGCCGGATTGCCGCCAACACTCGGCGCCCGGACAAGGTGATCGGGATGCATTTCATGAACCCGGTGCCGGTGATGCAGCTGGTGGAGATCATCTGCGGCCTGGCCACCTCGGAAGAGACGCTGGCCACCACCTGGGAACTGGCCAAAAAGATGGGCAAGACCCCGGCGCGCTCCAACGATTTTCCCGGCTTCATCGCCAACCGCATCCTCCTGCCGATGATCAACGAGGCCGTGTTCAGCCTCTATCACGGGGTCGGCACCAAGGAGGACATCGACACGGTGATGAAGCTGGGGATGAACCATCCCATGGGGCCGCTGGCCCTGGCGGACCTGATCGGCCTGGATACCTGCCTGGCGATCATGGAAACCCTGCACCAGGGCTTGGGCGATCCCAAATACCGGCCCTGCCCGCTGCTGCGCCAGTATGTCGAGGCCGGTTTTCTCGGACGCAAGACCGGCAGGGGCTTTTACGAGTACAAATAATGACTGGAATCCGTGTCTGCCCGGCGGGAGATGGCCAGGGGCGAAATCAATACTGTAAGGAGCGCGACCATGAATTTCGAGTTGACTGAGAAGCAGAACCAGATCCGTACATTGGTCAGGGAATTTGCCGAGACCGAGGTGGCACCGTCGGTGCGCATCCGCGACCAGGAGGCCCGTTTCGACCGGGCGCTGATGTTCGACCGGCTCGCCGAGATGGGGTTGACCGGCATCGTCTTCCCCGAAGAGTACGGCGGGGCAGGGGGCGATTACATCAGTTATTCGATCGCGGTGGAGGAGCTCTCCAGGGTCTGCGCCTCCACCGGCGTTACCCTCTCGGCCCATCTCTCCCTGGGGGCCAACCCGATCTATCTGTTCGGTACCGAGGAACAGAAGCTCGAGTATCTGGCACCCCTGGCCCGGGGCGAAAAGATGGGCGCCTTCGGCCTGACCGAGTCCTCCGCCGGTTCGGATGCGGGCGGCACCACCACCACCGCTGTCCGTGACGGCAGCGACTGGATCATCAACGGCGCCAAGATCTTCATCACCAACGCAGGGTACGCCGATACCTATGTGGTCATGGCCCGCAGCGACCAGAGTGCGCAGAAGCACCGCGGCATCAGCGCCTATATCATCGAGAAAGATACCCCCGGCTTCACCATGGGGAAAAAAGAGGCCAAGCTCGGCATCCGTTCCTCGCCCACCATGGAGCTGGTGTTCAACAATTGCCGCATCCCCGGTGAAAACCTGCTTGCCAAGGAAGGGGAGGGGTTCAAGGTGGCGATGAAGACCCTGGATGGCGGCCGTATCGGCATCGCCTCCCAGGCCCTGGGTATTGCCCAGGGCGCCCTGGATGCCGCCCTGGAGATGAACCGCCAGCGTGCCCAACGCGACAAGGCGGCTGCAAACGAGCAGGGTATCGGTTTCCAGCTGGCCGATCTGGCCACCCAGGTCGATGCCGCGCGGATGATGGTCTATCGGGCCGCCTACCGGGCCAGCGCCGGGTTGTCCTACTCCAAGGAGGCGGCCATGGCCAAGCTCTTTGCCTCGGAGACGGCGATGCGGGTCACCACCCAGGCGGCCAAGCTCCACGATGGCTTTGGCTATCCGGAGCAGTATCCCATGGAGCAGATGATGCGCGATGCCAAGATCACCGAGATTTATGAAGGAACAAGCGAGATTTTGCGGGTTGTGATAGGCGCCTCCTTAGCCAAAGCGTAGCCTTTTCCCCCTCGGCTGCTCAGTATCGGGCTGAGCTATCCCGATCCGTAAATGAAGGAGGAGTGCTGCACTGCCCATGCGGCACTCCTCACCCAATCTGCCTGTGGTTGTCGAGCAAAATCCGTCCCCCGCGTCAACTTCCTCTCATCGCCGGTCCGGGCGAACCGGCTGTTTCTTGTTCGCTGCAACCATCTTGCTTGCAATACCTGGAATTTATTGATAGTTGTTCACCTCATATCTCCCCTTGGGCGGCGGTTCCGGCTGCCCTGCAGGGCATTGCGTCCTGCTGCGTTGGGAGCGGCTCGTCATCTTCTCCATCGAGGTTCATGATGCGGCACAAACAGACAGCCTCCGACCCGGTCTGCCTCTTAGACCTGCAGACCAAGGACAAACTGCTCGCCTCCATTCACAAGATCAGCACCCTCCTCACCCGGCCCATCTCCCTGGACACCATCCTCACCTCCATCGTCAAGGAGATCTCCGGGGCCTTCGGCTTCACCCGCCTGATCATCCTCCTGGTCAACAAGGACAAGACCCTGCTGGAATGCCGCTATACCCACGGGTTCGATGAGCAGGAACTGGATCGGGTACGCCTGCCCTATCGTCTCAAGGAACACGAATGCGTGGAAACCCGGGTGGCGCGTGAGGGCAAGACCATCTTTGTCAAAGATTACCTCAACTATCCGGATGCGACTGCCATCGACATCAAGATCGCGCGCAACATGCGGCGCGTCTCCACCCTGGCGGTTCCCTTGCAGATCAAGCGCGATATCATCGGCCTGATCACAGCCGACAAGGACGACGTCAAGCTCAAGCTGACGAAAAAGGATATCGACGCCTTTGCCACCTTTGCCAACCAGGCGAGCATTATCATTGAAAACGCCCGCCTTCAGGAGCAGAACAAAAAGAAGATCAAACAACTCTATACCCTGCAGGAGATCAGCCGCAAAACCAGCTCTACCTTTCATCTGGAAAAGCTTTACAAGGGCGTGGTTGCCAGCACACTCAAGTTGACCAAGGCATTCAGCTGTATGCTTTTTGTCCTCGACGAGGAGGGTAAGCACCTGACCCTGACCTGTAGCAATGTCTTTGAGCATATCGACCGCCAATATCACCGATTGCGGGTCGGTCAGGGGCTGGTCGGCTGGGTGGCGGAGCAGGGCCAGCCGCTTCTGGTGCAGGATGTGCAGCGCGATGAGCGCTATCTGGAAATGCTGCCCGGTGTTGCCTCGAAACTGGCCGTGCCCCTGATCAGTGAAAAACGGATTCTCGGCGTTGTCTGTGCGGAAAGCCTCAGTCAGGGCGCCTTTACCGGGGAAGACCTCAAGCTGCTGATGATCTTTGCCGGTCAGACCGCAAGCCTGATCCGCAACGCCCGCCTCTACGGACAGGTGATGACCGAGCGCAACTTTCGCGAGTATATCCTCGAGAGTTCGCCCAACTCGATGATCTCCATCAATCTGCGCAAGCAGATCACCTCGATCAACAAACGCACCGAGGAGATCTTCCACATCAAGCGCAACGAGTCCGTGGGCAAGAAGGTGGGCGAGGTGTTCGAGGATGAAATCGTGCGCATCATCGATCTGGCCCTTGACGAGCACACGGTGGTCAATCGCAAGGAGGTGTTCTGGAATCCGCACAACGGCACCTCGGGTTTTTTAGGGCTGACTTCGTCGCTGCTGCGCAACCACCAGGGCAACGTGATCGGGGCCATGCTCATTGTCCGCGATCTCACCGAGGAAAAACGCACCGACGAGCTGATCCGCCGTCTCGATCGGTTGACCTCCCTGGGGCAGTTGTCGGCCGGTATTGCCCATGAGATCAGGAATCCCCTGGCGAGCATCAACTTCAACGTCCAGCTTTTGGCCAAGAAACTGGCCGGGGATGAGCATGCCCGCAGCATCATCGAAGACACCCAAGAGGGCATCGACCGCATCCGCATCCTGGTCAAGGGCATGCTCGACTTTGCCAAGCCCTCCCAACCCAGCCTGATGAGCAACTCCATCGTTCGCATTCTCAAGGGGGCGATCACCCTGATGGACTCGCAGTTCAAGAAAAAGAAAGTCACCGCCCAGCTCACTCTCTACGACGAGATCCCCGAGGTGGTCATCGACGCCCATCAGATCCACCAGGTCTTTGTCAACCTGCTGCTCAACGGCATGGAGGCCATGCCCGGCGGCGGCAAAATCGATATTGTCGGCCGGGTGGTCAAGGGGCATGGCAAAGGCCAGGATATCGCCCTGCTGCAATTCACCGACCATGGCGTCGGCATCTCCAAGGAGGATCTGGGCAAGATCTTCAATCCCTTCTTCACCACCAAGACCGAGGGCACTGGCCTGGGGCTATCCATCGTCCACAAGATCCTCGAGCAGCATAACGCCTCGGTGGAGGTGGAGAGCGAAGAGGGCACAGGAACGACCTTTTCCCTGAAATTCCCGATCAAGCAAACCGAGGGCAGCCGATGTATCGCGATAAAATTCTGATTGTTGATGACGACCGGCTGCTGCAGAATTCGCTGAAGAACATTCTCTCGGGCAGCTACGACACCCTGATCGCGGGCAGCGGCGAAGAGGCCCTGCGCCTTTTGAAGAAACAGAGCGTTGACCTGGTGCTCCTCGATATTCGTCTGCCCGGCATCGACGGCATCGAGACCCTGGGCAAGATGCGCAAGATCAACGGCGATCTCTTCATCATCATGATGACCGCCTACGAGGACATCAAAACCGTGGTCACCTCGATGAAGATGGGGGCCCACGATTACCTGGTCAAGCCCCTGGATATCGAGATGCTGGAGATCATCATCGAGAAGGCCCTGGGCAACCTGCGCTTGGTGCAGGAGGTGGAGGCCCTGCGTTCCGCCTCCTCCGATGCCTTCAACCTCGCCGACATCATTGCCGAGAGCGAGGGGTTCCGGGCGGTGCTCGATTTTGCCGACAAGGCGGCCAAGGCCTATAACACCACCGTGCTCATCGAGGGCGAAAGCGGGGTGGGCAAGGAGGTGGTGGCACGGTTCATCCACCAGCGCAGCAGCCGCGCGGGCAAGGCCTTTGTCGGCATCAACTGCGGGGCGATCAGCAAGGACCTTCTGGAGAGCGAACTCTTCGGCTACGCCAAAGGCGCCTTTACCGGAGGTTTGGCCGAGGGCAAGAAGGGCAAGATCGAGATGGCCGAGGGCGGCACCCTTTTGCTCGACGAGATCGGTGAGTTGCAGACCTCAGCCCAGGTGAAACTGCTCCGTTTTCTCGAGGAGCGCGAGTTCTATCCGGTGGGCGGCACCGACAAAAAACGGGTGGATGTGCGGGTGGTCGCCGCCACCAACCGGCGCCTGGAGCAACTGGTCAAGGCCGGGGACTTCCGCGAGGATCTCTACTACCGCCTCAACGTCGCCAGGGTCGATATCCCCCCGCTGCGCGAACGCAAGGCAGACATCGTCCCCCTGGTCTGCTTTTTCATGGCAAGGCTCAATCGCCAGTTCAACAAGACCTTTCGCGGCATCGCCCCCGAGGCCCAGGAACTGCTGGTCCGCTATCCCTGGAAGGGCAACATCCGCGAACTGAAGAACATGGTGGAGCGGGTCATCCTCATGGAGGACGGCCCGCTCATCCTGCCCGAACACCTCGCCTTTCTCGCCACTTCCTCTGCCGGCGCCACCCAGATCGGCCAACTCAACATCCAGATTCCGCCCCAGGGCCTGAATCTTGATGAACTCACCAAACAACTCATCGTCCAGGCCCTTGAACTCAGCGGCTCCAACCGCACCCGCGCCGCCCAGCTGCTTGGCATCTCCCGGCCGACCCTGACCTATCGTATTGAAAAACACGGGATCAAGGTGGGGTAGGTTGAGGGCAAACCCCAACTTTGTGCCGGATAATCCCGGCAGAACGATCAAAGACCGGTGTGCGCGGGGTGATTGCGGCACCTGATTTTCACCGTCAACCTTGCTCAAAGGTATCGCCTCCAGTTGGTTGATTCGAGCGATGCTATAATGATTGTGCCTGACCACCCGCAGGCGATGTGGCCCCTGTCGCCGAAAGCCCCAGACTGTCCCCGGCGATGATACTCATCCGGTAGGGGGAACACTGCATTCGAGACGAAGTGGACTTTGCAAGACATGTGGGGTAGATTCATTTCAATCCGGTCAAACACGGCCAGGTGAGTTGGATGTCAGTTTGGCCGTATGCGATCACCGCTCTACGGAAGCGGGTAAATGGAGCCAATCTGATCGGCGAAATCTGCCATGCCCCTACCACTGGACTATGGCGAAAGGGGATGATGCTGTTGGGTGGCGTCCCGTACCCCAACCTACGGCCATGAGAATTTTTTTCTGGAAAGTAATCAGTTTAACTGAATTGAGGCCATTTTTACCTGAAGCACAACCATACGACGAGCCGAGGTGCAACCTATGGGCCGTGTGATGCTGGAGATTAAAGATCTGTGGGTCGAAATCGAAGGACGAAGCATCCTCAAGGGGGTGGAGCTGACCGTTGCCGAGGGTGAAGCGCACATTCTCTTCGGGCCAAACGGTTCGGGCAAATCGACCCTGCTGGCTTCGGTCATGGGGTTGCCGGGATACCGGATCGTTCAGGGCGGTGTCTGGTTTCGCGGGGAACGGATCGATGGACTCAGCCCCGATGAGATCGCCCAGAAAGGGGTGGGGCTGGCATTCCAACGGCCCCCGGCCATCAAGGGCGTCAAACTGGAGACCTTTATCCGGGCCATTGCCAAGGTGAACGATTGTGCTCCGCTCTATCACAGCCTGGAATTGGATTCCCTCAAAGACCGGGAACTCAATGCCGGCTTTTCCGGCGGCGAACTCAAGCGATCCGAGATGCTCAAAATCGCCGCCCAATCCCCTGATCTCGTCATGCTCGACGAGCCCGAATCCGGCGTTGACCTGGAGCATATCGCCATCATCTCCGCAGCCATCAAGACCCTGCTGGCAAAGGACCATTCCACCGTCCATCGACGCAGAGCAGGACTGATCATCACCCATACCGGCTATATCCTCGATTCTATCGAGGCCGATCAGGGACATGTCTTTATCGATGGCCGGATCGTCTGCACGGCCAATCCCCGTACCCTCTTTCATGAAATCCAGAAGCATGGCTATGAAGGAAGCGCACGCTTTCTCGGGCAACGAAGTGTCGGAGATGCCTTATGAGCGACAGTGTGCAGCTCTCCCGTACAGAGCGCAGGGGGCTTGAGCGTGTCGGGTACAGTGAAGGAGAGGCCCGCTCCGGGACCTTTCTCGCGGCCGACGACCGCGTCCTGGAAAGCAAAACGCTCAACGAACAGGTGGAGATTTTCCCCCTGGCTCTGGCAATGAGGGAGGAGGATGAGGTGCGGGACCTGGTTTTTCATCTGATCGATCCGCACCAAGACGCCTATACCCGGATGGTCAAAGATATGCAGGCTCCTCTGGGCTATTTCATCCGGGCGAGACAGGGGCAGGCGGTGACCCTACCCCTGCAGACATGTTTTTATATCCGGACCGATCAAACTACGCAGTTGGTCCACAACGTCGTCGTCGCGGAACCGGGGGCCACCCTGCATCTGATCTCGGGCTGTGTCGCCAATGCCCATGTCAATGCCGGCCGTCATATCGGGGTCACCGAATACTATATCGGTGAGGGGGCGAGCGTCACCTCGACCATGATCCACAGTTGGGGGCCTGAGGTCACGGTCTATCCCCGTTCCGCCGCCCGGATTCAGCAAGGGGGACGGTTCATCTCCAACTACGTTGCCATGAGTCCGGTCAGAGATCTGCAGATGGCTCCTGTGGCGGTGGTCGGAGCAGGCGGGCTGGCAGAGTTTTACTCCATTGTCTTTGCACCGCAGCGATCCAGTCTGGATATCGGCGGCACAATCTTCCTGAGAGGGGAGGGGGCTAAAGCCGACATCGTCAGCCGTGTGGTCTCGGACGGCGGCCAGGTGACCACCCGTGGCTGTATCGTCGGTGAAGTCGATGGGGTAAAGGGCACCATGGCCTGCAACGGCCTGCTGGTCAATCCCCGCGGTTCCATCCATGCGATACCCGAATTGCAGGGAAAAGCGCCGCTGGTTTCACTCAGCCACGAGGCATCGGTGGGCATGATCTCGCAGGATGAGCTCAGTTACCTGATGGCCGGTGGGCTGAGTGAAGAATGTGCCAGGGAGCTGATCATTCAGGGGTTCCTGGATGTCCGGATCAAGGGCTTGCCTGAAGCACTGAGCAAAATGATCAGTGAAATGATCAAAAAGGCCAAGGTCGGGGAGGCGGTTTGAACGAGAGTACATTGGTGCCCTTGATTCAACTCCTGAACATCACGATCATGCATATGACACGGAAGGCGCAGCCGGGCAGACGTCTCCCTGCCTGGGCTCTGAGGCTTGCTGCCTCTGCCTACGGATTTTTTGTACCGCTTCTCGTGATCCTGATCCTGCTTGTCCTGGGGCAGGGAGGAGCTGCGGCCAACTCCGGATCCGATCAACCGCAACAGGTTCTCATCCTTCATTCCTATGCACCGGACTTTGTCTGGACCAGGGAATTGCACACCGGTATTCTCTCTGCGCTGGAAAAGCAGGGACAAACGACCAGCTACCGGGTGGAGTACCTGGATGCCAAGCACCAGGATTCACCGGCCTATCTGGAACAACTCTTCCGTCTCTACCAGGAAAAATACCTGCGCACTCCAGATGCCCACATCGACGGCATTCTTCTGACCGATAATCATGCGCTGGACTTCGTTGCCCGTTACCGGGACGCGTTTTTTCCGCACGTACCGATGGTGGCCTGCGGCATCAACAGTGCCCAGTCGGTTCCGGCCAATGTCTTTGATGTGAACATAATCCTCGAACGCGTGGCCCACACGGAGACGCTCAAGGCCGCCCTGCGGCAAAATCCTGAAACGCACACCATCTATGTCGTCATCGACAACACCCTCACCGGCCAGTCTATCCGCCAAGATTTTTTGGCGCAGACCGCCCAGCTCGGCCGACAGATCAGGCTGGAAGTTCTGCCACCGATGACCGGCGAGGCGTTGCTCCAGTTTGCCGACAACCGCGTTCCCGGGGAATTGATCTATCTGCTGGTCTATTTTCAGGATGCTGCCGGCAAGTTGTTCACCGCTGACGCAATGCCCCGGGCCATCGCCGCCCGGTCGCCGGTTCCGGTCTACGCGGGCTGGGATTTTCAGCTCAATACAGGCGTGGTCGGTGGATGCGTCACCAGCGCCTACGGCCAGGGGCAAAAGGCGGCGCAAACCCTCCTTGATCGGCTGGCAGGCAACAACCCGCCCCACATGTACGACGGTCTTACCGGGGTCAACCGACACACCTACGATTACAGTGCACTCGAGCGGTTTGTGATTCCCCTTCAGAGCCTGCCGGCTGATGCGGTCGTGCTCAACCGGCCGCGCTCGTACTTTGAGAGACACCGTTCGGCCATCCTCGGTGCCTTGGGAATCATCGCCATACTTGGTGTTATCATCCTGCTGCTGCTCCAGAATATCCGCCGTCAACGGACGATCAACCGAGGCAACGCCGAGATTCTGACCCTGAACAGAGAGGTGATCGAAACCCAACTGGATCTCCTTACAACCCTGGGCGAGGTCATCGAATCCCGGTCCCACGACACCGCCAACCATGTTCGCCGGGTTGCGGCCTACTCGGTCCTGCTTGGCAAAAAATACGGGTTGTCCGAGGAGGATCTGCTTCTCCTGGAGGCCGCCTCGCCGATGCACGATATCGGCAAGATCGGCATCCCCGACGCCATTCTCCACAAGCCCGATCGGCTTACCGCGGAGGAGTATGAAATTATCAAACATCACACCGTCATCGGTGAGCATATCCTGCGGGTTTCCGACCGCAAACTCATTGCCAGTGCGCGCATCATCGCCTTGCAGCACCATGAGTGTTGGGACGGCAGCGGCTATCCCTGCGGCCTCAAAGGCGAGGAGATCAGCATCATGGCGCGGATCAGCTCCCTGGCGGATGTCTACGATGCCCTTTCCCTGAGCAGGGTCTATAAACCGCCCTGGCCACAGGAAAAGGTGCTGCAGTTCATCCGGGAACAACGTGGTGCCATGTTCGATCCACGAATCGTCGATCTGTTTTTCGAGCATCTGGATGAAGTAGAGGCAATCAAAAACCGGCTCTCCGACCCGGTCGCTTCCATCCAGAATGCCGTTTCCCTGCAAGGGCCGGTTCAATGTCCCATACGGTCAGTCTGATCTCCCGCTGCCTTGGTGTCAGGGAACGGAGGTCTATGCCCCCTGTATCCACCGGTAAAACATCTCGCGGGGTTGCCTGGTTTTACGAGTTCACGCTGCAAACCAGGTTCGGCGACGGTTCACTGGTGAACGACCGGTTCACCTGGAGGATATCCTGCGCCTGGCAAAGAAAATTCCTTCCATAGGAAGAATAATGGTGTTTATTTGTTGAAAAAATGGAGAGATTCATGTGAACGTTGGGCAAACGATCAAGCTGTGTACTCGTCCTACCTGGCCCCTGTGCATTTGCACAAGAACATCAAGGAGTATCCCATGCAGATCAACCCCACGGTGAAGGCTCGAACGGTTACTCAGGGCAATATGCTCATCAAGAATAAATCCATCCTGCCTGACGGTCGGTACCTTTTCAGTGGCCCCCTCATAGGAAATCTCAGGAATTCAACAGTCATATTTGTCGACAGTTCCGATAAAGCCCTGCACAGTATTGCCCAAGCCCCGAAAACAATCTTTGAGATAGACAATCGACCTGACGCCCAATCCCCATTCCCAGCCACGCCGCCTGCAATTGAAGATGAACAAACCTCCAACCTCGTTACTCCAGAGCGGGTGGATATCGCACGCAAGGACATTGTCGACGAGGTGAAAAAGGGCGTAGCCGGCATAGCCCTGACCCATGTGGTCCAAAAGGGAGGGGCTGCGGTAGCAACTCCCCTGGTGACCAATGTGCTCGGGATTTCCAACGATCCCGCAGCAGCCACGGCCATAAGCAGCGTTATTTCAGGCGCAGATGTGGCCAAGCATGCACAAATATTAGGGAATTTTCTCAAGTTGATCATCTTTGCGGGCTCATGTTTTGGGATCACCTTGAAGCTGTTGAGGCTTTTTTTCGATGACACCGTTCCTCGGTGGGCCTGGATCACCAGCATACTGATCAACATCGTTCTGACTGTCGTGGCAGGTCTGTATCTTTTTGATATTGGTCCGTTCGCACCTGGGCCGTAATCGTGTTTCTCTGTTGCTCCGCCGGCAGGACCGGCGAGCAATGGTGCATAATTGTCAACACCTCTTCCCGCCTGCATCAGGATGTTGTTCCTCTAGGCCTGTACTCGGCCAAGCCCTCCTTTTATCCCGTTTCATCCATTCTTTGGGCCCCATATCCCGCGCTTGCCCATCAAGCCGCACCACCCTTGGACACTGCTAGGGCCGCCTTCATTGTTGCGGTTTCCTGCCATCTTCCCTGATATCCCCGGCTGATTTCCCCTGGTGCAGCATGGTCAAAGGAAATGCTGCATGTTCGTTAATTACTCGTTTTTCCGTTTTTTATATCTGGTTAGAGGTTGATCTCTGATCCAGGGGAGGGGGTTGGTTTCATCATTTGCTGCATGGCTCGGCGATTCAAACCGGCGCTGTTTTAATAAATGCTCTGTTTTCAATTAGTTATATGATGGTCCCGGGGGTGGCACGATACATGCTCAACAAGGGCAATCATCTCCCGGAGCAGCCTTCAGGCGCAGCTCCTCCATACGAAGAGGGATCAACCAATGAATTTAGACCTCAACGATGAACAGAAACTCATTCAGGAGACGACCCGGCAGGTGGCCAACAACGAGTTGGCACAGGTCTCCTCCCAAAGCGAACAGGCGCTGGAGCAGCAAGCCTTGATCGCCAATCTGAACAAACTTTCCGCCCTGGGGTTCATGGGCATCAACGTCGAGCAACGGTACGGCGGGGCGGAGGCGGGCGTCATCGCCTTCAGTGTGGCCATGACCGAGATCGCCCGGGTCTGCGCCTCCACCGCCATCAGCGTCTCGATCAATAATCTCGCCTGCGAGGTCATTCAGGCCATTGGCACCGAATCGCAGAAGCAGGCCCATATTCCCAAGATCTGCCGCGGCGAATATTCCGCCGGGGTCATCGGGTTGAGCGAGCACTGTGTCCAGGCGTCCGAACGATGTATCACTGCAACAAATCAGGGGGACCACTATGTGCTCAACGGTGAGCGCAGCATGGTCCAGACCCCCAATGCCGGCGTCTTCATCGTCTGGGCGGTCACCGACCAGACCGTGCCCCTTAATCAGGGTGTCAGTTGTTTCCTGGTGGCGGCGGAAACCGCGGGACTGGAGATGACGGCCAATGATCAGTCGTCCGGGAAGGACAGACCCGGGACCAGCCGCCTGGCATTCACCAATTGCAGGGTACCCCAAGCCGCTCTCATGGGCCGATTGAACAACGGGTTCAGCATCTCTGTGGCCCAGTTGGCTGGAGGTCGGATCGGCATCGGTTCCATGGGCTTGGGGATCGGACTGGCGGCGATGAACCAGGCTGCCTGCGCTGACGAAGAGTGCGGCTGCCGGGACGAAAACGCCACCTTTCACAGTGTATTGGCGCAGCTCGACGCAACCCGCTCCGAGCTTGAAGCTGCCCGGCTGTTGTTGATGAATGCCGCCTATTGCCGGGAACGCGGGCGATCGTATGCCAAAAAGGCGGACATGGCCAAGGTGTACGCGGTCAAAAGCGCCAATCTCGCCTGTGCCAACACCCTGGAGCTGTTGGAACGACATGGATTCGGCAAGGCTCAGGCCTCGAGCGCCGATGCGCGCATTACCACGGTCAAGGCCAACAGGCATGCGATGCAACGGCTGATTCTCTCCTGGGACATCCTCCAGGGATTGGCTGTCTGATCCAGGTCGATGGACAAGGGAAGGGCGGCTTCCTCTGGTGAGGGGCCAATGAACGCCGTCACTTGACGAGAATACATGGGAACAGAAGAGGAGGAACCCGGTGCAGTACAACAATATTCTGATCGAGACCAACGAGGGAGTGGCCACGGTGACGATCAATCGTCCCAAGGCACTCAATGCGCTTAATGGGGCCACTATCGGCGAGCTCTCGCAATGCTTTCAGGAAATGGAGAACGATCCTGAAGTGCGGGCGGTGATTTTGACCGGTACGGGATCCAAGGCCTTTGTCGCCGGGGCGGATATCGCCGAGATGCTCGCCTTTGACCCGGTAGCCGCCCGTGGTTTCGCCCGTGCAGGGCAACAGTTGTTCAGCCTGATCGAGGCCCTGTCCAAGCCGGTGATCGCTGCAGTGGGCGGTTTTGCCCTGGGCGGCGGCTGTGAACTGGCCATGGCCTGCGATATCCGTCTGGCGAGCGACAACGCCAAATTCGGTCAGCCGGAAATCAATCTCGGCACCATTCCCGGTTTTGCGGGAACCCAGCGACTGCCCAGGCTTGTGGGCAAGGGGCGGGCCAAGGAACTGCTTTTGACCGGTGATGTCATCGATGCCCAGGAGGCCTGCCGGATCGGTCTGGTCAACCGGGTGGTGCCCCAGGAGGAGTTGGTGGCGGCCTCGCGCGCTTTGGCGGCAAAGATCGCGGCCAAAGGGGCCCTGGCGGTGCAGTGGTGCAAGGAGGCGGTCAATCGTGGGCTGGAGATGGAGATCGACCAGGCCTGCGCCTATGAGGCGGACCTGTTTGCCCTCACCTTTGCCACTGAGGACCGGGCGGAAGGGATGGGCGCCTTTGTCGAAAAGCGCAAACCCCAGTTCAAGGGATGCTGAATCCGGCTACCGAGGAATAGCGCAGAACAAGCGATCTTTACCAGACCAATCACAACCAAGAGGAACGTCGTATGAGCTTTGCACTGAACAAGGAACAGTTGATGATCCAGAAGATGGCCAGGGATTTCGCCCGCAAGGAACTGGCACCGCTTGCGGCCGAGCGGGACGAGCAGCATCTCTTTCCCGCAGACAGCCTCAGGAAGATGGGCGAACTCGGGCTCTTGGGCATGCTGGTGTCCGAACAGTACGGCGGTGAGGATATGGGCACGGTCGCCTACGCCCTGGCACTGAGCGAGATTGCTGGCGCCTGCGCATCGACCGCAGTGATCATGTCGGTCCATAATTCGATCTGTTGCACCAGTATCGAAAAATATGGCAGCGAACAGCAGAAAAAACAGTTTCTGGTGCCGATGACCGCAGGCACATTGATCGGCGCCTTTGCCCTGACCGAACCCGAGGCCGGTTCCGATGCCCAGGCCATCACCTGCAGTGCAGTTCGGGAAGGAGAGAGTTTTATCCTCAACGGCAGTAAGCGGTTCATAACCTCGGGCAAGAACGGCGGGGTGATCATTGTCCTGGCCCGCACCAAGGAGAGCGGCAGCGACGGCATCACCGCCTTTCTCGTCACTCCGGACCTGCCCGGATTCAGCGTGGCCAAGGTGGAAAACAAGATGGGGCAGTGCGCCTCGGACACCGTTGACCTGCTGTTCGACAACTGCAAGGTTCCGGTCGAGCGGATGCTTGGCCAGGAAGGGGAAGGGTTCGCCATCGCCATGTCCGGGCTCGATGCCGGCCGGATCGGCATTGCCGCCCTGTCCCTGGGTGTGGCCCAGGCCGCACTTGATGAGGCCATCAAATACGCCAAGCAGCGTAAGCAGTTCGGTCAGGCCATTGCCCAGTTCCAGGGGTTGCAGTGGATGATCGCCGACATGGCCATGGACGTGGAGGCAGCAAGGCTGATGGTGCTCAACGCCGCCGCCATCAAGGAGCGCGGCGAGAACTGTGCCATGGCCGCCTCCATGGCCAAGTGCTTCGCCTCGGAGATGGTCAACCGGGTCACCTCCCAGGCCATCCAGATTCATGGCGGCTACGGTTACGTCAAGGAGTATGCGGTGGAACGGTTCTATCGCGATGCCCGTGTGCTCACCATCTACGAGGGGACCAATCAGATTCAGCGGCATGTGATTGCCCGGGAACTGCTGAAGACCAAGTAGCTTATTGTCCCGGCTTCGGCGGACGGAGCCGGGACGGCTGCCCTGTTGCCGGGCAGCCGCGGTTCACCCCGTATCCCATCAACCCCATTGGCCCCGGCATGCAGCTGCGGGGCCGCAGCCCGGGAAAGGAAAATTCGGATGGATATCGTTGCACCTGCTGATTTTGTCGTCTGGGGCATGAGAACCCAGATAGTCTCCATACTGATCCCCCTTGTCGCCCTGGTCGTGTTCGGCCTCATCGTCAAAAAGCGCCTGGTTCCCCTGCTGCTGGCAGCCGGTGATGCCCGTTTCAACCGCTGGCGCGAGCGCCTGGCCAAGGTGGTCTCGCTCTGGCTGATCCAGGTCAGGCAACCGCGCTACCTGGTGGCCGGCCTCTTGCACCTGGCGATCTTTTTCGGCTTCCTGGTGTTGTCGCTGCGTTCGACCTCGCTGGTGATCATCGGCATAAACCCCGATTTCCACCTGCCGTTTTTAACCGGCACCCTGGGCGCGGTTTACAACGTCTGTAAGGACTATGCCGCTACCGTGGTGCTGGTGGCCTGCGTAATCGCAGCCGTTCGCCGCGGCATCATCAAGCCCGCCCGTTACGCCGTGCCCGCCAAATATGGCAAGGACCATACCGCAGAGGCGGTGTTCGTGCTGGCGATCATCTCGGTGCTGATGATCTCGGAAAGCCTGTTCGAGGCGAGCGCGGTCGCTGCCGCCCCGGAACAGGGCCATGGACTGGCTCCGTTGACCCTGGTTTGGCTCTTTGCCGCCCTGCTCAAGGGGGCGAGTGTCGACAGCCTGCAACCACTGCATATCCTCTCCTACTACGTGCATGATCTGGTTTTCTTTTTCTTCCTCTGTTACCTGCCCTTTGGCAAACATTTTCATGTGTTGACCTCGCTGCTCAACGTCCTCTTCATGCGGCTGGACAAGGGGGTGGTCAAACCGGTGCGCTACGGCCTGAGTGCCGACGAGGTCGGCGAGCTGGAGTCGATCGGGGTCAAGAAGATCGAGGATTTCACCTGGAAGCACCTGCTTGATTTCTACAGCTGCGCCGACTGCGGCCGCTGTTCCGACCAGTGTCCGGCGAACACGGTGAAACGTCCGCTGTCGCCGCGCTTCATCACCATCAAGGCGCGGGATCTGCTCTTCAAGTCCTTTCCGGTCTGGGGACCGCAACAACCCAGTCCGGCCCTGGTAGGCGGCATCTTCACCGAGGAGGAGATCTGGTCCTGCACCACCTGCGGCGCCTGCGAGGAGGAGTGTCCCCTGGCGATCGAGTACATCGACAAGATCGTCGATCTCAGGCGTGGGATGATCGATGACGGACTGGTACCACAGTCGTTGCAGAAACCGTTGAGCGCCTTGGAAAAACGGGGCAACCCCTATGGCAAGAGCGCCAAGCAGCGGGCCAAATGGATCGACGACCCGGACTTTGCCGCTACCGTACCGGTCAAACTGGCCGACCCGGATACACCGTCCTCGACCCTGTTCTTTGTCGACAGTGTCGGCTCCTATGACGAGCGGATCATCAGTATCACCAAGGATGCGGCCCGTCTGCTGCACCATCTGAATATCGACTTCGCCATCCTCGGCGAGGAGGAGAAGGACGCGGGCAACGAGGTCAAGCGTTTTGGCGAGGAGATGCTCTTTCAGGAGCTCAAGGCCCACAACACCGAGGTTATTCTCGAGGCCAAGCCCAAGGACATCGTCACCGTCGATCCCCATGCCTTCAATGCCCTGAAAAACGATTACAGCGGTCTGCCGCCGGTACGTCACATCACCGAGGTACTGCTGGCCGCCCTCCACAAGGGGCAACTGCGGTTCCGCGATCCCGAAGGGCCTGCGCGGGTCTACACCTATCACGACCCCTGCTACCTGGGTCGGCATAACCTGCTCTACGATGAGCCGCGTGCCCTGATCGACGCCCTGCCGGGGATGAAGCGGGTGGAGATGGCCAAGCACCGGGATCGTTCCTTCTGCTGCAGCGGCGGCGGCCTGGCGCTCTTCTACGAGCCCGAGGAGGAGACCCGCATGGGCGTGCTCCGGGTGAACATGGCCCGTGAGGCCGGTGCCGATGTGCTGGTCACCGCCTGTCCTTTCTGCCTGATCAACATGGAGGACGCGATCAAGATCGCCGGACTTGAAGGGCAGCTGGAGGTGGTCGATCTGACCGAGCTGCTGGCCAGCCGCGTGATTTTCAACGAGAGCCGCCCCTGATGGAACCTTTGGGGGAGAGGATGCCTCAACCCCTTTATTTTTGATCAAGAAATCAAGACCGCCGACTGACGGTGGATATCACAACAAGCATCATGAAGGAGGAAGCAATGGATATTCTGGTCTGTGTCAAACGGGTGCCTGATCCCTCTGAAAACGACATTCGCCTGAATCGGCACGGCAATGACATCGAGAAGGACGACCTGGTCTACTCGGTCAACGAGTGGGACAACTATGCGGTGGAAGAGGCCATCCAGATCGTGGACAAGGTCGGCGGCTCGGTGACGGTGGCCAGCGTCGGCTCCGAGGAGGAGGAAGAGATCCTTCGCAGGCAGATGGCCATGGGCGCCAACAAGGGCGTGCTGCTCTCCGATGCCATGACCCAGCAGGCCGACGGTCGCAAGATCGCCCGCTTTCTCAGTTCCTACGTCACCCAGAACACATTTGATTTGATCCTCTGCGGCGCGCAGTCGGACGAGGGCGCAAGTCAGGTCGGCGGCATGATGGCGGCCCTGCTCGATCGCCCCTATGCCTCCCTGGTTAACATGATCGAGGTGCTGGGCGAAAACAAGCTGAAGATCGGCCGCGAGATCGAAGGCGGCAACCAGGAGATCAACGAGATCGAGATGCCCTGCGTGCTCTCGATCCAGACCGGCATCAACGAGCCCCGCTATGTCAGCATTCGCGGCATCCGCAAGGTCGCCTCGCTGGAGATCCCGACTTTTACCGCGGCGGATACCGGCTGTCCCGATTGCAGCCTCAAGCTGCAAAAACTGGAATACTTCCAGCCGGAGCTGGGCGCAGGTGCCGAGATGCTTGCCGGCAGTACCGATGAGTTGGCCGAAAAGGTGGTCGAGTTGCTCAAAGCAAAAGGAGGAATACACTAATGGCTGAGATTTATACCTATATTGCCCATATCGGCGGCGTGGTCGACGATACCGCCCTGGAGCTGATCACCGCTGCCCAGGCGATCGATAGCGATTGCATGCCCACCGCCATCGTCCTGGGTTCTCCTAGCGAAGCCGCCGCCATCGCCCAGGAAATGGCCCAATCCTATGCCCAGGTGATCATGGTCGGCAACGAGGCGCTGAGTTACCCCAACGCCGAGGTCTGCCGCAAGGTCCTCTGCCAACTGCTGCCGCCCAAGTCCCTGTTGCTGGTACCCCACACCACCTTCGGCATGGATCTCTCCCCCGGGCTCTCGATCAAGATCGATGCATCCTTTGCCTCGGACGTGGTCGGCTTCGAGGGAAGGGAAGGGGAGAACCTCAAGGTCGTGCGCCAGGAATACGGCGGCGCGGTCTCCACCCGTTCACTCTGCGATCTCACCGATGGCGCAGTGCTCAACATCCGTTCCGGATCCTTCAAGGCCGAGGAGGCGAAAACCCAGGCCGGAGCCGTGGTCGATAAGTCGGCCGACATTCAGGATTACAGCAGCAAGCGGACCTTCATCGGGGTGGTCGAGGCCGAGGTGGGCGAGGTCGACATCACCAAGTCGGAAACCCTTATTTCCATCGGCCGTGGCATCGGCGAGGAGGAAAACCTGGACATGGTCCATCGCCTGGCTGAAAGCATGGGCGCGGATGTGGCCTGCTCCCGTCCGATCGTCGATACCAAGTGGCTGGAAAAATCGCGCCAGGTCGGCACCTCCGGCCAGACCGTTAAACCCAAGGTCTACCTGGCCCTGGGGATCAGCGGCTCCTTTCAGCACATGGGCGGGATCAAGGGCAATCCCTTTATCATCGCGGTCAACAAGAACCCGACCGCGCCCATCTTCCAGCGGGCCGATATCGGCGTGGTGGCCGATATCCTCGAATTTATCCCCGCGTTGACCGAAAAGGTCACTCAGGCACGATAGGCTCTTTTTGCTCTTTGCAGGAACTCCGGCGCGGTCGGTGTCGGAGTTCCTCCCGTCTGTTTCCGCACAATCGCATGCAACCGGCCAGAGGGAGTCTGTCGCATGTCCTGCAATCTCTATATCACTGCCGCCGAGGAACGAAGCGGCAAGTCGGCGGTTGTCCTCGGAGTCATGCAGCTGTTACTCAAGGCGATCAGCCGCATTGCCTTTTTTCGTCCGATCATCAACGACCATGTCTTTGGCCGGGTCGATCACGATCTCAACCTGGTGCTCAAGCATTTCAACCTCGAGCTGCCCTACGAAGACACCCATGCCTATACGCTCAGCGAGGCTCGAGGACTGATCACCTCCGGCCAGGAAGGGCTGCTCTATGAAAACATCCTCCATAAGTACCAGAAGCTGAAATCCCAGTACGATTTCGTCCTCTGCGAGGGCACCGACTTTCGCGGCAAGGATCCAGGATTCGAGTTCGACCTCAATGCCAGTATTGCCGCCAACCTCGGCGCGCCGGTCCTGCTCATCACCTCGGGCCGGGACAAATCGACCGAGGAGATCTGCAGCCACACCGCGATCACCATCGACACCCTGGAAGAGCAGGGGGTGGATATTGCCGCCTGCATCGTCAACCGGGCCCCGGAGACCTTTCTCCGCGACACCGCAGGTATTCCCAAATGCCGGCAACAGTTCGACCGAGCCTTTCCCCTCTACGTCATTCCCGAGAACAGGGGGCTGGGCAGCCCGAGCGTGGATGACGTCAAACGCTGGCTGGGGGCCGAGGTCCTCTACGGCAAGTCCCACCTGCTCAATCTGGTGGACAGTTATCTGGTGGCGGCGATGCAGATCAGCAACTTTCTCGAATACATTCGTGAAGGCAGCCTGATCATCACGCCCGGCGACCGCTCGGATATCGTCATCGCCAGCCTGGCCAGCCGTATCTCCCAGGCCTACCCCAACATCGCCGGCATCCTCATCACCGGCGGCCTGGAGCTCAAGGCCAGCGTGCAGCGGCTCATCCAGGGCTGGACCGGCATTCCCGCGCCGGTGCTGTTCATCGAGGCCCACACCTTCGACACCGTGCAGAGCGTCAACGAACTCTATGGCCGCATCGAACCCACCGACGCCAAGCGTATCGCCACCGCCCTGGGTTGGTTCGGCAGATATGTCAATTTGAGCGAGCTGACCAATCGTCTGGTGGCGAACCGATCGACCAAAATCACCCCGAGGATGTTCGAATTCTCGCTGATGGAGAAGGCTGCTGCCCACCGGCAGCACATCGTCCTTCCCGAGGGCATGGGTGAGCGCATTCTCGTAGCCGCCGACATTATCCTCAGGCGCGGAATTGCCGATCTTACCCTGCTTGGCAAGGAAGAAGAGATTCGCACCAAGGCTTCCAAACTCAACCTCAACATCGAAGGGGCAACGATCATCGAACCGAGCAGTTCCGATCTGTATGAGGAATTTGTTCGGACCTACTTCGAGATTCGCAAGAATCGCGGCATTGTCATGGACGTGGCCCGTGACCGCATGTCCGATCCGACCTACTTCGGCACCATGATGGTCCACAAGGGGTTGGCCGACGGCATGGTTTCCGGTTCGGTCACCACCACCGCCCAGACCATTCGCCCGGCCTTTGAGTTCGTCAAAACCAAGCCCGGAGTGTCGGTGGTTTCCTCGATCTTCATCATGTGTCTCCAGTCCAAGGTGCTCGCCTTTGGCGACTGCGCGGTGGTGCCCAACCCCAACGCCCGCCAGCTGGCGGAGATCGCGCTCAGTTCGGCGGAAACGGCGAGGATTTACGGTATCGAGCCCCGGGTGGCCCTGCTCAGCTACTCGACCGGCATTTCCGGTGCGGGCGAGGACGTGGAGAAGGTGGTTCAGGCCACGGCCATCGCCCGGGAGCTGATGGCCGAACGCGGCCTCGACTATCCGCTCGAGGGGCCCCTGCAGTACGACGCCGCCTTCGATCCCAAGGTGGCTGCGCTCAAGGCACCCGGATCGGCGGTGGCCGGACAGGCGACGGTCTTCATCTTCCCCGATCTCAATACCGGCAACAACACCTACAAGGCAGTGCAGCGGGCCACCAACGGTGCAGCCATGGGGCCGGTCCTCCAGGGATTGAACAAACCGGTCAACGATCTCTCCCGGGGATGCACGGTGGCCGATATCGTCGATACCGTGGCCCTGACCGCCATTCAGGCCCAGGTGGGCAAACAGGCGTGAGCTCGAGGAGATGACAAACGTGGAGGGTGGGCATTCATCCCCTTTTCCGGTCAAATCCGGGTTCGGCAAAGAGGTACAGGGACGAAAACCGCTTCGTTTTTGGCGCAGAATACGGTAATGAAAGAACAAGGTCGTGCCGGACCAGGTTTGTTTCCGGCAGTTGCCTCTCATTCCGGACTGCGCAATGGAACAAGATACGCCGCTCATCATCGTCACTGATCCCGCTTTCGACCGCCACGACACCGGCGGCGGAGACCATCCCGAGGTCCCTGAACGGATGCAGGTCATCACCGACCAACTCAGGCAGAGCCATTTTGCCGATCGAATCCGCTATCTGCCCACCCGTCCCGCCACCCGGGCGCAACTGCTCACCTTTCATACCGAAGGCTGGCTGTTTCGTTTTGAGGAGTCGGTTCTTTCCGGGCGCACCTATATCGATCATCCCGACAACCAGGTCTGTTACGAATCCTACGATATTGCCACCCTTTCCGCAGGATGCGGCCTGGTCGGTGTCGACGCGGTTGAACAGAATCCAGGAACCGTGGTCTTCTGTCAGACCCGGCCCCCGGGCCATCACTCCGAGCCCAACCAGCCCTATGGATTCTGTTTTTTCAACAACTGCGTGATCGCCGCCCGCTACTGGCAGCAGGAATACAACCGTCGCCGGGTCTGCGTGTTCGATTTCGATGCCCACCACGGCAACGGCATTCAGACCGCCTTCGAGGAAGAGGCGGAAACTTCCTATGTCTCCATCCACGAACATCCCTCGTTCAGCTATCCGGGCACCGGCTGGGCCGAAGACAAAGGAATCGGCGCAGGCAAGGGGACGATTCTCAACCTGCCGCTGCCCCCGGGTGCGGGGGCTGATCAGGTGTTGCGCCAGTTGCCGAAAATCCGCAGTTTTCTCGATGAAATGCAACCCGATGCGCTGATCATCGGCGCCGGATTCGATGCCCATCGCCTGGACGACATGTCCGGGCTTGCGTTTACGGTCGATCTCTACCGGCAGTTGGGCGTATTTATCCGTGAGTTGGCCCGCGACTACACGGAAGGTCGTTTGCTCTCGATTCTCGAGGGCGGGTATTACTTGGAAAAACTTGGTGTGTGCGTTGAGGCCTATTTGTCCGGCCTGCTCGAGGACCATATGATATTGCTCAGCGATTAACCAGGGGGAGTCTTTTTTTATGTTCATCTACGATCATATGACGCCGTCACCGATTACGGTCACGCCGGAGCAGACTGTGGCCGAGGCTATTGATAGACTGCAGCAATACAACATCCGTCACCTGCCGGTGGTCGACGGCCAGGGGACTTTACTCGGCATCCTCTCCGATCGCGATCTCCGCTCGGCCAGGCCATCAACCGTGGCCCGCAGCAAGGAACGGGGTTCGGTGGAGGAGCAGGTCAACAACACCCCCGTCTCGGTGCTGATGACCCGGGATATTCTCTATCTCAGGCCGCACACCACCTTGGATGACGCGCTGATGCTCTTCCAGTCGCGCAAGATCGGTGCTCTGCCGGTGGTGGATGAGGACGAGAAACTGGTGGGGGTCTTTACCACCGCCGATTTGATGAATGCCTATCGCGATCTCTTCGGACTCGGCGCCAAGGGTTCGGTGCTCGTCTCGATTGAGGACAACGGCGATCCCCAGGCGCTGAGCAAGTTGGTGAAGGTCATGGAGGAGAAGCAGACCCAGTTCACCCGTCTGGTGCGGGCCGAGGGCAACGAAAAGCGCAAGGCCATGATATACCTGAGAATCAATACCTACAATGTGCGGGCGATCTACAAGGCGATTGAAGCCGAAGGTTTCACCATTCACGTCCCCGAGACATCGATATAAACGAGGTGGCTATGCTGGATAAACTCTTTTCCCCGGCATCGATTGCGGTTATCGGCGCGTCCAAGACCGTGGGTAAGGTCGGTTACGATACGGTGAGCAATCTGGTCAAGAGCGGCTTTTCCGGGCCGATCATTCCGGTCAACTCCGCCGGCGGCGAGCTCTTTGGCCTGAAGGTCTATCCGCAGATTGCCGATTACCCCGATCCGGTGGACCTGGTGGTCATCGCCGTTCCCGCGGAAATGGTCCCCGCAGCCGCGCGCGAGGCGGTGAAAAAGAAGGCCGGCGCCATCGTCGTTGTCGCCTCCGGGTTCAAGGAGACCGGCAAGGTGGGGCGCTCGTTGGAGGACGAACTGACCGAGATCTGCCGAAGAGGCAACGTCCGCCTGCTTGGCCCCAACTGTTTGGGGATCATCAATACCGCGATCAAGCTGAATGCCTCCTTCTCCAAGCGCATTCCCCAACCCGGCAGCCTGGCCATCTTTTCCCAGTCCGGCGCCCTGTGCACTGCGATGATGGATATCGCCGACGAGCGTGAGCTGGGGGTATCGAAATCGATCTCCATCGGCAACAAGGCCGATATCACCGAGGTCGATGTCCTGGCCGCCCTGGCCCGCGATGACGAAACCAAGGTCATTGTCGGTTACCTCGAGGATATCAGCGATGGCGACAAGTTCGTCAAGGCCGCGGAAGAGGCGAGCAGCAAAAAGCCGGTGGTCATCCTCAAGGCCGGCACCACGGTGGCCGGTTCCAAGGCCGCCTCCAACCATACCGGGGTACTTGCCGGCAAGGATACGGCCTACGGTGCCGCCTTCAAGCGCGCCGGCATCTGCCGGGCCGACTCCTTTGAGGCCCTCTTTGATTACGCCACCGCCCTGGCCCTGCAGCCCATGCCCAAGGGCGACCGGGTGCTGATCATCACCAACTCCGGCGGTTCCGGGACCATGGCCGCGGATGCGGTGGAGAAATCGGGGATGAACGTGGTGAATCTGAGCGAGTCCCTGGCCGCCAAACTGCGCCAGGCCCTGCCGCCGGCCGCCTTTATCGACAACCCGATCGACATCTCCGCCGACGCCGAGCCCCGCCACTACTCGACAGCCATCGATGTTGCCATTGAAGACGGTTCCATCGACGCCATCCTGGTGGTGCTTGCGCCGCAATACATGACTCAGCCTGCGGCCACGGTGCGGGCCATCGTCACCCGGCTTGATGAATCCATGCCGGTGCTGGCCTCCTTCCTTGGCGGCTCCGACATCATGCCTTCGCGCAAGGAACTGGCCGCGGCCGGCCTGCCCTTTTACGATTCCCCGGAGCGGGCGGTGGGCGCGCTCAAGGCCATGTACGAATACGGGGTGTGGAAACGGCGTCCTGCGCGGCAGGTGGTGCGATTTCCGGTCAACCGTCGTCGGGTGGAACGGATCATCACCCGCCGCCAGCGTACCGGTCGTTTGCGTTTGGATGAGGTCAAATCCAAGGATGTCCTCAAGGCCTACGGTTTTCACATCATGGAGGGCCGCCTCACCGCCAGCCCGGAAGAGGCGGTGGAGTATGCCCGCTTCATCGGATTCCCTGTGGCGATGAAGATCGTTTCCCCCAGTATCGTCCACAAGTCGGATCTTGGCGGGGTACGGCTCAATATCGGCTCCAGCCATGAGGTTGCCGATGCCTTTGACCTGATGATGCTCAGGATCAACAAGCATGCGCCCAATGCCCTGGTGGAAGGTATCTACGTGGAGAAAATGGCGGAGAGCGGCCTGGAGGTCATCATCGGTATGACCCGCGATCCTCAGTTCGGACCGATGCTGATGTTTGGTCTGGGCGGTATCTTCGTTGAGGTGATGAAGGATGTCACCTTCCACCTTGCGCCGATCACCGAGGAGGAGGCGGTGCAGATGTTGAAGGCCACCCGTTCCTATCAGCTGCTCGAAGGTAAACGGGGGCTGAAGGAGGTGGATATCAATGCCATTGCCGTTGCCCTGCAGCGCATCTCCCAGCTGACCACCGATTTTCCCCAGATTCAGGAGCTGGACATCAACCCGCTGATTGTGGGCGAGACCGGCAACGAGCCGGTGGTAGCCGATGCCCGCATGACCTTTGCCAAACCGCTGGCCCAACAGTAGACGCGCCAATCGATACCGCTTTTATCCATCGAACAAGGGACTTGTCATGGAATACGAACAAAACTGGCAGGATAAATACAGCGACATGATCGCCACCCCGGTTCAGGCCCTGAGCAGCCTCAAGGCCGGACAACGGGTGTTCATCGGCACCGGCTGCGGCGCGCCCCAGGAGCTGATCGGCGCCATGACCCAGCGCGCCCGCGCCTTGACCAACGTCGAGATCATCCAGTTGATCACCAAGGGCGATGCCCCCTATGCCGACAAGAAGATGTCGGACAGCTTTGCGATCAATGCCTTCTTCATCAGCTCCAACATCCGCGACGTGATCCAGGAAGGGTTTGGCGACTACACCCCGATCCTGCTCTCCGACGTGCCCAAGCTCTTTGACTCCGGCAGCCTGCCCATCGATGTCGCCCTGATCCAGGTCACCCCGCCCGATATTCGCGGCAGGGTCAGTCTGGGGATCTCGGTGGATATCGTGCGCAGCGCCGTCGAGAACGCCTCGCTGGTCATTGCCGAGGTCAATCCCAATATGCCCTGGACCCATGGCGACACCACGGTGGAGGTCTATGACCTGGATATCCTGGTGCCGGTGAATCAGCCGATCCTCGAGCGGGTGGCGGATCCGCCCAATCCGATCAGCCGCAAGATCGCCCAGACCGCGGCCGCGCTCATTCCCAACGGTTCGACCATCGAGCTGGGGCTGGGGCGCGTACCCGGTTATGGCCGCATCCCCCAAGTGGTGATGGAGTTTCTCCTCGATCGAAAGGATATCGGCTTCCACACCGAGATGATCTCCGACACCATCATTCCCCTGATCGAGTCGGGCGCGGTCACCGGGGCGATGAAATCCATCGATCGGGGCAAGATCACCGCCAGCTTCTGCATGGGCACCAAGCGGCTCTACGACTATATCCACGACAATCCGCTGTTCAGCTTCCGGCCGACAGAGTACATCAACGACGCCAATGTCATCGGCAAGCACAAGCGGATGGTGGCGGTGAACATGGCCCTGGAGATCGATCTCACCGGGCAGGTCTGTTCCGATTCCGTGGGGGGGAAATTCTATTCCGGCATCGGCGGCCAGATCGACTTCAACCGGGGCGCGGCCAAGGCTGAGGGCGGCCGGGCGATCATCACCCTGCCATCGCTCAACAAGGAGGGCAACGAGTCGCGCATTGTCTGCACCTTGCAGCCCGGTTCCGGGGTGGTCATCAACCGCGCCAGCGTCCACTATGTGGTCACCGAGTACGGCGTGGCCTATCTCCACGGCAAGTCGATCCAGGAGCGGGTCATGGCGCTGATCTCCATTGCCCATCCGGATTTTCGTGAGCAGCTCTTCCGCGAGGCGGTTGCGGCCAAGTATCTTCGCCCGGATCTGGCCCGTTTCGGCAACCGCTTTCTCATTCCTGCCGAAGAGTCGGTCCGGGCCTCGTTCCTGCTCGAGGACGGCACCAGCGTCTCCTTTCGCTCGATCAAACCCACCGACGAGCCGCATATGCGGGATCTGATCTACAACCTCAGCCAGGAGACCATCTACTACCGGTTCATGAGCCGCCAGCAGCGGTTCACCCCACGGCAGATTCAGGAATTCGTCTATATCGACCATCGTCGCGATGTGGCGGTGGTGGGCACTGTGCCCGAGGCCCACGGCGAGCAGATTGTCGCGGTTGGCACCTACTACCTCAACGAGAAGACCAATCTGGCCGAGGTGGCCTTTGTCGTCCGTGACGGCTGGCAGAACAAACGCTTGGGCACCAATCTGTTTAAACATCTGATCAAGATTGCCAAACGAAACGGCATTGCCGGATTCACCGCCGAGGTTCTGCGCGAAAACGAGCGGATGCAGAATGTTTTCAACCACTCCGGACTCAAGGTCACCAGTCAGCTGGAAGAGGGGGTGTACAGCTACAACATGGAATTTTAAACCGGCGGACGTAGGCTGCACAGTTGCGAACCGGCAGGGTACGCTGTATCTTACAGGCTTAAATTTTCTTCAACAAATCGAGATGGATTGTTTTTTCCGTGCAGGCACCCACCTATTCCAGCGATATCCCCTTTGAGATCGTCTCTGATTTTACCCCTTCCGGCGATCAGCCCGCTGCCATAGAACAACTGGTGGCCGGGATCGAGTCGGGCGTGCGCGATCAGGTGCTGCTGGGCGTGACCGGGTCGGGCAAGACCTTTACCATGGCCCAGGTGGTTGCCCGGGTGCAGCGGCCGACCCTGGTGATGGCGCCCAACAAGACCCTGGCAGCCCAGTTGTTTGCCGAGTTCCGCGAGCTCTTTCCACACAACGCGGTCGAGTATTTTGTCTCTTACTACGACTACTATCAGCCCGAGGCCTATATCCCCGCCTCCGATACCTATATTGAAAAGGATTCCTCGATCAACGATGCCATCGACAAGCTGCGCCACTCCGCCACCCGCTCGCTCTTGACCCGGCGCGACGTGCTGATCGTGGCCTCGGTCTCCTGCATCTACGGCTTGGGATCGCCGGACGAGTACAAGAACATGCATCTTTATCTCCATGCGGGCGAGGACTATCCCATGGAGGAGGTCCAGCGGCGTTTGGCCTTCATGCTCTATGAGCGCAACGAGTTTTCCTTCCATCGTGGCACCTTTCGCGTACGCGGCGACGTGATCGACATCTTTCCTGTGCATGAGGAGGAGAGGGCGGTCCGGGTCGAGTTTTTTGGCGATACCATTGACACCATCTCCATCATCGATCCGCTCCGGGGGGTGGTGATTGCCGACGTGGAGGAGATGACCGTCTTTCCAGGCAGCCACTTCGTCACCAGCCAGGACAACCTCAAGGAGGCGATGACCTCGATCCAGGACGAGCTGCAGCTACGCCTTGCCGAGTTGCAGGCGGAAAACCGCTTGGTCGAGGCCCAACGGCTCGAACAGCGGACCATGTTCGATTTGGAGATGATCGGCGAGCTCGGCTACTGCAACGGGATCGAGAATTACAGTCGCCACCTCACCGGCAAACCCGAAGGAGCGCCTCCGCCCAACCTGCTCGACTACTTTCCCGACGATTACCTCCTGATCATCGACGAATCCCATATCGGCGTGCCCCAGATCGGTGGCATGTTCAACGGCGATCGTTCTCGCAAACAGACCCTGGTCAACTTCGGTTTCCGTCTGCCCTCGGCCCTGGACAATCGTCCGCTTCGTTTTGACGAGTTCGAGCAGCGCATCCACCAGGCGGTGTACGTCTCCGCCACTCCCGGCCCCTACGAATTGAAAAAGGCGGACGGCCGGATTGTCGAGCAGTTGATCCGCCCCACAGGTCTGCTCGATCCGCGCATCGAGGTGCGGCCGGCCTCGAGCCAGGTCGATGACCTGCTGGAAGAGATCCGCACCCGCGTCGAGCGCAACGAGGCCATCCTGGTGACCACCCTCACCAAGCGCATGGCCGAGGACCTGACCCAGTATTACGAGGATTTGGGCGTACGGGTGCGTTATCTCCATTCGGATATCAAGACCCTGGAGCGGGTGGAGCTGATCCGCGATCTGCGTCGGCGTGAATACGATGTACTGGTGGGGATCAACCTCCTGCGCGAGGGGCTCGATATCCCCGAGGTCTCCCTGGTGGCGGTGCTCGATGCCGACAAGGAGGGGTTCCTCCGCTCGGAGCGTTCCCTGGTGCAGACCTGCGGCCGGGCGGCGCGCAATGCCCAGGGGACGGTTATTCTCTATGCAGACAAGGTGACGCCCTCCATGCGCTACACCATCGACGAGACCAACCGGAGGCGGCAGATTCAGGAGGCCTACAACACCGAGCACGGCATCACCCCGCAGACGGTCATCTCCGAGATCAAGGATTCCATGGCCCAGCATCTCAAGGCCTCGGGCTGGCAGGCCGCGGACGAGTATCAGGCCCCAGGTCAGTTGCTGGCAGCTGAATCGGAAGCGGTCTATCATAGCATGGATGAGCTCCACCAAGAGATTGCCCAATTGGAGATCAAGATGCAGGAGGCGGCCAAGATGCTCGCCTTTGAAGAGGCGGCCGCCTACCGCGACCGGATCAAGGAACTGAAGATGATGGAGCTTGCCGTTGGCTGATTTCTGGTACAGATGTTCTTTGCTGGTCGTGCCACGACTGGTGCAGGGGCTGTTGACCCTGTGGTTTGCCACCATTCGGGTGAAGCTGCGGGATCCCATCGGCTTCCACGAATACGCGCTTCGCGATACCGGCATCGCCTCCTTCTGGCACTATTCGTTTCTCTACCTGTTCTGGTACCTCAGGCGGTATCCGGCGGCGATCATGGTCAGCGCCTCCAAGGATGGGGCCTATATCGCCCGGCTCGCCGAACAGATGGGCCATGTGCCGGTGCGCGGTTCCTCCAACCGCGGCGGCGTCAAGGCCCTGCTGGAGAGCATCCGTACCATGCAGAAGCGTCAGCTCAACGCGGCCGTTGTCGCCGATGGTTCCCAGGGGCCGGCACGCAAGGCTCAAGCCGGGTGTATCCTCATGGCGAGCAAGTCGGGCAAGCCGATCTTTCCCATTGCCTGGGCCTGCACCCGCACGATCCGTTTCAACAGTTGGGACCAGACCCTGGTGCCTTTGCCCTTTTCCACCCTGGTACTCCGCCATGCCGAGCCGCTCCATGTCCCTCCGTCGTTGACCAGCGAACAGGTCGAACAGTATCGGCTGGAGTTGGAGCAGCGTTTGAATCGCATCTATGAGGCGGTCTGGAATGAGCTGGAACTGCCGCTGCACGATCTGCACGCTCCGGTTCGGAAACGGGCAGAAAGGAAGGAGATACGATAGGGATTTGTTGTTGGGATTCATCGGGCCTGCGCTTGCATCGCCTGCTTTTGCTATTGAATGGAAGGAAGTGTTATTGTGGAACGGGTAAAGAGTGTGGTGTTGGCGGGGTTGAGCGGTGGCTCTGGAAAATCGGTGGTTTCCGTTGGTCTGATCGCAGCGTTGAGAAATCGTGGCCGCGGCGTGGCTGTTTTCAAGAAAGGCCCGGATTATATCGATGCCGGCTGGATGAGCATGGCTGCAGGCCGCCCCTGCTACAATCTCGACCCCTACCTGATGACGCCGGAGGCGATTGTCACCACCTTTCAGGAGCATCTCCATGGCAACGCCTATGCGGTGGTCGAAGGCAATCGTGGCATCTTTGACGGCGTCAATGCCCAGGGGGAGTTTTCCACGGCCGAACTGGCGCAACTGCTCGAGCTCCCCGTGCTGCTGGTGGTCAACTGCTCCAAGACCACGCGCACCGTTGCTGCCATGGTCCTCGGCTGCGAGGCCTTTGATCCGCGAATTCGCCTCGCCGGGGTGATTCTCAACCAGATCGCTACCCCGCGCCATGAATCCATTATCCGCCAATCGATTGAAACCTACACCGATGTTCCGGTGCTGGGCATCATGCCTAGGCTGAAACAGGATATCTTTCCCATGCGCCATCTCGGCGTCATCCCGCACCAGGAATACGATGCCGCCGGCGAAGCCGTGGCCCGGCTCGCCGCCCTGGTGGAGACCAATTTCGATCTGGATGCCATTGTCGCCCGCATGCCGGGAACCGTACCGGTGCCGCCGAAAAGCGCTCCAGCAATGCCGCAGGAGGTGACCATCGGCGTGCTCCGCGATGCCGCCTTTCAATTTTATTACGAGGAGAATCTCGAGGCCTTGACCAGGGCCGGAGCTCGATTGGTGATGATCGACGCCCTCCACGCCGAGGCATTGCCCACTGAACTCGACGGCCTCTACATTGGCGGTGGTTTTCCGGAAACCAGCGCCAAACAACTGGCGGAAAATGCCGCCTTCCGTCGTTCGGTGCGTGAGCAGATCGATGCCGGCCTGCCGGTCTATGCCGAATGCGGCGGTCTGATCTTTTTAGGGCGTTCTATTGTCCTCCAGGGAGAGGAATATCCCCTGGCCGACGTATTTCCGGTGACCTTCGGCATCAGCGGCAAGCCGCAGGCCCACGGATATTCCAACTTCGTGGTGGAACAGGCCAATAGCTTCTACCCGGTCGGAACCCGTATCAAGGGGCATGAATTCCGCTATTCCATGATCCGTGACTGGGAGGGACAGCCCGAGGAACTGGTTCTGCGCATGGAACGGGGCACCGGTTTCATGGGCGGGCGCGACGGCCTGGTCAAAAACAACACCCTGGCCATGTACACCCATGTGATGGCCTCCGGAACACCCCAGTGGGTGGAGGGCTTTATCGCTGCCGTCCGCAGGTATGCCGGCGAACGGGAGTAATCAGGGGGTAAGAGGGGGCGTCGCCAGAAAAAAGACAAAGAGGCGCAGGGGAATGTGCGCGATTTTTGACAATCGTTTTGCCGGGCTATATAGTAAACCAACCTTCTTCCCGATTCCTTATAACGAATATTCGAGCACGTGGACAAACAACTGTTGATCATTGGCTGTTTGCTTCTTCTGTTTCCCTGGAATGCATCAGCTGCCCAAGAGACCTGCGTTTCCTTTCCCCTTCTGACCTGTGTTGCCGCGGGAATTCTCGCTGTTCTTGCCATTGCCGCTGTGCTCTACCGGAAGGTGGCTACGCTCAAGGAACAACATGGTCGAGTGACGGCGGAGAACCGGATGCTGGGCGAAATGGTCGATGGCGCCCCATGGCCGGTGCTACAGCTCGATGAGCAGTTAAAGATCATCTCCGCCAACCGTGAGGCCCAGGTCCGCTTCGGCCCTGAGCCGCTCATCGGTGGTTCCTTTCCCGATCTGCTGCCCGGTGAGGCCGCCCATCCGCTGTTACAGGTCTTGAAATCAGGTGAACAGGATGATTGCGTAGCTTCTTCTGGAGGCGTAGAAGGGGCGACCCTGCGCCTGTTGACCATTGAAGGTCGGCGCTTCGGTCTCTGGTACGGTCCTCCCGGTGCTGAGCAATGTGGAGAGAGCTCCGATGCCTTTCTGTCGCAGGCCGAGGAGTCGGCGAACCGGATGAAAAGCGAGTTCATCGCCAATATCAACCACGAAGTACGCACGCCGATGAATGCCATCATCGGCTACACGGAAATGCTGGCCAACTCGCCATTGGGCGACAAGGAAAAACGGTTTGTCGAAACCATCCATAAGAGCAGCATGGCTCTGGTCGCGATCTTTAACGATATCATGGAACTTTCCAAGATCGATTCTGGCCGGTTGCAGATCATGGCCAGTTCGATTCGCATGGAATCACTGGTGCGCGAGGTGGAGAGCCTGTATCGCGATCAGGCCATGAACAAGGGGATTCGGCTGGAGTGCCGAATCGAGAGCCACCTGCCCAAATCTTTTATCTTCGACGGTATGCGCCTCAAGCAGGTGCTGCACAACCTGATCAGCAATGCGATCAAGTTCACCAACGAGGGCCATGTGCACCTGTTGGTCGACGGTGTTCCCTCAAAGGACCAGGCCAACTGTTTTGATCTCAGTTTTACGGTGGAGGACACCGGTATCGGCATTCCCAAGACCGATCAGCTGAAAATATTCGAAGTTTTTCGCCAACGAGAGGATACCATCGCCAAACGCTACGGTGGTGTCGGCCTTGGCCTGACCCTCTGCTCGCGCCTGGTGACCATGATGGGCGGGCGAATTGACCTGTTCAGCGCTCCGGGTAAAGGATCTCGTTTCACCGTGCTGTTGAACAACATTGCCCTGGCCGATTCGCCCCGTGAACCGGAGGAGGCCCCGCGGCCCCCCAAGGTCGAGCGCGAGCCGCAGGCAATGACGCTCTTGGTAGTGGATGATGTCGATCTGATCAAGGATGTGTTTATCGATTTCTTCCAGGATGGTCCGCACAAGGTGGTGACCGCCGAAACCGGCGAGGAGGCATTGGAGCTGGCCCGGAGGGAACATCCGGATATCATTTTCATGGATCTCAATCTCAGCGGCACAGACGGGCGTGCCGTTACCGAGAAAATCCGTGAGGATGAAGAGTTGGCCGCTATTCCGGTCATCGTCATGACCGGTGAAGTGCTCGAAGAGGAAGATTACCGTCCCCTGTTCAACGGATTTCTGCAGAAACCGTTTCGCCTTGACCTGTTGATGGAGGTGGTCGGTGAGTATGCCACGCCGGGAATTGCACCTGGTGATGGCGGCACTGCAGAAGGCGATGCCCAAAAGATCGATGAAACGCATTTTTCCGGCAGCGTGCAGGCGGCGTGGAACGATGAGTTGGATCAGTTGTTGCGCCAGGCCGTTCGTTCGGGGAGCCTTGCCGATGCCGCAGCGCTAGGCGCCGCCGTCGGCAAAGAAGGGGAAGCAATGAAGGATGGACTTTTGATCACTCTCGGCGGTGATTTGCTGACATTTGCCGCAGAGCCCAACATCATGGGCGTTGACCGTCTGTTGGCCAAACTTTCGCGAGCCGTCAACCGGAAGGATGTATGAACAGAAAAAAACCACTTGTCTTCATCGTCGACGACGTGCCGGAGAATATCCAGATCGCCATGTCCCATCTGCGTGAACTGGATTGCGATTTTGCCTATGCCACCTCCGGTGAACAGGCCCTGGAGCGGATCAGCGCAACCCATCCCGATCTCATTCTCATGGACGTTATGATGCCGGGAATGAGCGGGTTTCAGGCGGTTGAGACGCTCAATACAATGAAGGAGGTTCGTTCTATTCCGGTCATTTTCCTCACCGCTCGCGCCGAATCCGAGGATGTGGTGCACGGGTTCAATCTCGGTGGGGTCGACTACATCACCAAGCCCTTCAAAGGCGTCGAACTGCGCTCTCGGGTGCGCAACCATCTGGAGTTGCACGCCTATCGCAGCAGCCTTGAACGGCTGGTCGAGGAGCGAAGCCGCGAGGCCGAGCTGCTCAAGGATGTCATCATCGAGGCCATGGGTGAGCTCGCCGAGTATCGTGACCCTGAAACCGGAAGCCATATCCATCGTACCCGCGCCTATGTGCAGCTGCTTGCCGAGACCCTGGTCCTCCACGGTCACTTTCGCGATATCCTCACCCCTGATTACATCGTCCTGTTGTGGAAGTCGGCGCCCCTGCACGACATCGGCAAGGTCGCCATCCGCGACTCCATCCTGCTCAAACCCGGCAAGCTTACCGCCGAAGAGTTCGAGGAGATGAAGATGCACACCCTCTTTGGCGAGGAGGTCATTGCCAATCTCGAACAGATGGCCGGGCAGCCGACCTCTTTTCTGAGCTGTGCCAAAGAGATAGCGGGAAGTCATCATGAAAAATACAACGGTAGCGGCTATCCGCGCGGGTTGCAGGGCGAGAATATCCCCCTGGCGGGCAGAATCATGGCCATTGCCGATGTCTACGATGCACTAATTTCCAAACGGGTGTACAAAAATTCCATGTCCCACCAGGAGGCCATGGGGATCATGATCGATGGCAAAGGCAGTCATTTTGATCCGCTCTTGATTGAAGCCTTCATCGAGGTCGAGCCGACCTTCTCGCAAATAGCCGCCTCAAATGCCGATTAACGGCGGCCTTTCTCCTCTCGCATTGAAATCCATGAAAAGCTATCACAAAGAACTGTGGTTCGAGGTGCCGACGCGGCGTGCTTTTATCAATATTACTCCGCAGGTAGAACAGTGCCTCAAGGAAAGCGGTATCCGCGAGGGGCTTTTGCTGTGCAACGCCATGCATATCACGGCCTCGGTCTTTATCAACGACGACGAATCCGGCCTGCACTATGACTATGAACAGTGGCTGGAGCGGTTGGCTCCGCACGCACCGGTCAACCAATACCGGCACAACGGCTATGAAGATAATGCCGACGCCCACATGAAACGGCAGGTCATGGGGCGTGAGGTGGTGGTGGCGGTGACCGAGGGTAAACTCCATTTCGGCACTTGGGAGCAGATCTTTTACGGCGAGTTTGACGGCCGTCGCAAAAAACGGGTCCTGGTCAAGATTATCGGTGAGTGACAGGTAATGAAGAGCGTACGTCGATCGGCTTTGCCCGCATCAGGAGGCCCCATCATTTCCTCTTCCCTACGTCGTCTTCTCCTGGCGGGCTCGGTTTTTCTCCTTGTCTGCGGCGTGATCGCCTGCTCGGATCAGGACGAACAACGGGCAGACGGCCCAGGCCTGGTGCTGTACGGCAACGTCGATATTCGCGAGGTGCAGATGGCCTTTCAAGACAGCGGCCGCATTGCCCATGTATTGGTGGATGAGGGGGCAATGGTCCAGTCCGGTCAAGTGGTGGCGGAGCTCGATCCGGTTCGTTTTCAGCTGGAGGTCGATCGATTGAGTGCCGAGGTGCAGGCGCAGACGGAGGCGTTGGCCAAGCTCAAAAACGGCAGCCGCACGCAGGAAATTGAAATGGCCAAGGCCGGGCTCGACTCGGCCAAAGCAACCTTGCAAGAGGCCAGGCTCAATTTTGACCGTCTGCAGATCCTGCGGGTGACCAACCGGATTTCCCAGCAGGAGGTCGACAGTGCCAAGGCCAAGGTCGACACACTGGAGGCGGCGCAGCGGGCGGCTGAGGATCAGCTCTCCCTGGTTGTCGAGGGACCGCGCGAGGAGGATATCCGCACTGCCCAGGCAAATCTCGAGGCGTTGACCGCGGCCAGGGATCTGGCTCAGCGAAAACTCAACGACAGCCGCCTGGCCGCACCCGCCGAGGGCACTATCCGCAGTCGGATTCTGGAGCCCGGAGCCATGGCCTCAGCGGGGGCACCTGTCTTGACCCTGGCCCTGACCAATCCGCTCTGGGTTCGCGCCTATGTCAGCGAACCCGATCTCGGCAGGATGCGTGCAGGCATGCGGGTTCAGATTTATACCGACAGCTTTCCGAACAAGGCCTACAAAGGCTGGGTCGGTTTTATTTCCTCAACCGCCGAGTTCACCCCGAAAACCGTTGAAACCACGGAATTGCGCACCAAGCTGGTCTATCGCGCCCGGGTCCTTGCCTGTGATCCCGATCATGAACTGAAACTGGGCATGCCGGTGACCGTGCGTGTCGAGACCGGTGCACAGCCGATGGTGTCGCCTTCCTGCGGGAACTGATTTCGATATTCCTGTCTGCCCGGCACAGCACGAAGATCCGGCAGGGGTCTGGTGGCTTGTCGGATTGTTTTGCCTGAACCCCCTGTTCGTCTCCGGGGGCGACAACTGTCTAAACAACGTAGATCTGTCCGTCGTACATACCTTGAATGCGGGTGTTTTGCGCAATCAGGGTCCGCAGATAGTCTATGGTCTCCTGCTGGATGAGCTGACCGGGGACGAGGATGGGAATGCCCGGAGGGTAGGGCGTGACAAGGCCGGCGGATATCCTGCCGATCGCATTGTCAAAGGGCAGGCTGCACCGTTTGCCGAAAAAGGCATCGGAGGGCAGGCATTTGAGGGTTATGCCCGGCAGGTTGCTCGTGCGCTGCTTCCTGACTTTGCAGACGGGCAATGCAGCCTTTTTTTGATCGAGCTTTTTCAGGGCATTGTACAGCCGGATAACCTTGGAGCGGGTGCCGCCGAGAGTCAGCAGGACCAGTATGGTCGAATGGGTGTATTTTTCAATTTCCAGCCCGATTTCATCGAGCAGGTAACGGTGAATGTCGCTGGTTGAATATTCGAGCCTGGAGACATCCAACAGGATTTTTAATCGGTCGTGGCCGATATTGTCCCTGCTGAAGTGGGGGAAGAGGGCGGTGAAGTCCGAGCTGTCGAGAATTCGAATATAACTGAAGTTCTGCACCTGTTTTTTGAGTTCGTCGACCTGGGCCAACAGTCCCTTGAGCAGTCCATAGCCCTCCATCTCCAGCTGCTTGTGGCAGACATCGAGTGAGGCGATGATCTGGTACTTGGGGGAAGTGCTGGAATACATGCTGTACATTTCATGGAAAAAATCGGCGTCGAAATCCGGATCGTTCACGTGGATGTACGAGGCCTGCGAAAAGGCAGACACAACCTTGTGTGCCGAGTGGGTGATGTAATCGGCACCGGCATTGATCGCGGAATACGGCCTGAAGGCGGGATGGAAGAGGGAGTAGGCGAACCAGGCCTCGTCTATGAAGACCTTGATACCCCGGTTGTGGGCCATCTCCACAACCTGGCGAACATCGATGAGTAGACCGTCGTAGGTGCAGCCCGTAAGGACGATCAGCTTGGTATCTGGATTCTGTTCGATTTTTACAGCAATTTCCGCCAGGGGCGGCGGGGCGAAGATACCAAATTCCGGACTGAGAATGCTGCTGAGATAGATGGGGTTTGCCCGGGCCTGGAGAATGCCGTAATGCACCGATTTGTGGCAGTTGCGGTCGACGATGACCTTGTCTGCGCTGCGCAGCAGGGTTTGCAGGATTATCTTATTGGAGGTACTGGAACCGTTGGTGACGAAGAAGGTCTTGGTGCTTTCAAAGGTATAGGCGGCAGATTCCTGGGCCTTGCCGATGGCATTGGTGCCTTCAGTGAGGGAACCGAGTGAGTCGACGGAGACGGAAAGGTCGCCGACAAAGACATTGCGACCGTAAAACTGATAAAAATCACGTATATATGGTGAGTTGCGAAAGCTGAGGCCGCCGCTGTGCCCGGGGGTGTGCCAGGAGTCGTTGGCTTCGGTGATGTAGCTCTTGTAGGCGTCCCAGAAGGGGGTCTGGCAGCGGTCATCGAAGTCGTTGAGGATGTAGCCGAGGATGGATTCTGGGTCTTGAATGATGTCGTCGCGGAAAAAGAACGACTCTATATCGATCGATTTGTTGATGATATCCAGGCCCTGGCTTTCATCACCGAGGATATAGACCGGCAGGGAGACCCGTATTGATTTGATTGCAGTGATGAAATCGGTATTGTTGCCCCTGAACCGTTCTTTTTCATCAACACCTTCATTCAATGTATCTTCGAGGTTCCAGCTGAGAACAACGGCTTGTATGTCATCGTCATCTTCAATGATCTCGAGGGCCGATTTCAGGCTGGATGCGCAGGCAGTTTCGACAACGATATCTTTCCGATCAAAACTGCTCACGCATCGAAGGATATTTTCAACGATCTGTTTGAGGATAACGGTGTTTTTTTCTATAATTAAAATTTTCAATATGGGCAAATTCATGGAAATCTCCGCAAACAACTCGTGGTAACTCAATAAGAATAGCAAAAAAATGCTCTTGTTCAAAGGGGAATTCCCTCTGGGTGAGAGGCATATCAATACATGTTTTTTTGTATGCGTTTTATTTGTGTCGTTTTCGTACAAAGCCTCGAGAGTGACATTTTGAGCTTCGTCACTCACTGATTTCACGATATGTGTTTTTAGGTTTCTGACTTTTTGCGAAGCCATCTTATTTAAAGTTTGCTCTCATCCTCAGGGTGAGAAGCGCGATGTTTACAAGATAGAGAGCTATGACCCCGGGAATTAACGTTGCCAAGAAGAACAAAATCAACCACATCATCCATGAATACGAGCATGACCCGGCAAGCGAGACCTATGGCGGCGAAGCCGCACAAAAGCTGGGTGTCGCCGAGGAGCGGGTGTTTAAAACGTTGGTTGTCTCTCTGGATGACCGCTCGCTTGCCGTCGGTGTCGTCCCGGTCTCTTCCATGCTCAACATGAAGCTGATGGCCAAGGCCCTGGGGGGCAAGAAGGCGGCTATGGCGGATAAATCCGCGGTTGAGCGGACAACCGGCTATGTCCTGGGCGGCGTGAGTCCGCTTGGTCAAAAGAAACGCCTGCCCACGGTGATCGATGCATCGGCCGAGGGATTTCCCACCATTTATGTCAGCGCAGGACGCAGGGGGCTGGAGATAGAACTGGCACCCGAGGATCTTCGTCGCATCGTCAACGGTTCCTTTGCCCCGATCAGTCAGTAACGGGAATTTTTTTAGGGAGAGAAATCTACCTTCTCTGCCCGGTCATTGCAGGGGGCCGGGGTGATGATATTGCTCTTCAGCTAAAAGGGCAACGATTCGCTGAGCATCTACCCATCAGCAGGGGAAACGGGTATGGTGCGACTTTGCCGTTTGGGCAGCCCTGCCTGCATTGTGGCTGTATGCTGGGGAGCGATCTGAACCCACAACTGGGGCAACCGGCAAAATCGTATGACAAAAGAGCCTGCTGCAATCGAGGCCGTAACCATTGGAGAGATTTGGAGGAGACGATGAAACGCATTGGAGTGCATGCCCTGATCCTTGTCTGCTGTCTGTTCGTTGCCGGGCTTCATCCCGTAATGGCGGGAGAGATACAACAAAAGTTGAGCGAGGAATCCACCATTGAACAGATTGTTCAGCGGGGAACGCTACGGGTAGGGATGGATGTCTTCGTGCCCTGGGCGATGAAGGATAAAAAGGGCGAATTGATCGGCATGGAAATTGATGTCGCCAAACAGCTTGCCAAAGACATGGGGGTAAAGGTTCAGTTCGTTCCCACCAAATGGTCCGGCATCATTCCGGCCTTAATCGCGGGAAAATTTGATCTGATTATCGGCGGAATGACGATGACCCCCGAGCGCAATCTTCAAATCAACTTCACCGACCCGTATTACTACACAGGTCAGGGACTGCTGGCGAACAAAAAAATGACAGCGGGCTGGAACCTGGATGACTTCGACAAACCAGGCGTCACCCTTGCGGCCCGCCTGGGGTCGACGGCTGCCCTTGCGGCCAAGGAACGGTTTCCCCAGGCCACCTTGCGCCTCTTTGACGACGAGCCAGCCGCGGTTCAGGAGGTGCGCAACGGACGGGTGCACGGCATGGTTGCGGGACAGCCGCTGCCGGTCCACAGTGCCGCCAATGCGCCGGAACTGCTTGAAGCCCATCCGGAGCAGTTGATGCGGGAACCGATCAGCATGGGCCTGCGCAAGGGCGATGTGGATACGCTCAACTTCCTCAACAACTGGATCGATGTTGTCCAGAGCAGGGGATGGATTGCCGAGCGCTACAACTACTGGTTCGGTTCAACCGATTGGCAGAACCTGGTGCAATAAGAGAGCTGCGCACGGTAACCTTGTGTTCGTTCAAAAAAAGAAAACACTGACCATTCTGGATGGTTTGCTCCTGCTTTTCCTGGTCGTGGCGGTTGGATTTCTCGTTTATCGCATCACCCAACGGTTGAATTACACCTGGAACTGGGGTGTCATCCCCCAGTTTCTCTTTCGCTTTGATGCCGAGCAGGGGCGCTGGGTGAGCAACTACCTGATTGCGGGGGTGCTGACCACCCTGCGTCTCAGTCTCTGGGCAGGGTTGCTGGCCCTGCCGCTCGGACTGTTGCTGGCCCTGGGGCGGATCAACAACAGTCTCTACGCCAGGTTGGTCTCGCGAACCGCCATTGAACTGCTGCGCAATCTGCCGCCGCTGGTCCTTCTCTTTCTCTGTTATTTCTTTCTTGCCGATCAGTTGATTCCCCTGCTGCAGCTCGATGAGGCGGCGCAGGAGGCATCAATGATGACGAAGTCCCTGCTCACCGCGTTGTTTGCCCCTCCCGGTGAGCTCTCCGTCTTTTTTTCCGCCCTGGTGACTCTGGCCGTGTTTGAGAGCGCCTACATGGCCGAGATCTTCCGCTCCGGGATCGAATCCATGGAACGCAGCCAGTGGGAGGCGGCTACGGCCCTCGGCCTGACCAGGTACCAGAGCCTGATTCATGTGATCCTGCCCCAGGCCCTTCGCCGAGTTCTGCCGCCCCTCGCCGGGCAGGTGATCTCATTGATCAAGGATTCGGCCATTGTTTCGGTCATCTCCATTCAGGAGCTCACCTACCAGGGGACCCAGTTGATGGCCTCGACCTACCTCACCATCGAGGTCTGGCTGACCGTGGCAGCGCTCTATTTCGTGCTGACCTTTCCCTGCTCATGGGGGGTCGCCCGGCTTGAGAAACGGTTCAAACGCGCAGTAAGCTGAGCACCGCTGCAACCGCAGCTTGCAGGGGATCGGGGAACGCGTTACCTTTGCGCTGACGATAAAGCCCCCTGCGTACAGCCGTCGCCCTTTCTTTCACGGTACATGTTTATGTTAAGAACGACAGTATTCACCCGTTGTGGAGCTCTTTTGGCCCTGATTTCCCTGTTCCTCCTGCCTCTTCAGGCCGTGGCGCTGACCCTTGGTGAGGAACGAAAAATCGGCGAGCAGATTATTTATTCCATGCGAAAAAGCCTGCCCATCCTCGATGATCCCGATATCAGTCAGTATATCAATGGGCTGGGCAATAAGGTGCTCAAAACCGTTGGCCCCCAGTATTTCGATTATCGATTCTATGTGGTGAAGAGCACCCAATTCAATGCCTTTGCCGCGCCTGCAGGATTGGTGTTTTTCTACTCCGGCCTGATCGAGCAGGTCCAGAACGAGGATCAGTTGCTCAGCGTGCTCGCCCACGAGATCGGTCATGTGGTTAGCCGCCATATTGCCCAACGTATGGAAAAGAACACGGTGATCGGTGCCGCCTCGTTGCTTTTGGCCATCGCCGGATTGGCCATCGGCGTTCCCGGGCTCTCTCCGGGAATCATGATGGGCTCCATGGCTGCCGGCCAGGCCGCCAACCTGCAGTACAGCAGGGAGGATGAAGAGCAGGCCGACCGGCTCTCCTTCGGCTGGATGCGGCAGATGCACCGGAACCCCGAGGCCATGGAAAACATGCTCAACACCATGCGCCGCATAACCCGCTACAGCATTGGCAGCGATACGCCTCAGTATTTGCTGACCCATCCCAATCCCGAGGCGCGCCTGGGCTATGTGCAGTCGCTGTTGGAGAGCGACCGGATTAAGGAAAAGCAGCCGGTTTATAAAAAAATCGACAATTTCGACTTTTTTCGATTTCGTTACCGCGTGCTCGTCCAATCAATTGATCACGACAAACTCAAGATTTACTGTTCAACCCTGCTCAATACGGCTGCAGATGCCGAGCAGCACAAGATGGCCAATTTCGGCCTGGCTCTTCTGGCCGCGGAGGAGCGCGATTTCAGCGGGGCTCTTGCCCTGTTGGACAAGGTGGAGGCCGACTTTCCCCAGAAAAACATTCTCAAGGTCGACCGGGCGGTGATCCTGCTGGATGCCGGCCGTATCGAGGAGGCTCGTTCCCTGTTGGAGCGCAGCATCCGCCAGAATCCCGACGATATGTACGGGCTCTATCAACTGGCCAAGCTTGAATCCATGCGGGGCAACATCAGCCGGGCTGAACAGCTGCTGCAGCGTTTTGCCGCGCTCATGCCCGAGTATCCCCAGCTCTATTTCGAGTTGGGCCGTATTGAAGCCAGTCGGGGCAGGGAGGGGATGGCAGGGTTTTATCTGAGCAAGTACAATCTTTACCTCGGGCGGGAAAAGCTCGCCAAACAGTACCTGACCAGGGCATCCAAGGATACCTCCATCGAGGAGAAATACCGCAACGAGGCCCGGGCACTGTTGGATAAACTCAAAGAACTTGAAAAAGGAAGTTGACCGGCGATGTTGAAACGATTTTCCATTTCATTGGATGAAAAGCTGCTTGAGCAGTTCGACAACTACATTGAGCCTCGAGGCTACTCAAACCGTTCTGAGGCGGTGCGCGATCTGATCCGCAAGGTGCTGGTCAACGAGGAATGGGAGCAGGACAGCGAGGTGGTGGGAGTCGTGAGCCTGGTCTACAACCACCACCAGCCCCAGCTTCAGGAAAAGATCACCGAGCTGCAGCACCAATTTCACCATGCCATCACCTCATCCACCCATGTGCACATGGACCATCACAACTGTCTGGAGGTGACCATCGTCAAGGGCCGTGCCTCCCAGGTGCGGGAACTGGCCGAACAGTTGATGGCCTTGCGCGGGGTGAAAGACGGCAACCTGGCCATGTCCAGCACAGGCGGCCATCTTCACTGAGGGGTCATTCTTTTTTGTGTTTGCGCCAGTTCTGGTGGGTGATGCCGAATTTCTTGATCTTGTAGTTGAGTGCCCGGGGGCTGATCCCCAGGCAGTGTGCCGCATCCTTCTGCACCCAAAGATTTTCCGTGAGGGCACGCATGATCAACTCTTTTTCATGGACTTCCAGGGGTTCGGTTGTCTTGACCAGGGGCGTCAGGGTGCGTCCTATCTCGGGGATGTGCATTGAGGAGAGGGTTATTTCGTCCTCGTCCTCGAGGATGACCGCCCGTTCGATGGTATTGCTCAGCTGACGAATGTTTCCGGGCCACTCATAGCCCTGAATAAGGGCGAGAACTTCCTGGGAAAAGCCGCGGATATTGCCCTTGTTGAGGGAGGTGGCGGATTTTTCGAGCAACTTCTGCGCAAGTTGGGGCAGGCATTTGGGACGATCCATCAAGGCAGGTAGATGTACCGGCAGCACCGAGATGCGGTAGTAGAGATCTTCGCGGAACTTGCCATGGGCGATCAGGTCCTGCAGGTCCTTGTTGGTGGCGGCGATGAGGCGCACATCCACCTTGATGGTTTTGTTGCCGCCGATGCGTTCAAAGGACTTGTCTTCCAACACCCGCAGCAGCTTGGACTGGATCTCAAGCGGAATCTCACCGATCTCGTCGAGAAAGATCGTGCCTCCGTCGGCCTGTTCAAAGCGGCCGATGCGCTGTTTGTCCGCCCCGGTGAACGATCCGCGTTCATGGCCGAAGAGTTCTGATTCCAGCAGCGTTTCCGGGATGTTGGCACAGTTGATCTTGATAAAGGGCCGCTCCCGGCGCGGTGAGTTGTAATGCACCGTTCCGGAGAGGAAACTTTTTCCCGTGCCGGTGGCCCCGGTGAGGAGGATGGTGGCATCGGTTGCGGAGAATTTTTTCAGGCTTTTGATGATGGCCTTGAAACTTTCGCTTTCAGCGATGATGCGATCAAAACTGTAGACGATATCCTGGGTTCTTCGCAGATAGGCGAGTTCGTTTTCCTGACGCCGTTTTTCCAGGGCATGGCGAACCGTCCTCTTGATTTGGCCGATGGTGAGCGGGTGGTTGAGCACGTCGTAAATGATGGGTTCGTATGCCTTGTCGATCTTCAGGGTCTCTTCCCTGTCGCAGGTGACAATCACCGCGGTCGATGGCGTATGCTCCTGGATTTTGTCCAGCAGGTGTTGTTTTCTGCCGTTTTCGGCCTGCAGATTCATCAAGATGATATCAAAGGGGCGAAGGCTGACCTCCTTTTGAAAATCGGCGGGGTCGTTGTGAAAACTGAGCTCGAAGTTGGTTGACAAGGCGGCTTCAATGCTCGATCTGTTTTCCGGAGAGCATTTATAGGCAAGAACGGTGGCTTTTTTGGTTCGCATAGATCAGCCTCCTGGTTGCAATTTCGTATTTTCAATCTCTATTTCGTAATTATACGAGACCTCCAAAGAAAAGCAACCGGAAGTTCCTGGACGTGTTGAAGGGGTTTTCCTAAGGGGACGAATGGATTTACAGCAAGATGAGTTCGACCTGTTGATGATGCGTCGCGCTTTGCGACAGGCGAGCCACGCCGCAGATTTGGGAGAGGTGCCCGTGGGGGCGGTGGTGGTCGATGAGGCGGGCAACATTCTCGCCGAGGCCGGCAACAACTGCATCCAGGCCTCCGATCCTTCCGGCCATGCCGAAATGCGTGCCCTGCGCCTGGCTGCCAGGGCGATGGGCAATTACCGCCTGCCCAACACGACCCTGTATGTGACCCTTGAGCCCTGTCCCATGTGTGCCACCCTGTTGGTCCATGCCCGTATCAGCCGTTTGGTGTACGGTGCAACCGATCCCAAAGGCGGCGCCATTGAGTCAAAATATCGGATCGGCTCGGATGGGTTGTTGAATCATGGATTTAGCATTACCGGAGGTGTCCTTGCCGAGGAGTGCGGCCAGATCCTGCGCGATTTTTTTCGAAGGCGTCGTTAAATTTTTCTTGTAAAAAAGCTGATCTCAAGATAAAAAGGGCTCCACGTCCGCCGGGCACGACGGCTGACTGTCAAAATTCGCTTTGCACGGAGAGGTGACCGAGTGGTTTAAGGTGCACGCCTGGAACGCGTGTGTACGCAAGTACCGTGAGTTCGAATCTCACCTTCTCCGCCATTTATAGAAATAAGCCCTTGAATATCAAGGGCTTATTTTTTACCTTCTCGTCTGTCTTTCATAAAGTCCCTCAAGAAAATTTTCATAGAAACATCCTCTCTGTGCAGGGAATAAACAGCTGAAGCAATTCTTCCGGTGTCTGGAGAACATTGGCTTGGGGTTGGTATTCCCGCGTCTGTTCGACTACCTGCGTTTTCTGACCTGGCTCCGCCCAAGAAAAATAGGTCAATCCCATCAATAAAAATCAGCGGTGCTATCCATAGTCTCTTTTGCTTGCTCATGCCGCTTTCCTCATTTTTTCATTATGTACTCCCGCACAAGCATTAATTTTCCGAGATTGACCAAAAATAACTGAGCTACAAGTCACTGAGGTGTTATGTTCGAAAAGAGCAACAGATAATGACGTTAATGGTCGAAAGTTTTGTATCTGAGCAGCTCGACCTCTTCAGGCTCCGCCTCGTATAATCATGAATAATCTCAAGTTTTGTTTGGGCAAAACAGATTGTTACTGCCACTATCCATCTTAATTATGCTCTGCTTCACTCAAAGGAAGCTGATCGGCAACAAATGCATAGAGAAGAAATCGTCAGCATGCTAAAAGAGGAGTTTTCCCGTCATAAAGACCGTGAGGCTTCCGCCCAGTGAGCCGTCGAACTGCTGGCTTCAAAACGGTACAAGCGGTACCTGACAACAACTGAAGCCGATAAAATTCGCCTGGACCATGCAGCCATCACCATCAAGCTCCTTGGAAAAAGTGGAATACCTGTGGGCAAACGCCAAAATCGACACCGCTCGCGAACGCTCACTGGTCAAGATTTTGCGGCTAAGCGTGTTCCACAGCCCGTAAACCCAGGTTCCACCCTGTAGACATGGGATCTTGATGAGCTTGTGCACAAAATTATGCTTGTTTTCGAGAAAATTTTATAATTACTTGTTCCTGTCGACTCCGCTGTCAGGAATCGTCGTACTGACTTCGCGATTAGGCAAAATAATGACTCTTGCTCAAATGGCAGAGAGAACGTTCAAGGCCGACGCCCTGATTTCCATAATCAGTAAAAATTAAAGGTCGAGCTGCAGCTCAATTGGCATTATTACCCCCTCATTTCTTTCAAGGGGGGGGGCTGGCGGCCTTGATGTATTGGATCGGATGGCGCTGCTATTGAGAGGGCCAATTTCAAGAGATCCGCGGAAAGCGGCAACGCATCACCCACCTTATCGCCATCGTATACAACAACCGGCTGGAGCCGGTGCTGCTGGACTTTTCGTCCGTAATCCCAAACCACCAGCTTCAGCGGGTGCTTGTCGAGTAAGAGGGGAGTATGCACAGGTTGAAGACTATCCTGTTTGTGATTTTTGCTTGCACCATCCAGGTCCTGTGGCCCATGGGGCGAGACTCGAAGGCGGGGCAATTTGAGCTCAACCTTAAGGATGCCATTGCCAAGGCGGAACAAAACATCCACTCAAAGTTTGCAACCAGCAAGCTTGACGAAAGAATTGCCGAAGAGGAGACCAGGGAAATCGCCTCTACGTTTAGCGACCCCCGTGTTGAGATGATTTCCTACGGCGGTGTTGTTCCCGATGCTGAAGGAGGCATACTCTCTGATGATACAAACGGGTATGATGATTCCGGGCCGTTCTTCAAGGTCGATTTCAAGATCATTCAGCCGCTCTATTCTTTCGGTAAGTACGACAGTGCCCAGAGCGCGGGGCTGCACAACCTGGAGATGAAAAAGGCCCTGACTCGGGAAACGCGAAACGACCTGCAACTTGAGGTGGTCAAAGCCTATTTCGGCGTTGTGGCCGGGGAGGACAGCAGCCGGCTGAGCCATGAGCTTCGAGATAACTATACGCAACTTATCGAAAAGATCGAGCGCCTTCTTGCCGACGCCAAGTCCGATTTGGATGATGCCGACCTGCTGGAGGCTAGAGCGCTCCATTTCGAGATCGAAAAACAATGTGCCGACATTGCTGCCAGGAGCGAACAATCCCTTTTGTATCTGAAGGCCCTGCTTGACCTGGAGGCGGATGCCAAGCTTACGACTGCGGCAACCGGTGTCCCGGACATTGCCGCGACACAGGACTTTGTTGAGCACATGCAGAAACACCTTCGTGACCGTTCGCCGCTGCTGCATGGGCTGCAGGCAGGGATGAATGCCATGACCGAAAAGATCCAACTGGAACGGCGGAAACGTTATCCGGATCTGTTCCTGGCCCTTGGCGCTGGCTACGGCACGGCTCCGGGCCGCGACAAACTCGACAATGCTTATGTTCACGATGAGTACAACTATGAAAGGGTCGTCGGTGTCGTTGGCCTGAAATGGGACTTCAACTATGGGGTGAGTAATGCAAAGATAGAGAAAAATCTTATTGAATACCAGAAGCTTGCCCAAAAAAATCATCTCGCCCAGCAGTTCCAGGAGGGCACCATCGCCAGATTGTCCGGTGAGGCGGTCAGAAAGCACCAGCTTTTTAAGGCGGCCGGGAAGTCGCTCAAATCGGCCACCTCCTGGGTTCGACTGGAAAACGACAACATGGACGTCGGACTCGGCAATATCAAGCGCTATGTCAAGGCATACCAGTACTATTACCAACTCAAGGGCGAGGTGATAGCCACCAAGGCTCAGTATCTTGTCACCCTGGCCGAGTTGGCGCACGCCGCGGGCGATACCAATCTTCTCCTCAATTGGTTGGAATATGGCAAAGTTACCCTTTAATATATATTTATGGCCGCTGATCTGCCTGCTCTCTTTCCACCAGGGGCAGGCCTCTGGTAAGACACTGTCAGCCTCGGCAACAGTCAAATCATCGAATGAAACGATCCTTGCGCTGTATCGTTCGTCGCCAAGGACAGACGACAAGGTCCTTCGCGACATATTTACGGTCATGGACCGGGTGACCGACTACCAGGCTATGGCCACCAGTGCCCTGCAGCAGGTCTGTCCAGGCAAAGACGAATCATTGTGTGGCAAAATCCGCAGCGAGTTTATCGAGACCCTGAAACTCTCGGCAACCGTCAAGCTCGGCAGGTACCGTGCCGATCGTTTCGACTACGGCGCCGAGGAACAGCGGGGGAAACAGGTCTTGGTCAAGACAATCGCCTACTACAAGGATGAAGCGGTACAGCTTGATTATCTCCTTGAAAAACGTGGTGGTACTTGGCGCATTGTCAACTATTTGGTCGATGGGGTAGATACGATCCGCAATTACCAACGGCAATTCAAGCGGATTCTCGAGAAAGATTCCCTTGCCGGGCTGCTTTCCCGGTTGCAGAAAAAAAACGAGCAGTACCGGCAGGAACGGCAACAGTAAGGTTGTCGGCAGTCAGTCATGCCTGCCGATGTCCCAGAGGAGGGATCCGGCGGCGGAGTGCTTCTTCGGCGTGGTGGAGCATCTCCACGGTATCGACATCCTGCCAGAAGCCGTCGCCGATATCGATGGCGGCCATGGTCCGTTGCCGGCAGAGCCGAAAGACGCCGTCGGAGAGGGTGGCGTCACCCCGTTCCCTGAACACGTCTGCCAAGGCGGTAAAAAGGGCCGGGGTTGCGACAAAGAGCCCGGTGTCGATACAGTTAAACTCCTGCAGCTGTTTACCGATGGCGAGAATTCTTCCATCCGCCGCCAGGATTTTGGTCGCGTCGTCCATGTCGAATATCGTCGCCAGCTTGTAGTCGACGAGGAGTGCCGCTCCACCTAACGGCGGTTCGGTGTCGCGGGCGAGGCACAGCAACGCGTCGTCCATGATATGGTCGGCCATGCACAGGAGAAAATCGCCCTGCACATATTCCCGGGCGGCGAGGACCGACAGGCCATTGGCGAGATGGTAGCGGTTGTTCAGGGCAAAGATCAGCGCCATTGGGCCTTGGTAATGCTGCTCGATAGAGGCGCGGATTTCCTCGGCGGCAAAGCCGAGGACGATGACCGCCCGGTCGCAGGCCCGTTCCAGGCTTGCCAGTGTTCGGAGCAGGAGCGCCCTGCCGTCAACCGCTACCAGCGGCTTCACCTCCCCGCCCGAAGCGGAGGCAGCCAGGCGCGAGCCGAGGCCTGCGGCGAGAACCACGCCGATCCTTTTCTTCTTCATTTGTCGTTTTCCTGCCCTGTCTTGACGGAGTTTTGGTAATTGTGCACCTGGTGGATAAAGGCCTCGATGCGGTTGGTGTTGTGCGTCGATTGCAGCCCCTCGTAGACGAAGGTGGCAATGGGTAGGTCGGCCATATCGCGGCGCATGCTTCCTGACAACGAGGCGGTGATCGTGCCGAGCATACAGTTGTGGCACATAACGTTGATCACTCCGTCGGCTCCGGCCTTGTGCAGTTCCTCGATCCTGGTGAGATTGAGCGACAGGGCCTTGTCGATCATGGAATCGGCGTATCGCCCGGAGACCCGGGCAATTGTCTGGTAACCGCCCTCCTGTGGGGTGCGGATTGTCGCCGGGAAATGCCGGTCGACCAATGTTCTGGCCAGGCGAAGCCCGGGGACGAGAGCTTTTGCCAAGGCCGCCAGCCACGGTTTGCCCTTGCGCCGGTATTCCAGGTGGAGCTGTTCCAGGCTGAGAAAGGAGACATCGATAAACGAGGCTGACGGCCAGATCTCGAGGCCGCCGTCCTGCAGTTTTTGATAGAGGTTGTTGTTGGCGTGGGGGTTGATCCGGGTATAGATGTCGCCGACGATCCCCACCTTGGGGCGCAGGCCCCGTGTCTCGTTCAAGGGCACGGCAGCCAGGGTCGTGACGCCCCGTTTCAGGGCCTTGAACACGGTGCCGGTGGCAAGGCCCTGTTCCAGGTCGGCGAGAATCTGCAGGTAGGCCCGCCTGACCGATCCGCGGTTGGTCTCATAGGGTTCGATCTCGGTCTTCCATTTGAAAAATCGGTCGATGACGTACAGGCCGAGGGCGAGCCGCAGCATGTACGCCGGGCCGAGTTCCTGCATGTTGGTTTCGTCGGCGATGTTCATGACCGTGACCTCGCCCAAACCGACCCGGTCGAGGATCAGATGCTGGGCGAGGCCGTATTGGGGCAGGAGGCAGGGGCCGAAGTAGGACGGGGCGTAGTAGCAGGCCTCGGCGGCGATGAAGCCCGGTTGTCTCGCCGCCTTGAGGATGTCGCCGGTAAAGGAGATGAAGGGGTGGCATTCCTTGCCGTAGGAATGCCTGAGGCCGAGTTGCCAGCTCTCGTTATCGGTGGGCGGCAGAAGGACCGTTTTGCAGCCCGAGGCCTTGAGCGCCCCGGTCAGTGCGTAGGCGTGGTCCATGAAGGCCGGAACGTAGTAGGTGTATTCCCTGAGCGGCCGGCGCGGCTTGCCTGGATCCCTGCCGGTGACGGGAAGGGCCGGGCGTTTTGTTGTGGTCGCGGTGGCAAAGCTTCGGGAGAAGGCCTCGAGGCGGGTGAGCAGTCCGGCCTCGGCTTGGTGATCGTCAAATTCAAGGACGATATACGGGAGTTCGCACAGTTCATGCTCGAGGTACTGGTCGATAAAACCGTCTGGCCCGCAACCGAAATTGCTGACGACCACCGCCCCGAGGAAGGGATAGGTCTTCATGGCCCGCGCCGCCTGGACCAGTCGCCGACCGTAGCCCCAGCGGATCCGGCTCCACAGTTCGGGCAGGGGGGCTGTCCCCGGGGAAAGAAAATCGTACGGCAGGGGGGTGATGTCCAGATCCTGGAGTTTCCTGGCAAGGTTGAGGTTCATCTGCCTGTCCGAGGTGTTGTACGGCCTGCCGAGGAGGACCGCGGCCCGGCGGTTTTGCCGCTGCAGGTCGTGGAGAATGCGTGCCCCCGCCGCCAGACAGCTGTCGGTGAAGCGCTTCTGAGCGGCCAAGGCCTCCCGCAGTGCCTCCTGCAGTTCCTCCCTGTCGATACCAAGCCTGGCCCCTGTTTCGGCAAGCCAGTGCTCATGCTCGCCCGTGAGGGGGTAGTCGAGGGTGAGGAACTCCGCCCGGGTGCCAAGGTTTTCGCGGACCACGTAGGCAGCCGCCTGGGTGTAGGGACAGGCATAGCGGGGGATACGCTCCCCCTGGGGGACGAACATACGCAGATGGGGGATGAATATTCTGCCGATACCTTCGTCGATCAAGCTGTACACGTGGCCCAAAAGCACTTTCATTGGCAGGCAGAAGTCGCCCGGACTGTGGAGGATGCCCGCTTCAAGTTGGGAGCGCCGAGTCTTGCCGGAATATACCGGGGTATACCCAAGCGCGTTGAACAGTGTCCCCCAGAACGGCAGGTGGTCGTGCAGGCTGAGGGCCATGGGTACGCCGATCGTTCCACGTACAGGTCTTGCCGAAAACTGTCCGACCGCCTCCTGCAGCAGCCTGTCGCGTTCGGCAAAGGGATCGCAGGATGGCGACACCTCGGATGGCGACTTCTCGAAGCGGCCGCAGATGCTGCCGAAAAAGGCCGCCCTTCCTCCCGTGGTGATTTTGCTGATTCGGCAGAGATTGTCACAGTCCTGGCAGCCGAAGGTCTCGTTGGTGGCGTCGATCTCACCTACAGGAAGAGACCGTGTAAAGCCCTTGCCTGTTTGCAGGTACTCATCTCTGGCCGCCAGCGCCGCCCCAAAGGCCCCGGAGATCTCTGGGTAGGGGTGAACCCTTACTTCGGCCTGGCAGAGGCCTCGAAAAACCGCGACCACTGCCGCGTTTTTGGCGACACCGCCTTGAAAGACGATGGACGAACCGAGACGGCTGGCTCCGACGACCTTCTCCAGATAGTTTTCTGCAATCGAGTAGGCAAGCCCGGCACACAGGTCGGCCGTAGCGGTGCCACGCTGCAGGTGATGGACAAGGTCGGTGTCCATGAACACCGTGCACTTGCTGCCAAGACGCGCAGGTGAGGTGGAGGTGAAGGCCTTTTCGGCAAACTCGTCTCTTATGGCGATAGCAAGCCGTCCGGCCTGCTCCTCGAGGAAAGCGCCGGTGCCGGCGGCACAGGCCTTGTTCATTTTAAATGACTGGAGCCGGCCATCCCGCAGGCGGAGGAACTTCGAGTCCTGGCCGCCGATCTCGATGACGGTATCGGCCTTCGGGAAAAAATGCTGACAGGCAAGGGCCTGGGTGGAGATTTCGTCAAGGGCCGTGCCGCCCCCCAAAAGCGCCGTGGCGATATGCCGTCCCGACCCGGTGGTGGCGACATGGGCCATGGTCGCCTTGTCCGGCAGGGCAATGGCAAGCTCTGCCATGGTCGTCTGGAGCGCCTCTATGGGCTTGCCGGCGGTGGGGTGGTAGCTGCTGGCGACAAGGATGCCATCGGCGTCGATGACCGCAGCCTTGCTGCTCACCGAGCCGATGTCGACACCGAGGAAAAACGGTTGTCGATAGCGACCAGAGCGTTCTTGTTCAGCGACTGTTTCGCTTTTTGCAGGACGCACTATCGGCATGAATCCCGAGCCTGCCGGAGGCTGATCCCGAACCCCGGAAAGTTGGCTCGCCAGGGTGCTCAAGTGTACAGGTCGTGCAAGAAGAGACTCTCCGCAAAGGTGCGCAGCGCCCAAGGCGCCCATCAGGGCGAAGTCGTCGGGGATCAGCAGTTCGCAGTCCTCGAGGTGGAGGAGTTCGCGGAAGGCCTTGACCACCCCGGCGTTGGCCGCTACGCCGCCCTGGAGGAGAATCGGTGGATGGGGGGGGCTGCCCTTGCAAAGGGTGGCGAGAAAGTTTCTTGCCAGGGCAAGGCACAGCCCTGCGGCAATTTCCTCCACCGGTACCGCCTGTTGCTGGAGGTGGATCATGTCCGACTTGGCAAAGACGGCGCACCGGCCGGCCACCCTGGCCGCCCTTTTCGCCTGACTCGCTACCCGGCCAAGGGCCTCGATGGTCAGGCCGAGCCGTTCCGACTGCTGGTCGAGAAAGGCGCCGGTACCGGCGGCACAGAGTTGGTTGAAGGCATGATCCTGGACGTACGGTTTGCCGGATCGGTCGCGGCCAATGGTGATGAACTTGGAATCCTGGCCGCCGATCTCAAAGATGTGTCTCGCCTCTCCATGAAAGTGCCAGGCGGCGGTGGCGTGCGCGATGATCTCGTTGACCATCTTCATGCCGGTGGGCGTGCCGATCAACTCCTTGCCCGAGCCGGTAACCATGGCGCCGCTCAGAAGCAGGTCGCCATGACTGACGACAATTTCCTCAAAAAGGCCGAGGGCAGTGGCCACCGGTTGTCCGGCGCTGCGCCGGTAGCGGGTCAAGATGACCTTCCCCGCCTCGTTCGTCACGGCGCATTTGACGCTGACCGAGCCGACATCAATGCCAAGGCTGTATGGGTGTGCGTTGCTTGTCATTGCGGTATTTCGCCCCTCATTCTCCAAGGCAAGGTTGTTCGTGGCGGATAGGTTGTTTTACCCGCTGACCACTATAATCCATTCCGGTTATCAATGAAATAACCGAGAGCTTCGGGTACTATGGGCGCCGCCTGCGGTCGCTCAGGGGGCATGTCGGATGAAGCCTCTGGTCCAGCCCTGAATGGAGTGTCGAGAGGCATGTGAAAAGGCACAAACCCGGAAACTACGTTCCGTAAATCCAGCATGTTGCGAAGCACGAAAGGTCGTTCTCGAACCTTTGACGAGAACGACGGTATTGAAGGGAGCCATGTTCAAACACTGTATCCGTCTGATATGCCGGTCGGCACAAGCTAACGCACCATTGTGGCTGGTGCTCATCACCCTCAGTTGCCTGGGGGCAGGGTATTTTCTCCGCGACATTCGCATCGATACCAACATCGCCCGGTTGCTGCCGGACGACAGCCCGACATTCCGGTCGATACGGGCCCTGCAGGAGCCCCTTGGCGACGGCGGCTATTTCTCTATTCTCCTGCATGGGGGGGACCGCGCCGCCCTCCGTGAAGCCGCTGCTTTTATTTGCGACCGGGCGGACGGTCTGCCCGAGGTGGCCTTCACCAACTACCGCAAACCCATCGAGTTCATCAATACCTACAAATACACGCTGTTGCCGGTGTCGACCCTGACACGCGTTTACGACTACGCCCTGCGCCTGGAAGCTGAGGTCAATCCTTTTGGCACCGACTTCCTCGGTGAGGATAACGGAGGAGCCGGAGACAAAGCCGCCGCCGATACAGTTGCCCGGAACAAACAGCGCAGCCTGGAAAAAAGCCTGGAGGGGCTCAGCTCCGTAGGTGAGTTCCACGAAAATGACACCGGCACGGTCATCGGTCTCATCATCTACCCCAAAAGCATGATCACCGAACTGGAGCGGGTCCGTCGGCTCAACAACCTCCTGGAGCGCATACTTCAGGAGGCAAAGGAGAGATACAAGGTCGAAGGCGATATCGGCGGCTCACAGATCAAAAACCTGCGCGAATACAAAAGTTTCGTCGAGGACGTCGGTTCGGCGGGAGGCGTGTCTATGCTTGCCACCCTGGCGGTGCTCTACGCCTTTTTCCCCTCGCTCCGCCTGATCCCGGTAGTCGTGCTGCCGCTTTTTGTCGGTCTTGCCTGGGCCTTTGCCTTTGTGCCGCATGTGGTCGGGCCATTGAACCTCATCACTGCCTTCATTCTGCTCATCCTTTTTGGCATGGGCATCGACTATGCCATCCATCTGGTGCGGCATTTTCAGCTTGAGCGGCAATCCAGGGGAGTGGGCGAGGCATTGTATGCCACTTTCTACACCACCGGCAAGCCGGTGGTCGTCTCCTCGCTGACCACGGCCTTTCCGCTTTTCATCCTCGCCTTTTCTGATTTTCGCGGTTTTTCCGATTACGGTTTGATCGGCGGCTGGTCCATCGTTCTCATGCTGGCCGCGACCTTTACAGTGCTGCCCGTGCTCCTGGTGCTTGCGGAAAGATTGGGCCTCGTCAGTGCCAATGTTTCCCTATCTGGGTCTCTGCCGCCACCTGGCAGGAAAACCGCCCTGGCGATCCTCATCGGTATCTGTTTGCTCTGCGGCTACAGTGTGACCTCAAGGGAACTCTTTGACTACAATTTTCAAGCGCACAGCAGCGATCTTGAAGAGGCCAGGGAATTCGACGTTCAGCACAAGGAAGTGTTCAGGCGTTCGCTGGTGCCTGCGGCCATGTATCTGGCGCCGGACCTGCAGAGCCTCGACAAGGCGCTGGCGGCGCTGACCGGGGCGATGGAAAGGGATGGTTCGACCATCGAGCGGTTGGCGAGCGTCCGCGATTTTGCCCCGAGCGAGGAGGACTTCCGCCGCCGTCTTGAACTCATCGAACAGATTCGCGAGATTTTTCAGGGCAACTGGTATACCAAGATCAGGGACCCGAAAGTCTGCAGGTGGATCGCTGATTTCCGTTCCTGGCAGGCACCGGAGGGGCCGGCGACGCTGGCCTCCCTGCCTCCGGAGATCGTCAATTATTTCCTTGCCCGCGACGGCTCGCAGCGATTCGTCCTCGGGGTCTATCCGAGCGTTTCCCGGCGCAACGGCCATGAAGTCCTGGCCTTCTGCGACGAGTTGCAGCGGACGGCGCTGCCAGCTGCCGTCGAGGGGCCGGTCGGCGAGGGGGTGATCTTTGGCGATATCCTCAAGATCGTCCTTGGCGAGTCGCCGACGGTCTTTCTTCTGGCCCTGATCTCCGTGGCCCTGCCGATATGCCTCACCAGTTCCTCGGTACGCGAGGTGGTGTTGATCCTGATGCCGCTGGTCGCGGGTATCGCCCTGCTCCTTGGCGTCATGGGAGTTATAGGTATGAAACTCAATTACCTGAGTATCGTCATCATCCCGACGTTGATCGGCCTCGGTGAGGATGCCGGGGTGCATTACTACCGGCACTGCCACGAGCATGGGTATGATGTGCAGCGCAGCCAGAAAGAGCTGTTCGGGACGCTCTCGGCCTGCAGCCTGACCACCATGATCGGTTACATCGGCCTGATATTTGCCAGTAACCGAGGCCTGCAGTCCCTGGGGACCCTCGCCTGTCTGGGGATGGTGTGTCTGTGGTTCACCTCGCTGTTTGTGCTTCCGGCCCTCCTGAAGAAAAGGCCGGCGGCGACCGACGGGGCGTAGACGGAGGATGGATCAGTTGCCGATCGCAACCGGGCCTGATTATCCGGAGATATTCCAGGACAGGGCGGCATATCTGGCAAGGCGGGAAGCGCTTCTGCGGCAAGGGTATTTTCTTGCCGATCTGCATGTGCATTCTTCCCAGTCGGATGGCCTCCATTCGCTGAAAAACATCGTCGCCCATTGCACCGGACAGGGGCTGTCACTGGCGGTGACCGACCATAACCGCATTCCCGATCTCGAAGGACTTACTTCCGGGGAAGCAGCCGGCCTCATTCCGGCCATCGAGGTGACCAGCCGGGAATACGTCGATATCCTCTGCTACTTCTATGAATACCAGGACTTGAGGGAATTTTTTCAGACCATAGTCGAACCGAACCGCCTTCGCCCTTATATGCTTTCGCTGTCCTGTCGGGAAGTTCTTGTCGCCCTGCAGTCGAGAAAATGTCTGGTGACCATCCCGCACCCGGACTATCCTGCCGACCGCCTGCGGTCAAATTTTATGCGTCTTCTCGCGGCAGGCGGGCTCGACACTGTGGCTTTGGCCGCTATCCACGGTATCGAGGTCTTCAACGCCAGTCGGGATAAAGGTGTCTGCCTGGAAAAGGTGCGGCTCGCCGAGCATCTCGGCAAAGTGCCGCTGGTCGGCAGCGACGCCCACGCCAGGAGCGCGGTGGGTGACAGCCTGATGTACTGCCGGGCTGCCAACCACCACGAGTTCCTCAACAATCTCGCCCGGGGCGAGGCTCGCGGCATCGCCGTGCCGACCGGTCTTGCCTGGCGCTCGCTGCCCAAATTGAAAATGGCCTGGCTGCATATTAAGGGCTTGCTCGGCCCCCGCTAACCAGATATTATCCCCGCCATGCGCCTCGTCACCCTCAATGTCATCACCCACCTGCACAGCAAAGCCTCCAACGGACCGGCGAGTTCGCTTGATCGGGTTGCCGGTTCCATTCTCACCGAGATCTTCGGCACCATCCCCGAGGGGCTCATTTGGCGGGAATGTTTCACCGACTGCGGTGATCTCCGCCAGATCATCGCCGGCGACAGGACACGGCAGCCCGTCGATATCCTTTTCGTCACCGACCATCTGTCGTCCCATCACCACCGCCTCGATGACGATGTGCTGCGGTTGGCTGCGGATGAACGGCGAATCGGCATCGGCGGAGAGATTCAGACGGTGTGCTACTCGGAGCGGCACGGCGGTTATCTTGCCGCCCCGGAGGTTCTGCTCTATGGAGACGGTCTCGATCGCCGGATCGATGGTCGGCCCTATACCGGTATCGACAACGGGATGCTGGCGCAGCTCTACGAGCAATGCAGTGTCGCCGGCGCTGACGAACCGGAGATCGGTAGAGTCAACGCCTTTTGTCGTGACAATCGCATCGCCTGCGCCTTGGCCCACCCCTTTGACTGCCACGAACTCGACCTGATCGAGACCCTTGAGGTCATCGGCACATTTGCCTTTGTCGAGACGGTCAACGGCGGATTTCCCCGTGCCAGCGCCTTGGCCCTGCACGAGTATGCAGCCTTTCACAACCAGGTCGTCACGGACGAACTCGGGGTACGGCTTCTTGCCCTGGACCTGAGCCGAGAGCAGCGGCACCTCCTCAACATAATCGGCCAGTCGGCCCCTCTTGTCCCCCTGGGCGGCAGCGATGCCCACCTCAGCGACTTCGATCGGGTCGTCACTCGCTTTCGTACACCGGCAAACCAGACCACTGCCGCCGACTTCGTGCGGACCATGCTCCATTGCCCGGCAGACAAGATTCTCGCCAATAGGACCCTCGAACCCTGGGGCCGGGGCATCAGTTGGACCGGGTTATACCGCGACGTCCTTGGCATCGTCGGCAAAAACATCCGTAACCACTGGCACCATTTTCGCAACCCCGCCGTCTGGCCCGCGATGCTGCTTACCCTGGCGACGACCGGTCAAAAAGAGTTTCATCGCCGCATGCGGCGCGACAGGAGCATCGCCACCCTGTACCGTCGTCTGGAGGTGCGCACCCTGTTGCAAAGCGCTGCCGTTCTCGGCAGGCAGGACGGCGGCGTGACGGCAAAGCGGTTGGAACTGCGCCATACCGCCTTGGTCCGTGAGGAGAGGTGACCGTGGCTCTTCAAGCATCTCCCCGCTATACCCTGCTTTGCCCCGGACCGGTGAACGTTGCGCAAAAGGTCGCCGAGGCCTACAGCCATAGTGCCCTCAGCCACCGGGAGGAGGCGTTCGCCGATCTTCTCGGCGAGGTGCAACGGGATCTGCTGGCCATTGCAGGCGTGGAAACGAAAAGCCATTCGGCCCTGGTTATCACCGGCTCGGGCACGGCGGCCAACGAGGCCGTTCTTGCCAGCGCCGTGCCGCCAGGCGCGACAGTCATCGTCCTGGCCAACGGCGAATTCGGCGAACGTCTCTCTGGGATCTCGGCGGTCTATAACTCCACGAGGCTGGTCAGGAGCGGCTGGGGTGAAGAGCTGAACCTTGGCCTCCTCTCCACTCTGCTCACTGAGATTCCCCAGGCCATGGTGGCCATGGTCCACCACGAGACGAGTACCGGCCTCTTGAACCCCATCGACGAGGTGGGCCGGCTGTGCCGGGATGCGGGGGTCCCGTTGCTTGTCGACGCCGTCAGCAGTTTCGCTGCCGACAAGGTCGACATGAACGACAGTGGCATCACCTTTCTCACTACCTCGTCCGGCAAGGCCTTGGCCGGCTATCCCGGGCTTTCCTTCGTTCTCGGCGGGAAAATCGATTTTTCCGGGCTTGCCGCCTATCCGGTGAAAAACCATTACCTCAACCTGGCGCGGTACTATCAGGTGCTGGAGGAAGAGGGCCAGACGCCGAACACCCCGGCCGTTTCCCTGGTGGCCAGCCTGCACACCGCCCTGCGGGAGATCCATACCGAAGGTCTGGAGAGGCGTTACCAACGGCTTTTCGAGCTTGCCGCCCATATGCGCCGACACCTCGCTGTCCGTGGATTGTACACACCGCCTGCCAGGCCGCAGTCGGTCGTCCTCACCAACGCCCGTCTGCCGGAAAACCGGAGCTTTGCCGATATCGAGCGGGGGCTGAAGGCCCGGGATTTCGTGGTCTATGATGCCAAGGGGCCGCTCAGGGGCCGGTTTTTCCAGGTGAGCACCATCGGTGACATCACCGCCCCGGATATCGACCGCTTCTTTGCAGCCTTTGATGCCCTGTAAAACTTATGAAGAGGTGGTAAATCGGCTCCAGTCGGTCAGGTCGTCTGATACAGCTGGTAATACCTGCGAAAGTAGACCAAAGCGGTGATCCACTGCAGGCCGAGGCCGATATGGATGAGCACCAGGCCGAGGAGATGGATGACCGCGTTGTAACCGGTGGCGCTTGAAAACGGCTGCATGACGTCGAGGAAAAAGACCACCAGGGCGACATAGATGAAATCGGTGGATATCTTGCCAAGGACGATGGAGGGGATGGCGAAGCCCAGCTGCGCCGAGCTCCAGCGCATGGCCAGCACCGAGATGTCGCGAAACGACCAGATGAGGAAGAGGTACAGCGGCCAGACTCCCTGGTGCACGGCGAGCAGCAGGACGACACAGGTGAAGAGCAGGTCGGAGACGATATCGAGGAGGGCGCCGAGTTCCGTCACCATATTGAAGCGGCGGGCGATGATGCCGTCAAAGAGGTCGGAGAGCGGGGCGAGCACAGCAAGAACAAGGGCCAGGCGGTAATGGCCGGAATAAAACAACAGAACCAACAACGGGAGGACGACAATCCTGTAGATGCAGAGGAGATTGGGGATTTTGCCCATGTCTGCCCAGAAATTTCTTGTCCGTGTCACGTCTGCCTCCGTCATGGTTCGCTCCTAGAAAGATTTGGCTTTAAGTTCCTGTTGCCCCGAATGCTTGCCAGGCCTTTTCCGCATGAAATGCAGGGTGACCAGGCTGTCGATTGCGGTGCCGATGGTGCCGAGCATGAACAGCCCGGCAAAGAGTTCCGGGCAGTGCAGGAGGGCGGTTATCGGGGCGGCGAAGGTGATAAAATCGATGCGGCACACAGTGTCTTCCAGCAACCAGACGGTTCGGGCAAAGATCCCGGCATTTTTCGCCCGTGGTTTTGCCGCCGACAGCTTTTGGTAGTCGCCGTCAGCCTGGAAAACAGCGAGCATATAATAGCGGGGGACAAGCGTCAGGAAATAACAGCCCACCGCCACGGCGCCGACCGAGCCCCACAGTGCCTCCCGGCCGGCCAGGTGCCCGTAGAGACCGAGTATATACGACAGCCCGACGGTGTCGTCAACCACCGTGTCCAGCCAGGCGCCGAGGGGCGACCCCTGGAAGCGCAGCCGCGACAGTTCGCCGTCACAGCCGTCGAGAACCGAGGACGAGTAGTACAGCAAGCCGCCGGCAACCAATCCCCAGTAGCCGCCGAAATAGACGATGATCGGCCCGGAGAGGATACCGACGAGCAGCACCACGGCGGTCACCTGGTTTGGGGTCACTTTGGTTCGCATGAGTTGGCGGGTGAGGGACAGGGAAATCTTTCTGTTGATATTTCGAGAGATTATTCCATCGGCCTTTTTTACCAGGTGCGCCAAGAGAAACCGCTCGGCCCCGGGGATATCGGTTTCCGACCCGATTCTGTGCCAGGTGAGTTGTTCCGAGGTGGTGGAGGTCCCCGCATCGGCCCGGGCAAACGTTTGCCCGGGAGAGGATTGGTCAAAGGCATCTTCCTCTAAAGCAAGGATACTGCGGATGGGTAGCGTCGTCACCCAGTGGACGCCATGGTCGTCGGCTTCGGGCATCCCCTGCGGCGTGCGCAAATTTCCCTGCCAGACACGGTCGGCGGCAACTATCGTCACCGGATCATTCTGATCCCGCCAGGTCTTTGTGAGTGCGTGCTGAAGCTCGTTTGCCGTTGAGAAGATCCTGGTCCCCGACAGTCGCCGGTCCGTTGCCAGCAGGTCCTCGGTCTGTCGATGATCATCGCGGTGCACCAGGAGAAAGATGTCGTGAAAGCCGTCCTTTGCTCCGGTCAGCGCGGCGCGTAGCGACAAGGGCAGACCGCATACATCAAGCAGGGGAACCCCTATGGGGGCATGGAGATAGTTGAGGAGTAACATGGTCGGTATGACGGACGGTATGGGATGATTGTTAACGGCTATTTCCGGCAAAATCGATTCTTTACCATGTTACCTGGAAAAAATACAGGAAACGCTGGAGTACGTCGCCGCAAAGACAGTTGCTTCACTCCTGCCGGTAGCGTATATTGCCCACCCATTATGGAGACAGACCAGGAAATTTTCCTGGTATGAGGTAGGTTTCTTCCCATTCCCCGGAAAGGTGTGCCTACCCTCTGCAATTTCTCTTTGATGGACATAAAGTGAATATTGATGGCCTCGTAAAAAGTCAGCAGCCCGAAAGTCACATCTTGTGAAATCAGTCTGTTGCGAAGCACGAAACGTCGTTCTCGAGGTTTTTACGGGAACGACAATATTCTCGGTACGAAAAATGAGCGGGCACGATGGATTCAATCAAAGTAGCAATCGTTGGGGTTGGTAACTGTGCCAGTTCCCTGATTCAGGGGATTCAACATTATCGGCAGAAATCCGCCGAGGATGCGGTCGGTCTGATGCACTGGAACATTGGCGGTTATGAGCCCAGGCATATCCGGATCGTCGCCGCTTTCGACATTGACAAGCGCAAGGTCGGCTTGGACGTCAGTGAGGCAATTTTTGCCGAACCCAATTGCACCACCGTGTTCTGCCGGGAGATCCCCCCGGCCGGAGTGGCCGTGCGCATGGGCCGAATCCTTGACGGTGTCGCAGACCACATGCATGACTACGACAGCAGACAGCGCTTTGTCGTGGCCGGGTATGATGAGCCGTCCGAGGACGAGGTCGTCGAGCTGCTCAAGAGCTGCGGAGCGGATGTCTTGGTGAACTATCTTCCGGTGGGATCGGAGAAGGCGACCAGATTCTACGCGAACTGCGCGCTCAGGGCAGGGGTGGCGCTGATCAATAACATCCCGGTGTTCATTGCCAGTGATCCCGAGTGGGCAGGGCGATTCAAGGAAAAAAACATCCCGATCATCGGCGATGACATTAAATCGCAGATTGGGGCAACGATCACCCATCGGGTGCTCACCGACCTTTTCAACAAAAGGGGGGTGAAGCTGGAGCGAACCTATCAGCTGAATACCGGCGGCAACACCGATTTTCTCAACATGCTCAGCCGCACTCGCCTTGCATCGAAAAAGACCTCGAAGACCGAGGCTGTGCAGGCGGTGGCATCCTGTCGACTGGCAAGTAGCGATATTCACATCGGTCCCAGCGATTACGTGCCCTGGCAAAAGGACAACAAGGTGTGCTTTATTCGCATGGAGGGGAAGGTCTTTGGCGATGTGCCGATCAATCTCGAGCTGCGGCTCTCCGTCGAGGACTCTCCCAACTCGGCTGGGGTGGCGATTGACGCCATTCGTTGCATCAAAATCGCCCTTGATCGAAAGATCGGCGGGGTGCTGATCGGGCCTTCGAGTTATTTTTGTAAATCCCCCCCCCTGCAATATACCGATGATGTCGCCTGCAGCCTTGCTGAAGAGTTCATTCATACTGCCGGTTGAAGGATCGCCTGTTGTCCACTCCGGTGAACCCTGCCCCGGTCACGGGGCGTATCATGTGCCCGGCCGGGCACAGCCGCGGAATCGGGGCTGTTTGCGTTGGGTACGGCTGCTTCCGCTGGTCGTCGTTTTAGGCCTTGCGGCAGGCCTTCACGCTGGAGCTGCGGACCTGGAATCCTCCCAGACGGAAAAGGGCATCAGCCGGTCTCGATCCCTCTGGTGTTCCGATAATATTCAGAATCTTCACGACGAGACGGCGGTCCGCGAGGTCCTTCGGGGCTGCGAGGGGCAGCTTCGCCAAAGCCCGGACAGTCATGAGCTCCATTTAAAGATAGCCTATCTGTACTACCGGCTGGGCTGGCTGTTTGTCGGCAAAGATGAAAGAAAGTTTTGTTATTTCAGATTATTCGACCACGCATCCCGAGCTGTGGAACTTGCCCCGCAAGACTACCGCTCAGCGTTGCTGCTGGCTGTCGCCAAGGCAAAGATCGTCGGATACCTTCCCCACGCCGACCAGGTGCGCATCGCCCGTGAACTCGCCCGGGAGTCCGAATCCCTGGTGCGCCGGCATGGCGACGACCCGGATTCCCTCCATCTGTTGAGCTGGCTGAATTTCAAAATAGGCTCGCTCTCCTCCCTGCAGAAGATGCTTGCCGCGGCATTTTTCGGGGGGCTTCCCAGCGGTCTGGATATTGACCAGGCCTTCATCCTCATGGAAAGGGCCATGCAGTTGCGACCGGACTCTGTCGTCTACCAGTACGATCTGGGCTATTACTACCTGCGCACCGGAGTCAAGGACAAGGCGCGCCGCCAGTTTGAGCAGGTGCTGGCCCGGAGGCCGCAGACCGCCGAAGAACGGGTCTATCAGCGCCGGGCGATGACGAAGATGAGCGAAATAAACGGCGAAAACTAAGCCTTGTCGCCCCGCTGGAGCAAGGATTTCCAGGATGGGGGGCACTTTTGTTCGGTGGATCGTGTCAATTGAACCGGTCTTGCTCCAGAAGAGAGCGTCGATGCAGCCGTTCCGCCTGCAGGCAGAAGGCCTCCAGCCGGGCCTCGATAATTTGCGGGAAGGGATTGCCGTCGGTTTCGATCGCCAGGAAGGGGAATTTGCAGTCGTCGTTTTCCGGCATTGCCGGCAAGGATCGGCGGCCCGCCTGAGCTCTCTTTTCCCCGGCCGAGAATTTTTCCTTGAGAATTGCCTCGGCAACCCGGTTGGGCATGCAGCCGAAGGGGCCGAGGGAGATCACCCCGCAGGAGGGCTTGAGGATGTCATGAAAGGCCGAGCCGATGGTGAGGATGGTCTCGCCCTGGAGGTGCGGCGAGATATACCTGCTTCCCGCCCGAACTATCTCCTCGACGTTGATGTCGCCGCCATAGATGAGCCCGGACGGGGCGAGCAGTCTGCGTATCGTCGCAACGGTCCGCTCCTTGAGGAAGTGTTTGAGCCAAAATGACGGAGTTCGTCGTCCGAGAATTCCATTTTTTATGAGCCAGTCAAGATACTTGAACCATTCGCTGTTCGGCGCCGTCCTGACGATGAAGCCCCGTCCGGCCAGCCGCTCCACCAGGTGTTGCAGGGAGATAGGGTCGTGGCGCACATATATCTCGCCGATCAGGGAGATCTTGGGGATTTGTCCGTAGGGCCGGACGAGTGAGATGGTGCTCAAGGCGGCGGCGCATTCTTTCAACCCTTCCCTGATGACCGCCACCCTCTGGTCGATGCAGTCGAGCATACGTTGGTAGCAACTGTCGAGCAGCTCCAGGGCTTTTTCTTGTTCGGCGGCTCCGGCGAGGATGGTTGCCCACATCTCATCAAAGAGATCGCCGATGACCACCGCCCGCAATGCAGCAAAGATTGCCTGCCCGGAAATGCCGCCATAACAGTTCTCCGAGTGGGGGGAGAACACAGCGATATCACTGAACTGCTGCCTGGCGATGAGCCGTTTGCTGAAGATGTTGTACTGACCGAACCGGCATGGACCGGGGGCGCTGGGCATGAAGTAGACCGTCAGTTCGCCTTCCGGCCGGTCGTTTTGCAGGTAGTTGAGGATGGAGCCGACAGTGGTCTGCAGGGGCAGACATTCCTTGCAGGTCGAATGCTTTTTGCCGAGCTTCAAGACCCGGGCGTCAGCCGGAGGCAGCGCCATGGCCCTGATCCCGGCACGGGCGAAGGCCCTTGCCAGGAGAGGACTGCCGAACTTACTCATTGCCGGAATCACCAATTTAACGCGCGGGTCTGTGAGCGGGACCAGTTCTCCCGCGGACGAACGGATGCATGAGCGGCGGTTGTGGGAGTGCATTGCCGCCGGCACGAAGTTGCCCTCGCCAACCGGGGAGACTGCCTTGCTGTGGCTGCGAAAGGAGGAGATGATGTCGAGGAAGGCTTCGATCCGTGTCTCGATGCCGGCGTCTGCGGTATGGCTGTCGAGCTCCAGGGTCAGGCTCGGTTTTCCGCCCATGGCATCGCGCAGGTAGGTGATGATGAAGGAGTCCGGGCCGCAGGAAAAATTGCTGACAAAGACGGCAAACAGCTGTCGGTGCCTGGCTACCAGGGTGGCACACTTTAACAGCATGTTGCCCATGCCCCAGTACATATTGCTGTCTTCGGGCAGGGATTCGCCGGCGAAGGGGAGCATGTCAAAGGGGATGATTCGTACTCCGCGTGCCGCAAATTTCAAGGGGATGCCCTTGTTGGCTTCCCTGGCAAAGGCATTGTAGGGGCGGCCGAAGAGAACGATCGCCGTCTCCTCAGGGTGCTGTTCCAGCTCGGCGAGGAAGTTCGTGCCGTGTTGCTGCAGTCGGCGGAACACCCTGTTCTGCGCGGCGAGGGCCTGGTCAAAGGCGCGGCCACCTTCCCGGCGCGAGCGGCCAAGCCTTGTGGCAAGTTCCGCAAAGGTCCGACGCGTCTGCTGGGGATCCTTTGAGAAGTCGATAACCGGTGAGAGGGTCTGGGCTCCATTGAGTTGGGGGAAGGCGGAACGCAGGTAATACGGCTCGCTTTGCACAAAGACACAGGTGCAGGCGACCTCGTGTCCCGCGTTCGGAAGCCCTTTGAAATGTGGCAGAAATGTGTAGTCGGCTTCCTCCTTGAGGAGGCTTGCCATATAACCGTGCGCGATCTCTGCCGGATAGCAGAAGGCCGCACCACGCTGGGCGGCTCCGTTCGCGTCGATGCTTTCCGGGAGGATAAGCCGGTGGCCCAGTTCGGCAAAGAAAACCCGGTAGAAGCTGTGGTAGGTGTTGACCAGAAAGGACCTGTTCATCCGTACCGTGGGGCTGGTCTTGGGGAGGGTTTCGTCCTTCTGGAAGACAAGTTGCTGCCGGGTGGCAACAAGGTTGTCGGCTCGCTCGACACTGCCCTGCTGCATCAGATTGTCGTAACGGTTGCAGATACCGCCGAAGGGGTATTTACGGCCGTCAACGGTGATCAGGGAGACCACGCATTTGTTGTCACAGCGCTCTTTGCCCCCCTTGCAGATGAAGGATTCCACCGGTAACACCTTGCGGGAGGCAAGGGTCGCCAGGGCGAAAGAAGAACACTTAAGCCGACCCTGCTCCAGGCGGCTGTCGATTTCCAGGGCGACGCCAAAGGCGCCCATCAGCCCCGGTTCGGGAGGAACCACGACCTCCCTGCCGGTCAAGGCGGCCAGGGCGGCGGGCACCGCCTTGTTGTAACACACCCCCCCTTGGGCGAAGATCTTCTTGCCCACCGGCCGGTTGCCGACAACGCGATTGATGTAGTTCTGGCAGACCGAATACACAAGGCCGGCGACGATGTTTTCCCGGCTGATGCTCTGCTGTACGGCGTTCTTGATGTCCGAGCCGATGAAGGCGGCGCACTGGTCGCTGAAGTTTGGCGGGTTGTCGCCGCGATAGGCGATGTCGCCGATTGCTTCGACATCAAGGCCGAGGCTTTCCCGTGCCGACTCCTCGAGGAAGGACCCTGTTCCGGCACTGCAGGCTTCATTCATAGCGTAATCCTGCGGCACGCCGCCAACGAGGAAGGTGTACTTGGCGTCCTGGCCGCCAATCTCAAAGATCGTGTCCACATCCGGGTCGTGGAAGGCGGCGGCAGTGGCGTGCGCGATGATCTCGTTGACAACGCCGCTGGCCATGGCATGGCGAGCTGCGATCTGCCGTCCCGAGCCTGTAACCCCAAGACCGTCGATGGGAATGTCCAGCGACAGCTGGTTGTGGAGGGCCGCGTAGACATGCTGCGCCGCGGCAATGGGATCGCCGTCCGTGCGGAGGTAGGCCGAGGCCAGCACCGCCTTGTCGCTGCGTCGCATTATGACGCCCTTAGTGGTGGTCGAACCGACGTCGAGGCCGATGATGCCGCGGTCACCTGCTCTGGCCGGGGCCTGGCGGCGACTTGTGCAGTGGACCAGCGATGCGAAATTCTGGAGCGGTTGGTGGTAGGGAAATTCTTCGATATCTTTCAGGAAAAGATCGTCGAGCGTCGCGGGGAAGGGCAGGGTGTCGTGGTCCATCGCCCAGCAGGCGGCCCCGAGCGCCTCAAAGAAGGTGGCTTCCTGTGGGATCAAAAGATTATCTATTTTTTCATGGAGATAGTGTACCATTCCGGTCAGTCGGGTACAACCGCCTATCAGAATAACGTCCTTGCGTGCCAGCTTGCCGAACAGTTCGTCGATCTTCTCGGCCATCATCCGGCTGAGCCCTGCGACCACCGCCGCTTTGGCAACGCCCTTGTTGAGGGCATGCGTGCAATCGCTTTTGCAGAACACGGAACACCGACCGGAAACGGTATGGGGTGTTGCCGGGAGGCAGAGGGTAGAGGCCGTGTCGAGGCTCAGATCCATCCGACGCAGTTGCTGGACAAAAAACTCGCCTGTGCCGGAGGCGCACTTGTTGCCAGTGTGGATTTCCTGGATGCAGCCCGACTCGTCGAGATGGTAGAGGATGAAGGTCTCGCCCCCTGCGCTGACCACCGACCGATAGGTATGGCCGGCAGGCAAGATCTGTCTGGTGGCCAGCTCGACCGCCAGGGGTTCGGCGATGGAACTTATACAGAGGGTGTGCCGCAATTTTCTGCCGGTAACCGCGATTTTTGTAGAGCGCGGGTAATTTTTCCGCTTGAGGACCTCCAGCAGGCACCGGCGAACGTCGCCGAAATGGGGTCTGGTGATGGTGGCAACGATCGTTCTTGCCGCTCCGCGTGTCTCGGCCTCCACCAGGGACAGCGTTGAGGCACCAAGACAGATACCAACAGAGATGGTTCGAGTATTTTCCAAGGTTGACACAGCGTTAGGGGGATTGATGATATCGAAGTGGAATGACGGCAAATACTGAGAGAAGGTATTATAATGTTTGCCTTGGCCTGTCAATTGTTGCCGTTCATCCAGGTTGACTGCTGGATGATCTGCTCCGGACATGTATCTGCTCCGGTGGTGCACGCCTGCTTTTTGTTGTGCCAATGCTTTGATGGGCATTGCCCTCCAATGGTTTTTAGGGAACAATACCCATCCTTTTTAAACCGGTTTGCCGAGTATGCGAATTCCTGATTTTTTAAGTGTATATCGAAGAGGTTGTCGGACGTGGCGAATGGGACCAGTACGGTGAATGTCGACGAATTGACGATTGTGTGCATGAACGATCAGGTCTTTCCCCTGTGGGAGACCGATGCCGAGCAGGTGGTGGCAATGATGTCCGCCTTTGCCGATTGCGGAGTCAAGACGATGTTGCTTCTGCCGCGGATGTGGGGCAAGGGAGAGGTGACCACCGCGGAAATACAACAATATTATGAAGTTGCCGGCGATTTTGCCGTAATCACCGTCCGCAGCCTTTTTCCTTGTCTTCGCTTTATCGAGAAGCTTGCCCACGGGTTGCGCGGGGTCTTGTGCCGGTCAACTACGGGCGCCGACCTCTTGTACACCCGTAACCTCCCCACCGCCCTCATCTTTCTTTGCCTTGGCCGCAAGCCATTGGTCTATGAGACCTACCGTCCCTGGCCTGATCAGTTGTCGATCCTACGACCGATTATCAGATGGATGACCAGGCATCGCCATTTTCTTGCCGGGGTGTTCCATTCCCGCCTGACGCAAGAGAGCTATGTGGCAAACGGCATGCCTCGGGAGAAGAGCCTCGTTGCCTACAACGGCTTTGACCCGCAACGGATGAGGCCGGTGTTGACCAGGGATGCGGCTCGGCGGATGCTGGGCGCGACCGACGATCAGCGCATCGTCACCTACACCGGGACGATGGGGCTGAACAAGGGGGTCGGCACGCTCTTGGAGATGGCGGCCATGCTTACAGAGGTGCAGTTCTGGCTGGTCGGCTCGCGGGGACGTAACGAGGTTGAGGTGCTCGCCGAATCCCTGACCAATGTCAGGATCATTCCCTGGCAGGGCTTTGCGGAAACTGCCCCCTACCTCTATGCAGCCGACGTGCTGATCATTCCGCCGACGCCGTTGCCGCTCAAAGAGGTCGGCACGACGGTCTTGCCCCTGAAGACGTTCCTGTATATGGCGGCGGGACGACCGATATTCGGTATGGCCACCCCCGACATGCGCGAACTCCTGACAAACGGGGTAAACGCCGTGCTTGTTGATGAAGACGCCGACTTGGCGACGATCTGTCAGCTCCTGAACAAACTGTTGCATGACCGGCAGGAACAACGGCGCCTCGCCGAAAGGGCATCGGCCGAAGGGGCCAAGTACACCTGGAGAAACCGCGGTCTTCTCATCCGCGACTTCCTGCTCAAACAGCTTGTCCGCCAAGGGCATCGCCGGATGGTGGAGGGGGGGCAGTGAATGCACGGGAGATAGGGCGGATGGTCACCGGCTCCCTGGCACGCCTTGTCGGGGAGGTGTCGGTGTTGCGGCAACTGCAGTATTCGCCGATCCTTGCCCAGGTGATTGTCACCCGGCGCTGTAACATCGCCTGCAGGTATTGCAACGAGTTTGACAAACAGTCCTCACCGGTGCCGGTCGCCGATGTATTGGCAAGAATCGATCGGCTCAACGAACTCGGAACTCTGGCCATTGAATTTTCCGGCGGCGAGCCGTTGCTGCATCCGCATCTCGTCGAAATCATTTCCTACGCCACCGCAAAGAAATTCTACCGCCGTATGCTGATCAGCAACGGTCTGTTGCTGACCCGCGAGATCATCGAAGGGCTCAACGCCGCAGGGCTCCAGCACCTGCAGATAAGTGTCGATGGGGTGAAGGAGAATGCCATCACCACCAAGGTGCTGAATAATCTCCGCCCGCAGCTGGAGTTGTTGAGGAAACACCGGAAATTCGCGGTGACGGTCAACAGCGTCGTCGGTGCGGCGCCGGCAGAGGAAACGGAAGAGGTCTATGCTTTCAATAAGGCCAATGGATTCAATTCCAGGGTGCTGGTCGTCCATGACCATACCGGCCAGGCTGCGCTGACCAAGGCGCAACGCGTGCTCTATAGTCGGTTAACGGCGGATATCACCCGGCAGAAGGCCTCCGGCAGGTTCACGGAGAAACTCCTGACAGGAGAGGTGGTGCCGTTTAAATGTCGGGCGGGGGCGCGGTATCTCTACGTCGACGAGTGTGGCATGGTGAGATGGTGCAGCCAGCAGAGGAGACGTTATGGCAAGCCGCTTGGCCAATTCACGGTCGCCGATCTTTGCGAGAACTTTTATTCCCCGAAGGCGTGCAGCGACAGGTGTTCCCTTGGCTGCGCCCGAAGCTGTTCCGCTCTTGACCAGTGGCGCAGGCAGGACGATACGGAGGCGGTGCGATGAAGATCCTCGCTTACAGCCATAATGTTCCTCCCACCGTTGGCGGCATCGCCACCTACTGCCATACATTGTGCGCCGCGCTTACCGATTCCGGCGAGGAACTGAGCCTCCTTGCGCCCAATACCGGGTCGCGGTGGGACGGCAACTATCCCCTCCACTCCATGCCTGCCGGCCTTGCTTCTGATCAGATCTCCCTTGTCGGCTACATCGAGGCGCTCCGCTTGCTCCGTGCCACCCTCCGGCGACTGCAACCGGATGTCCTGTGGTGCTGCAATGTCGACGCCCTCTATGTCATTGCCTTGGCCTCGGTCGACGCCGCCGTCACCGTGACCGTGCATGGTTCGGAGATCGTCAGGACCTTCGGCCGATTGGAGTTGCTGCCAATGATCCGGGCGCGGCTGCTCGGGCGGGCGCTGGCCAGGGCCGACCGGATCATCGCAGTTTCCCGCTATACCCGCTCCATCCTTCAGCGACACCTGCCGCAGGTGACGGCAAAAATCGATGTCGTCCATAACGGGGTTGCAGCTGTTTCGGGTGATACAGGCCTGTCGCCGAGGGCAGGAGGAGGCGGGCGCACACTGCTCAGCGTCGGCAGGTGCGTCGAGTTCAAGGGGTTTCATCTTTTTCCGGAGGTGCTGGCGGGGCTTGTCCGCCTGGTTCCGGATATCAGGTGGATCATTGCCGGGGATGGGGCGTTTCGGGAGATAATTGCCAGGGAGGTCGCCAAATGTGGCCTCCAGGATCGTGTCACCCTGCTTGGCATGGTTGGAGCGGTGTCTCTGCGCGATCTGTATCAAACATCCGATCTCCTTATCCACCCGGCGGTGACCGACGGGCAGGGGCGCGACGAATCCTTCGGCCTAGTCCTCGTCGAGGCCATGCTCCACGGTTGCCCGGTCGCGACTACTGGGGCCGGGGGGACGGGGGAGATCATCGAAGATGGCGCGACCGGAGTCCTCTTTGACATAAGGCGACCGGCCGAAGCAGCGGAAAAACTTGCCGCCTGTCTCCGCGATCTTTGGTTGTTGCCGGAGCTCGGTCGCCGCGGCAGAGAGCATGCCCTGCGACATTTTACCCATGGCCAGTGCGCGGCGAAGACCCTGGAGAGTTTCGGCAGGGCACAGACGCGCTACGCCGCAACTCTGGGATAGAACATGGCTGGACCTCTCCGGATCTGTCTTTGGGCGACGACCTTTCAAAGTGACATCTATACCCTTGCCCGATACCTGCACCAGCAGGAAGACTTTCAGGTCATGGTCGCCATGGCTGATGTCGAAGGCTTTCGTCGGGAACCGATTCATGTTCTCCAGCCTCTTGACTTCCCGCTCCTGGAAAAGAAAAATTGGCTGACACCGCTCAAGATCCATCGCTTCCGCCCGCAGATCACCGTCGTCGACAACCATTACCCGAAATGGCGGTTGTCGCCCTATCTCTTCACCATCTGGCACGGGCAGAGCTGGAAGGGGCCGCAGGATCGCCGGGAATTTGACGACACCTTTCGGCAGATCAAGCGCCTGACGGGCATCGGTGGTGACGAACCAAACCGTTTTTTTCGCTGGTCTTGCGCCGGCCCGACGGAGGTCGAGCACCGCGCTGCAGTCACCGGCTTTGCCCGGGAAAACCTGGTGAGCGTCGGCTACGCCAGCGTTGATGATATCCTTGGCTGGCCCTTTTCCCGGGAGCAAATGCTGCGCTTCTACCCGCCGTCCTTTGCCACCGGAAAGATCTGCCTGTTCGCCCCCACCTGGCACTATGCACGGATCTTTCCCTATGGGGAGGACGACCTGGAGGTCTTTCACAAATTTTTCAACCTGGCCGCTGACGAAGGGGTCAGCGTCATCCTGCGCATGCACGACCGCATGCGCTTTGACGGCAGCTATCTCGCAGCTCTCGAAGCGCTTACCAGAAAGCATGACAACGTCTTGATAAAATACAAAAACGAGTCACGCGACAGTCTGCTCGATATGATGGTCGCTGATTTCGCTGTCTCCAACTACTCCTCGCTGCTGACGTACTATTACGCCACCGGTCGACCGTCTGTGCACATCTATCCGATCCGGCCAGGGGACGAGAGTTTCATGTACCGGGCTTATTCAGGCGGCAAAGTGCGCACAGTGGCGGTGGGCAATGAACGTTATGTCTGGCGGCGTAACCCTTCGGAGATCGGGGGGTTGGCGGCGAAGACGTATGACGAGCTGTGCCACGCCTTTCGCCGGGCGTCGGCAGAGCCCGACTGTTGTCAGGCGCTGATCAGCGAGTTCCTCTCCCGCCACATGCTGCCCTACGATGGCAGGGCTTGCGAGCGCACGGCGGATGTGTTGCGGCAGATGGTCCGCTGAACGGGGCTCTCTTCGTGAGTCGCCTTCCGGGGGCATTGACGGGTTGTCGGTCATTGCGCCCGTTCCCTGGGAGATCGGGTGAAAATGTTGACGAGTGCCTGCCGGTAGGCCTTATCAGGGCTGAGCCGGGCCAGCAGAGCGGCGTAAACTCCGATACAAAGGGTTGTCTGAACAAGGCGCTGCGTGAGTTCTGCGGTGGGGGGCAGGACTGCGAGGAGAAGTGCCGCGGGCAGCACCGCCAGGTATGGCGCCTTGAGCCGCGGCCAGTCGATCCGCACACCAATCAGGTAGCGGGCCTCGACCAGTTGGAGCAGTGTGATCAAGACGGAAGCGAGCATGGTCGCCATCGCCGCCCCCATCAGCCCGAAGCGCGGGATCAGCAGGGCGTTGAACATGAGGGTGCTGGCGGCAACGAGCACGGAATTGCCGAGATTGACCAGGGAGTAACCGGTCATGACCACAATATTTCCGGCAAGTCCGAAACTGCAGCTCAACAGCGGGGGGATCAGGAGGAAAAGCATGAAAGACGCGGTTGAGGTGAACGTGGCGTGAAAAAGGAGGAGGATATCCTGGCGCAGGATACCGATGACGATGGCCACCGGCAAGGCGATGCTGATGATCCAGCGTGATACGGTGGTCATGGTAGCCCCCATGCCGACGTTGTCTCCGGCTTGATGCTGCCGCACGATGACAGGTGCGTAGGATCCGGCGAAGGCCAGCTTTATCTCACGGATATTGCGAACGACTTGTGCGCCGATTCCGTAAAAGCCGATGGCCTCGGGCTTGAGACCGAAATAACCGAGCATGAGTACGTCGAGGTTGGTGACGAAGGTGTTGAAGGTGCGGTTGAGGTTCTGCGGGATGACAAAGGCCAGCAACCCCCTCTCCAGGCGAAAATGGCGAAAAGCGAAGAGGAGCTTCGGCAGGGAAAAATACCTCCGGTACACGGCCACGGCGGCGAATGTGAGAACGATGCTTGTGGCCAGGTAGCCCTGTGCCAGTTGCCGCAGGCCGCTGTTCCCAGCCGTGAGGGCAACAAGGGCGAAGAGGATCAGGAGCAGGGGGCGGAGAAAGCCATTGAGCAGCGCGTCCCATTTCATGTTCATCCGTGATTTGGTGGCGGCAATGACCACGGTTGACAGCACGGAGAAGGGGATAGCCAGCGACATCACCTGCAACGTCTCGATAAAACCCGGTTGCGGGTAGCGTGCTCTGAGCAGCCCAAGACCCCAGAAATGACAGCCGGCAACGAGCAGCGCCGCAAGCCCCAGAGTCAGGAGAAAGCCGTTGGCGAGGATGCGGTAAAATTTTTCTTCATCCCTGCTATCGTCGGCATAGCGGGAGCAATACAAGAGGATGCCGTCGTTAAAGCCGGAAACAGTGAGGGTAAGGGCAATATCGATGACGACAAAGGCCATGTAATACACCCCCATGGTGGCGGGACCGAACAGTCTGGTAATGAGGATGAAGTAGACAGGGATGAGGACCTTGCCACATGAACCGAGAATGTTGACGACCGCGCCTCGGGCAATGGTCGTGTGACGTGATGGACTCAGATCCGAGTGGGTGTTGGAAGGGATGTGCATTGAACGCCATGGTCGATGAAGGAAGAGGGATGCCTTGTATATATCCTCGCGGCGTGTGTTCCGCCAACTGCCGTCAGGTGGCCGGAAGTACTGCCGTTATCCGCAAACCTGGGCTTGTGTGCCGAATGCCGCAGGGCCTGATGGACGAGGCAAGGGGGGCAAAGATTTGGCATTTTACGTTATTCTGTCCTTATACTGACATCTCTGGCTCCTCCACAACCCGGAATGTAACGCTCGGCAAGATTTTGGGAGTGTGATGACCACAGAATCTTAGTTCAAGGTTCTGTTTTGAGATCGCTCTTATTCATTTGTGAATGATATCGAAATTGCGGATCGATCCGAGCAATGACGGACCACCCGGGTATCTTCTCGACCGAGGAGAGAGATCGCATTATTTTAGTCGAGTTGTGGTGGTAATCTTCATTTACGTTGTTATCCGACTAACGTCGTTGCACCAAGAGTGTTTCCTTTAACTGTCGTTGTCGATAGACCATGGATGTTTATCGGCAAGCTGAGGCTGGATGTCGTCGATGAATGCGGGACTGTTTCAATCGTATCAGGTGAGAAAAGGGGGGCGACCTGGCAGAGGCGGGGGGGCTATCGATCCTGGGCCGGAGACGTTCGGCTTGATCTATATCAATGCGTTATTTTGCGGAGTCGCCTTGCAACTCGCCCTGTTCCTGCGAAACACGCCCTATGGAATTCCTTATGTGCTCGATTTGTCAAATTATCTGCCACATGCACTCTTTTATTCCTGTTACGGAATTTCTCTGGTTTCCGTTCCGATGCTGTTCGTCGCGGCCATTGGTCGACAGCGAGTGCGGTTGTGGGTTCTCTGGGTCTATGTGATGGTGCTCGCCGTAACGCTGATAGTTACCCAGATCGACAACGAGATTCTTCGTTTTTTGGGGATGCATCTCTCGATCGATTATATTTTCACCTACACTACAGTGAGTGGCATTCCCCTGTCAATTCATCACGCAATCCGAGATGACGTGGGCGGATCCTACGGCGCTGTTTTCTTATTCCTTGTTCCGCTGATTTTTTTCGTTCTTTCGACTGTCATCATCCGAAGAGTCAACATCAAGATTCCAAGAAGAATAGTGGTTGTGGCCACTGTCGTGGTAGGATTGGTCTTCGTTGTTGTTCCGTTTTTCCTGCGCACATCCCTGTTTGGCTCCAAAAACCGACAGTATAAAGTGGCGCCGGTGGTGATCGTGCTTGCCGAAAGCCTTCGCGATGCATGTGCCCCCAAGACGGACTTCACGGATATTGCCGAGAGAAGCCGGCGGGTCGGCGGCTTGTGGAGCGCTGTCAATACCCAGAAAGGGTGGCACTTCACAAGCGAATCCGATCCTCTTGCCAAAAGGATGGAAGGGCTGTGTCCCTCCTTTGGCAAAACTCCATGGAATTTCGTCATTATTTCCATTGAGACGTTCCGGGCGATGAATATGCCCCTATTGAATCCGAACGAAGAAGTGGAGACGACTCCTTTCATTCGTTCGCTGGCTACCTCGGAGCACTCATCCTATTACACCAGGTTCATTTCCAACGGACAGCCCACTATCTTTTCTTTTATGGCCCTGCACACGGGACTGCTGCCGCATTCGCGGAAGACGGTGGCCCGATCATTTACCCGCACCAAACTCGACAGTTATGCATCCCTGCTCAGACAGCACGGATATCATGCGGCATTTTTCAGCGGTTCGGATCCGGATTGGGACAACCAACGGCGATGGCTGTCCCAGTGGTACGATTTCGTGTACTACGACAAAGCAGACAAGGAAGAAGACCGGCAGATCATGCGATCCGCAGCCAAATATCTCAAGGAAAAGGCGCAGCGGGGAGCGCCTTTTGTCCTGACGGCATTTCTTATTTCCAACCACATGCCTTTCGATTCACCTGAACCTGGATTTTACCTGTATCAGGGGACAGACCTGAGAAGAAAAATTACGAATACCATGCGATACGATGACGATGTCATTCGTGAATTTTTCGAATCGGTGAAAAATGAACCCTGGTATGCAAACACGGTCTTCATCATTACCGGAGATCACGGAATAGATCTGGGTGAGCGCGGTAAAGTGACTGGATGGGAAAACACCCGCCACGAAACCAACTGGGTTCCACTCGTGATCCACGCGCAACATCCCTTGATGAAACAGGGACGCATCGACGTTCCCGCCAGCCATATCGATCTTGCACCGACTCTGTTGCATATGGCGGGAATCTGTCAGGATAATAGATTCATGGGGCATTCGTTGTTTGCTTCAAGCACCCAGCGGAGAGCCATCAATATCAAGAACGGAAATTTTGGGATGGAGGTCGATAATTTTTCGATTTTCATACCGAAAAGAGGGGAGCCTTTGCTCTACCGATCTGAAGATATTCTGCAGAAAGAGGATGTCTCCTCGCATTTTCCTGATATTGTTAAGGGATTGATTCGAATGGCTCAAGATTATTCAAAGATTGCTGACTATGCATACGAATGCGTAGTTCCGTTGCGGTCAACGAACCTGAGATATGGCGTTGTTTCCATTGATAGATCGTTTGATAAAACTTCAATATCCGATAATCCGTTACGGATTGTTCCTCTCTCTCAATTGGAAAAACACTGTCGACGGAAACCTTGATAGGATAAAAATTATTTTAATTAAAAATTATTGTCATTCTCGTAATAAGCCCAGGATACGACATTTTTTGCTTCGCAAGAGACTGAATGCACGATATGGAACAACCTAGGCTCTGGCATGTACGAGTCCACCACTATTTGAAAAAAGGCTACAGATGAAGGCAATAATTTTAGCCGCGGGCAGGAGCGTCAGAATGATGCCATTGTCGAGAAAGAAGCCCAAGTGCTTGCTCCCCTTCGGCAGAACGACGATCCTTGAATATTTACTCTCCCTCCTCAGGAAAAACGGCATTTCCGATATAACAATTGTCAACGGTTTTGCCGCCGAACTTCTGGAACAGATTGCCGGACCGGATATTCGTTACATTCATAATCCTGATTATCTCACCACGAACAGCCTGTATTCACTGTATTTGGCGCGGGAGTGCCTCGACTCTGATTTCATGCTGTTAAATTCGGATGTGATTTTTGGAGCGTCGTCCCTTCGAAAATTACTTGCCGAGGAGCATCCAAATGCTCTCCTCGTGGATTCTGATAAGATCCTCGCCGATGGGGAGATGAATATTCGGTTACGTCAAGGCTTTGTTGCCGGTATTGGTAAGGATATCGCCGCGGTCGACGCCGATGCCGAGAGCGTGCAGGTCTGTAAGTTCAGCCAGAATGCAGCGCGGGTATTGAGAAAAGAACTGATTCGCCAAATTAACCTTGGTCATGTCGATAAATTTCCTCCCTTCATTTATGGTTCGGTTATTGATACGGAACGCATCAAGGCTGTCTCGATAGACAATCAACCATGGTACGAAATTGATATGCCTGGGGATTATCAACAAGTCTGTAAAGATGTTAACGGGAAAGAGCCTCGTCCGCAGAATTTGTGGGCAGATCTTAAAAATGCCCTGCATTGCACCAACTCGTTTTAATTTGAAATGGTTTAGTCGCTGATGTCACCGTAGCGTCACGGAGGAACGAAATGTCGACTGGAGAAACTTGCTATACCTTTGGCCCTGTGCCTTCACGCCGGCTCGGGAAAAGTTTGGGGATAAATAACATCCCAGCCAAACATTGCACCTACGCCTGCCTCTACTGTCAGGTAGGCCCCACCACCAAGCTTATGGCAAATCGGTGTCCCTTCCATGCCCCTGAACAGATGGTGGAGGAGGTGCGCACCCGGCTGGAACAACTGCACGTTCAACAAGAGCCGGTCGATTATCTGACCTTTGTGCCGGATGGAGAACCCACCCTAGACAGCCGGTTGGGCGAAACGATCAGCCAATTGAAGTCCTTGGGACCCCCTGTAGGCGTAATTACCAACAGCTCCCTGTTGTGGCGTGAAGAAGTGCAGGAAGCGTTGTCTCAGGTCGATTGGATTTCGGTTAAGGTCGACGCGGTCGATAAAACGGTCTGGCGCCGAATTAACTGTCCTCATCCTACCATGGAGCTTGAGCGAATACTTGACGGGATTCGCGCCTTTAACCGGAGCTTTTCCGGTATTCTTGTGACCGAGACCATGCTGGTCCAAGGGCTTAACGACCAAGACTCGTGCATGCGACATGTGGCGAGGTTCCTTGAGGAAATCAAACCGCAGTGTGCATATCTCAGCATTCCTACCCGGCCGCCGATGGACTCGTCGGTTCGCGCCCCGGACGAGACGACACTCAACCGAATATATCAGCTCCTCGAAGAACGGCTGGATCGGGTGGAGTATCTTATCGGCTATGAAGGCGATGATTTTGCATCGACCGGCAATGCTGAGCGCGACCTGCTGAGCATCACTGCCGTGCATCCGATGCGAGCCGAAGCGGTGCAGGCACTGCTTGCCCGCACCGAGGCTTCGTGGCAGGTGGTGGATCGGCTGCTGCAGCGGGGTGATCTGGCCGTCGCCTTTTATGAGGGCCATACCTTTTATCTGCGACGATTTTCCAGAAACAAAGGGGGCTCGGCATGATACTGACCTTGATTGTGTTGTTCACCCTGCTGGGCTCGATTTTTTCAGTTGCTGGCGCTGCATGGTTACTGCTCTTGCGGGACAACCGGCTACGCCAGGTTACCGGAGTTCTCCTCCCCTATGCAATCGGTACACTCCTGGGGGCTGCCTTTATCGGCATGATTCCACATGCTTTGGAGCGTCTAGTCTATCCTTCCGTACTGTTGACTGTGTTGTTTGGGATTATTCTTTTTTTATGTACTGGAAAAAGTAGCCCTATGGCGTCATTGCCACGAGCATCCTTGCGAGGTACACTCCCGGGCCGGCGCTATGATTCTTATCGGAGATTCGGTCCACAATTTTGTCGATGGTGTCGCCATTGCCGTCGCTTTTTCAGGATCTGTCTCTCTGGGCATAGCCACGGCCGTTGCCGTAATTGCACATGAGGTCCCCCAGGAGGTGGGTGATTTTGCCATTCTCCTGGAAAGCGGTTACTCGCGAACTCGGGCCCTGATCTGGAACGGCATGTCCAGTCTCGCTGCGTTACCCGGGGCACTACTGACCTATTTCCTTTTACCTGTCATCCAGCAGCTGGTACCCTTCATGCTATCACTCTCAGCCGCTAGCTTTATTTATATTGCCCTGGCCGACCTCGTCCCCGGGAGACGTGATACCGGAGGGATGCGAAGTTTACTGATCGAGTTGCCCCTCATTGTGCTCGGGGTGGCTACTATTTTCATGGTCCGTTTAATGGCGCCCCAATGAACGGGAAATATTCAGGGGCCCTATTTGAATCGGTGGAGTACAAACTCACTTGTCTTGATGGTATTTTCATTGAGTTGGCTCTGTGGTACTGCAGATGGATTTCGACAGCCTGGGATACTTTCAGGAATAGTCTCAAGCCCTGTCAACGTAAAATAGGCTGGGGCTGCCAGTATCAATCTTATCTGCCCCCATCGGCTTCTGTCCAAAAAAAACGAGGCCACTTTTTATAGAGATGATTTCGAAATTTTCAAGTTACATTAAATTGTGGTGCATCATGAGAAAATCTGCATCTTCGATTATTTCAAACTCATGCTCTTGTAACGCCTTGAATCGCATCGCCATACCTGACCCCATTTCATAAATCCGTCCGGCAATCTTCACTTTGAGCCTGCCTGAAAGAATCAGACATACTTCAGCCGTATTTTCATGAAATTCTGGATTTGCGGTGTAATGGAGACCGGCGCCTCCTCGAATATGGAAAATCTCGAATCCAGGGAAATAAATATGATCGACATCCATCCCTTTATCTCGGAAGGATTTGATCTCGGGCTCTTCACACTGGTCGACTTCTGCCAGCCGGATAAGTTCACTTGCTGACAGTTGAAAAACATTGCTCAGCGCCCTGATGGTATCCAACGTTGGGTTCCCTTCACTGCTTTCTATCTTCGCTATCGTTGCCCTCGTTAATCCCGCCTTTTCAGCAAGATGTTCAGCAGTGAGCCCCCGTTTTAAGCGGAGGGTACGAATGATTGAAAAATCAAAATGTGTATTGTCTGACATAATCGGGCTAATCCTATCGTGTTACATATTTGTCATTCGTGGGAATTTTATTGCTTTGCGTAAATTTTATACTACGCTATACAAAATGAATGCTAAAATTGACAATTTGGCACAGCTTCCTCTTTGAGAATAAATTCTCAATATAAAGAAAATTTTCTTCCCTTTCAGGGGGGATATCGAAAGGATGCTGGCACCGCCATGCCTGAAAATAATCAGCTTTATCATGTTGCTATGTTTTGCCACGGATGAAATTCACAATCTAGGCATACATTCAACATACAGAGAAAAATGTTCGTGAGAAGTCGGATGGTTGGCAGTTTTATCGTAGCTGTGAATGATAACCATACTACATGAGGACGCACTGATGGACGAAAACAAAAAAAATCTCACCACCAACGCTGGGGCTCCGGTACCTGACAATCAGAACGTTATGACCGCCGGGCCTCGTGGTCCTCAACTTCTACAGGACGTGTGGTACCTTGAAAAAATGGCTCATTTCGATAGAGAGGTGATCCCCGAGCGCCGGATGCACGCCAAGGGCTCCGGAGCTTATGGAACCTTTACTGTAACCCACGATATTACCCAATACACCCGTGCTAAGATATTTTCTGAGATTGGCAAAAAAACTGAATTGTTTGCACGATTTTCCACCGTGGCCGGAGAACGTGGTGCTGCAGACGCGGAACGGGATATTCGGGGGTTTGCGCTTAAATTCTACACTGAAGAGGGTAACTGGGATCTGGTTGGTAATAATACACCCGTTTTCTTTTTACGCGATCCGCTCAAATTTCCGGACCTGAACCATGTCGTCCATCGTGACCCTCGAACCAACCTCCGCAGTGCGAAAAATAACTGGGATTTCTGGACTTCCCTGCCCGAGGCCTTGCACCAAGTGACCGTGGTTATGAGTGACCGTGGCATTCCGGCAAGCTTTCGCAATATGCACGGGTTCGGTAGCCACACATTCAGCTTTATCAACGCCAAAAACGAACGATACTGGTGTAAATTCCATTTTCGTACTCAACAGGGCATCAAAAACCTCACCGATGCAGAAGCTGAGGCTGTTATTGGCAAATGTCGTGAAAGCAATCAACGCGACCTCTACTACAGTATCGAGAATGGCGATTTTCCTCGCTGGACGATGTTTGTCCAAATTATGACCGAAGAGGAGGCCACAAAACTTCCCTACAATCCGTTTGATTTAACCAAAGTGTGGTACAAAAAAGATTTTCCGCTGATTGAGGTGGGTTATTTCGAACTCAACAAAAACCCGGAAAATTATTTTGCCGAGGTCGAGCAGTCGGCTTTTAATCCGGCCAGCGTAGTGCCGGGAATCAGCTTTTCACCTGACAAGATGCTTCAAGGCAGGCTTTTTTCTTATGGCGATACCCAACGTTACCGATTAGGTGTCAACCATCATCTCATTCCGGTCAACAGGGCCCGTTGCCCCTTTCACAGTTATCACCGTGACGGTCTGATGCGGGTTGATGGCAATTATGGTTCAACCCTGAGTTACGAGCCCAACAGCTATGGTGAGTGGCAGGAGCAGCCAGATTTCTCCGAACCACCTTTGGAACTCAGCGGTGCCGCAGCCCATTGGAACGCTCGTGAGGATGACAGTGACTACTATACTCAACCGGGCAAGCTTTTTCGCCTTATGAGCAAGGAGCAGCAGGAGGCCCTCTTTGGCAATACAGCCCGGGCCATGGATGATGCACCGGAGATGATCAAAATCCGACACATCGGCAATTGCCTAAAGGCCGACCCCGACTACGGTGCAGGTGTGGCGAAGGCATTGAATATCGATTTAAATAAAGTTCCAAAGTAAACCCAAAAATAACAACAAGAGGATAAATGACCTTGAGCTCATTAAAGGGAACCCAGACTGAAAAAAATATTCTTACCGCCTTTTGTGGAGAATCCCAAGCGCGCAATCGTTATACATTTTTTGCTTCAAAGGCAAAAAATGAAGGATATGTTCAAATATCCACTATTTTTGAAGAAACAGCCAACCAGGAAAAAGAGCACGCTAAACGATTATTCAAACTCCTTGAAGGAGGCGAGGTAGAGATTTCAGGGGCTTTTCCTGCTGGAGTAATAGGTAGTACCGAAGAAAATTTGGCTGAGGCTGCAGCTGGCGAGAATCATGAGCACATGGTCATGTATCCGGAATTCGCAGCAACTGCCCGCAAAGAAGGATTTACTGCGATTGCCAGTATTTTCGAAGCGATAGCGGTAGCGGAAAAGCAACATGAAAAGCGTTACCTCGACTTAATGAACAATATTAAGGCAGGAAAGGTCTTTGCACGTGACGAGAAGGTAACGTGGCGCTGTCGCAATTGTGGATACCTGCATACCGGAAAAGGGGCTCCGGAGAAATGTCCAGCATGTGATCATGCCAGGGCCCATTTTGAATTACTCGGCGAGAACTGGTAGTTATATAACCTTTCATCTGGTTATATTTCCTTAGAAAAGAGGTGCCTGACGGCCACTGATCAGGCACCTTCTCATCCTAACTTTATCCCCTGCCATATCTTCATCTTTTCGGTGAAAAAATCTCATTTCAAAGTATTGCCTGGCAAAGTACCTCATCAACAGGCCTTTGGGCCGAGAAGTCCGCAAATCAATTCCCTATTGACCCCAGCAAGGAAGCATATTTCCCGGAAGGACACAGGGAAAATCCTTTATGCCGGTTAGCTCCTTGTCAGGAAACATCTCAAACTTTGCCTGCGCAAAATAGATTGAGACTGCCTGTTTCTATTTTACTGGAGTTTGGAGTTTCATGGTTAAGCCACCGTCACGATGGCGGTGCCGGATGAGTTACCCTATTGTTCCTTTTTCTCCGTTTCCTGGACTTTTTTCCTGAATCGGCAGTATTGCCCGATTTCCCAAGGGGTGAACCGGGTTCGAATTTTCGGCATGTCGGGTTCCACCAGTCCCGAACCCGGACATGGCTGAAAAACATCCGTAGTCCCAAGCGAATCTGGCCGGCGGTCACCGGGGCCTTTTTCCGCCATGGCGTCAGTTGCAGCAGTCCGTGCATCTGCTCGCTGCAATACATGCTCAGCAGTTGCGGCAGGGCATAGGCGGCCGAAAGGATCTGAGTCCAGCGGTGCAGCACTTGGCGGGACTGCTGCCAGGCCTCGCGCCAGCCCCAACCGTTCTTCATCTGGTTGAAGAGGTCTTCGATGGCCCAGCGGCGGGCGTAGAACTTGAACACCTCGTCTGCACTCAGCTGACTGTTGGTGGAGATGAGCAGGCGTGGCTTACTGAGCTTGCCATCCTCGTCTTCGAACTGCATCCACACGGCCCTGACCCGATGGCCGCGAAGGAATTTAGCCAGGCAGACAGCACTCCGGTAGCGTACCCATTGCCACTTGCCGTAGAGGAACAGCCAATGGCGTACCTCCGGCAAAAGAGCAACCTCATCCGGGGTGTATTTGGCGCCATACTTGGCCGGCCGCCCCCGTTTGCCGGTGGCCACTGGAAGCGCGTACAGCGCCGTATCCCGTCGGACCTGGCCGATCACCTGAAAGCCAAGGGCCAGGACAAAGGCGATCAAAGGGTACTTCATATACCAGCTGTCCACTAGGAGACAGACCTTTTTGCCGGTGAACACCCGTGCTACGGTTCTGAGCAGGACCTTCGCCGCATCGAGCTTGCCGGTGTTGCCGTCGGTGCGCATCAGCCGGGAGAGCAAAGGGATCGCCGAGTGCTTTTTGCCCCTGGTTACCGACAGGGCCATGCTCACCCAGCACTGGCCGCGGGCATACTGGGGTCGATTGGCCTTGTTGCCGTGCTGGTGATAGATTCCGCTTCCCGGCGCCTTTCGGGAAGCCCGGTAGACGAAGGTGTCGTCAATGATCAGGAACCAGACCAGCTGGGGAAAGAAGGTCACTACCATCCGGGCCATCTGCACCCCAAGGGCGACCCAGGACCACTTGCCATCCTGGAGCCATTTGTAATAGGCGCTCCAACTGCGTAGCGGTCTGATCGCCAGCCAGGCTCCGGTAACAAACCCGGTCTGGGTGAGCATGGCACCGATCAGCAGTTCGATAAAGGTTGGAACGGAACGTACCGGTAGAGCCCTGGCAAGGAATGTGATACATTCAAACAGGGTCCCGGGGATACTGCCATATCCCTTGTTGCCCATGGCGGCCTCCAGAAGAGTGAAGTTGTTCTCTTCTGAAGGCCGCGCTTTCTAAGGAAAGCGCGGCTGCCGCATTTCGGCAGCTATGTCAATAATTTTTTTATATTTTTTTAGTTTGGCCCCCCAAAATCGCCTTCCGGCCGGGCCAGCCTGAAACTCCAAACTCCAGTCTATTTTATTTGTGCTCTGATCCTGCCTAGGAATTTGGGCCTATCTCTTTCCAGAAGAATCCACAATAGGCACAAAAGGTCGAATACTTTTTCTGCACTTCCTTCCATCCGTTTCTCCTCCCCCTTAGGTTTTTGATGATTTCAATAACCATCCGTGGTCAGGGTTGAAGCCGGCATGTACACACCCGTGAAGGTTAATATTTATTAATCTCTATAAGTTATGATCGAAGACGAACTGCCCCACATCTGCCAACCCCTCACACAAGTGCTAATTCGCTGAAAAAATCAGGGCCTAAGGTTGCATTGGTTAAATTTTCACTATCGGTGAAAAAGCATATCTCGACCAAGAATTAATTCTTGAAAAAGTTTTTGGTTTTCATTATGTGTTACGAATTTTTAAAGCGTATTATTGACAAGGTCGGTCGCTCTCAAAAGTTAGGCAAGGAGGGAGCACGGCAACAGATGGTTTGTGAACAGCTGGAGTTGATTCATTAGAAAGAGCATTTTCACCGGATTGGGTGCCTGCATGTACTTTCCGCATGCCGAGTCTCGTCCGCCTAAGGAGGGAAACGGTGACTTCTGGCGTGGAGCGGGAACAACCTTGAGCATGCTTCTTTCTCGATAGCTGGGAACAAGGGAAAACTGAATGAACCTCGGGGGGAATGCAATGCAGACTAAAAGATGCGCGAGACTGTTGTTGCTCGCATTATCAGCAGGTGCGGTCGTGGTGCGACCTGGCATCGCGGCAGATCAAGAAAAAGCCGTTGAACTGGATGAGGTGGTGGTCACGGCGACCAAGACCGAGAAAATGATCGAGGATATACCTGCAAGCATTACGGTCATCAATCGTGATGACTTGAAAAAACAAAATGTCAAAACCGTGGATGAGGCGTTGAGAAGCGTTCCCGGTGTCTTTGCCAAAAGGACAAAAGGAATGATGGATTCCACTCCTTCGGTTTCCCTGCGAGGATTCAAGGGAGACCAATACACCCTGGTTTTACTCGATGGCCAGCCCCTCAATGATGCGTATGGTGGCAGTGTTGAGTGGGGAACCTTACCGGTCAACAATATTGAGCGCATCGAAGTGGTACGAGGTGCGGCATCGGCGTTGTACGGCGGCAATGCCATGGGCGGGGTGATTAACATCATCACCCAGACCCCGAAAAAATTCGAACTTGAAACAGGGGCTGGGTACGGGGCGAACAATACTGCCCGCTATCATATCAGTGCAGGTGATCGATTTTGGGACAAACTGAGCGTCCAACTCGGATATGAAGAGGAGAGCACGGACGGCTATCCAACGACTCCGGTGCTCAGATCAATTGCTACCAGTGTCGGCAATGTTACCGGCGGCTATCCGATGGATGATGCCAGTGGCAATCCCACCAAATGGGTGGTCGGCGATAAGGGCGATAATGGCGCGCTGCACCAGAATCTGAACGGCAAACTCAGCCTCGATTATTCCGAAACCGGTAATCTGGCGTTCACCGCTGTTTCCGGTCGGCATGAATACGATTATGGAGCCCCCCACTCTTACATGGGGACCTATGGTGACGCAACGAGTTCCGCCATTGTTGGTCCCAGCCTGCGCGCTTCTTTCCAACCCAACGATTTTATTGCCTCCACCGGTATCGGGAGAAACGACACCGACACCTTTACGATGGCCGTAAAAGAACTGTTGGGCCCGGTGGAGGTGCATGCACAGTTTGGCACCGTACAGTCCGATGACCGCTATACCCTTGAAACCGGATCTGGAACAGCCGATTATTACTCTTCACCGGGGTCGTTGAAAATCAGTGAGAATGAAAGTTGGTTTGGTGAGTTACGCGGAAACATACCTCTTGGTGAATCCCACCTGCTCACCCTTGGCTCCGCCTTCCGCACCGACGATTCCGATACAAACGATTACACCGTTCCCTCGTATCGCAGTTATGCCGGTCGAAGCGCGAGCACCTTCTATTCCGGGGGGCAAGCGGAGACATGGGCACTTTTTGCCCAGGACGAATGGCAGGTAACCGATCCTTTTACCCTCTATCTTGGGGTTCGCTACGATGCCTGGAAGGTCACCGACGGTGCTTCAGGGGTACCCGGCGCACTGGTTTCCTACGACAGCAATACGGATTCGGCGATAAGCCCAAAAGTTGGCGCAGCATGGAAGCTTGGATCGAATACCACCTTGCGTTCTTCTGTGGGACATGCCTTTCGTGCCCCGACCCTGTACGAGCTGTACCGTAGCTGGGTTTCCGGCTCCACAACCTACCAGAGCAACCCGGATTTGGAACCTGAGACCGTCTGGAGCTATGAAATGGGCGTTGACCAGTATTTCTTTGATCGGAAAACTCGGGTGTCACTGACAGGGTTTTATAACGATATTGATGATTTGATTTACTATCAAACCGTTGGTAGCACCAAAACCCGGATCAATGCCGGCAAGGCACGCACGCAGGGGGTTGAAATCGAGGCCTCGCATACGTTTACCGACTGGCTCTCGGTCTGGGGAAATTTTACGTATACCGATGCCAAAATCACCGATAATCCCACAGACCCGTCCACAGAGGGGAAAAGGGTTGAAGGTATTCCAAGAACGGCATGGAATCTCGGGATGGACACCCGGTACCAGTGGGTAAAAGGGAGCCTTGTTGGCCGTTATTACAGCAAACTGGACGACGATACGGTGGATGGTGTTTATGGAACCTATGAGCCGGCCTTTTTCCTGGATGCCAAGGTAACGGTGTCGCCACGTGAATGGGTGGATATATCCTTCTCGGTCGATAACATTCTCGATGAGGAATATTACGAGTATTACAAGACCGATTGCCGGACCTTTTTCGTTGAACTGACTCTTCGGTATTAAGCGTGATAGCTCGAAGTTTGGTTCAGTACAGGTTGTGGACCTGCCTGCTTAGTGTTTGTTTTTTTCTGTTGCTCGAAGGCGCAATGGCTTGGGGCTCTGCCCTGAATGTCATAGACGCGACCGGAAAGACGGTTTTGATTCCCCAGCCAGTGCGGCGAATCGTCGCGATCAACTCAGACTGCCTGGAAGTGCTGCGAATCCTGAAAGCTGAAGACCGGGTTGTCGGCGTTTTTTCCGATATTGTTGGCGAGGCTCCCTTCTGGGGCGAGCTGGCTCATCGGCCCAAGGTCGGTAAATGGAATGAACTGAACCTGGAAGTCATTGCCGCCCTTGCACCGGATCTCATCATTGCCTATGGCGGGAATCCGGATGCAAGCGTGGAAAATAAACTCAGGCAGTTAGGTGTTGTCATGCTGCGCCTCGATTTTTACCGTATCGCAACCCTAGAGAGTGAGGTGCAGATCCTGGGACAGGTGCTGGGCAAAGAAGAGGAGGCCAAACGGTTCACGGATTGGCATCACAGCCAGTTTGCAAAGATCCGCGCAGCTGTTGCCGCCTCATCCGAGCGACCGGAGGTGTATCTGGAAAATTACACCGATCTCCAGACGGTCGGACCAGGCTCCGGTGGTCATGTAATGTGCGAACTGGCAGGCGGACGCAGTATTTCCTCCTCTTCGAGCATCCCTTTTCCACGTGTCACCCCGGAATGGGTAGTCGCGATGAACCCAGAGGTGGTCATCAAGGCCTTTGCCCAGGGCAATGGGTATGCGCAGAAAGACGCATCGCCCTATAACCTTCTGCGAGCAGCAATCATGCATCGCCCAGCCTGGCCGCATATCAGGGCTGTTGCCCAGGGACGCGTGCATGTCATCGACGGTGCCATCTGGACCGGCCCCCGTGCCATTATCGGCATCGCCTACCTTGCGAGCTGGTTGCACCCGGAGATGCGACCTAGTATTTCTCCCGAAACCCTGCACCGGGAGTACCTGCAATTGTTTCATGGGCTGAGCTATCAGGGTGTGTATGTGTCTGCTGATAATGGTGAAAAGAATCAATGAGCGACGGGGGAGGATTTGTTTATCGGGAGTACAGCGTCAAGTCCAAACTGCGGTGGTCTCTGCTGGCTCTAGCTTTGCTGTTACTGCTCAGTGCGATTGTGGTAGGGCTCGCCGTTGGGGCTTCCGGTATCCATCTGAACGAGATAATTGCCGCATTGCTCGGTGAGGGCGATGACCGCAGCCAGGCGATTATCTGGCAGTTGCGTCTGCCCAGGGTACTCATGGCTGTGCTGGTTGGTTGTGGGCTGGGACTGTCCGGGACCGTTTTTCAGGCAGTTCTACGCAATCCCCTGGCTTCTCCCTACACCCTTGGCATCGGTTCCGCCGCCGGTTTTGGAGCTGTGAGCTCCATGCTTTTTTTCGCTGGCCACCTCCACAGTTGGCGAATTGCCATGGGGGCCTTTGTTTGCGCCCTGTTTTCGGCCGTCTTCATTCTTGCCGTTGCCAGGATGCGCCGAGCCTCCTCTGAGACCATGATCCTCACCGGTATCGCTCAGATGTTCCTCTTTTCCGCCTTGACCTCTCTCATGCAGTACATGGGCACCAAAGAACAGGTCTATGAGATAGTCTTCTGGTTTTTTGGCAGCCTTTCCAAAGTGGGCTGGCCGGAAATCGGCTTTGCCGCGATCATGGTCTTTTTGCCCATGCCTTTTCTTTTCTGGCGTGCATGGGATTTCAACCTTCTCGCTCTTGGCGACGAATCAGCCCTCAGCCTCGGTGTTCCTGTGGAATCATTGAGAATGTGGGGGGTGATGGCGGCCTCTCTGATAACGGCCGGGAGCATCTGCTTCATTGGCGTTATCGGTTTTGTGGGACTTGTCGCCCCTCATATTACGCGGATGGTCATGGGAAATGATCATCAGTTCCTTTTACCTGCATCCGGCATGACCGGCGCACTTCTCGTTGTTGTCGCCGATACCATCGGCAGAACGCTCTGGTCTCCTCAGGTCGTCCCTATTGGCATAGTGACCGCCTTTATCGGGGTACCCTTTTTTTTCTATCTGTTGCTCAAACGTTCCAAGGAGTTCTGGTAATGCTGGAGGTGACCGATCTTTCCTTTGCTTATCAGGGAAATTCCATTCTGGATGCGGTGCATCTTCAGGTTAAGCGGCCCGGAATCCTCAGCCTTGTTGGGCCCAACGGGACCGGTAAGACGACCCTGCTGAAGTGTATTGCTGGCATTCTCCGTACCTGCGAAGGTTCGGTATGTATCGACGGAACAGATGTTCGTGCCTTGTCTCGACGCGAACTGGCTCGGCGAATCGGCTATGTCCCCCAAAATATCAGCGCTCGGTTTCCGTTGACGGTCTTTGAATCCGTTCTGGCCGGACGCCGCCCCCATATGGCTTGGCGCCCTTCCCGTATCGACCTTGAGCGGGTCGCAGCCATTATCGCAGAAATGGAGCTGTGCTCGCTTGCCATGCGCGAGATGACCAGTCTCAGCGGCGGCCAGGTCCAACGGGTGCTGCTGGCTCGGGCACTTGCTCAGGACAGCGCCTATCTGCTCCTTGACGAGCCGACGAGTAATCTTGATTTGCGGCATCAGTTGGAGATGCTGGAAATGATCGCCAAACTCACATCACAAAAATCCCTGGGGGTGATAATGGCCATGCACGATCTCAATCTGGCGGCCAGGTTTTCAGAGACGATCATCATGGTGCATCAGGGGAAAATTCATTGTTCCGGATCACCGAGTGAGGTCATGACCCCGGAAAATATCGCCGATGTCTATGGCGTCGAGGTCGACGTCCGATGTATCAACGCGCACCTGCAAATTCAGGCCCTTCGCTGCGCCTGACACCGTGTCCCCATGTGGAATCACATGAGATAATCGATCAAGGACTCCTTTTACTTCTGGAAGAACACGCTTATGCAACCCCTCTTGCCTTACTCAGGATTTTATCACCCGGATTATGCCGGAATACACGCCGATCTGGCGGCATTTCTGTCCTGGTACGAGCACCATTCTTCGACCACAGCAGATACCAAAGGACAGGCCAGGGTGGGGGTCTTTTTTGCTCGTTCACTCATCCACCGCCGCCATACCAGCGGTATTGATGCCCTTATTCGCCAATTGGAAAACAACGGGCTTGTTCCGGTCCCTGTTTTTTCGCAACAAAAGGAGCATGCCGCCGACGACTGTCCAGGGTTTGCAGTGGATCTGCAGCAACTGAGCGGCTGCGACGTGATCGTCAACTGTGTCTCCTCTTTTCTCCTTCCCACGGAAACGGAGGACAGAAGGAAAAAGTCAGTGCTCGAGCTCATTGATGCCCCTGTTTTTCAGGCGGTCTCCTGTGGGATGAGTGAGGAGCGGTGGCAAGCCAGTCCCCAGGGATTGCCAGCCATGAACCAGGTTTACTGGGTGGCCCAACCTGAGTTTAACGGGACCATCGAGCCGACCGTTCTCTTTGCCAAGGATCCTGAGGCCGTTCAGGTGGAATACGGTGGGCCGACCCTGCCGGTCATGGAACGAATTGATTTTTTTGTGCGGCGGATCAAGCACTGGCTTCGTTTGAAAAATATGCCCAAAGCTGAACGGCGTATCACGATTTTGCTGCACAACAATCCCTGCCATGGGACAGAGGCCTCGCTTGGCGGTGCGGCCGGTCTCGATTCGCTGGAGAGCGTGGTACGATTGATGCGGCATCTTGCGGAAGAGGGGTACAATGTCGAGGGCATTCCTGAGAATGGCGCAGCCCTGACCCGGGAATTTTTGACCAAAAAAGCCATCAATGAATTTCGCTGGACCACCGTGGAGGAGATCGTCAACAAAGGCGGGGTTGCAGCCTTTATCGGTCCAGAACAGTATGCCGGTTATTTTGATGAGCTTTCAAGAATCAATAAGGAGAAAATGCTCGCTGCCTGGGGCAAACCTCCGGGGCTGGGCATGGTGCATGACGGCAAATTGGTGGTGACCGGACTGGATTTTGGCAACATCCGGGTGATGGCTGAGCCTAAACGTGGCTGTTATGGCGCCCGTTGCGATGGGGAGGTCTGTAAGATTCTCCACGATCCCGAGGTTCCGCCAACCCACCACTGTTATGGATCCTTCAAATGGATCCAGGAACATTCCGACCTGATTATTTCAACCGGGACCCATGGCTATATTGAATTTTTGCCGGGAAAGGCAAGTGGTTTGAGTGGTGACTGTTTCCCGCAAATCATCACCGGAGAAGTGCCGCACCTCTATATATATACCAGCAAAAATCCCAACGAGGCCATCCTTGCCAAACGCAGGGCCTCAGCCGTGGTGGTGGATCATCTCATTCCCCTGATGCAGTCTGCAGGTTTGTATGACGAGTTGGAGGAAGCTGATGCACTTTTGGGGCAATACACCAACGCGGTACGGATGGGTGATGCCGCACGCAAGGGCCTGATTGAAAAGGAACTGCGCGAGCTCGTTGGACTTCACAAGCTCTTGCCCTCCCTGGATGCGCCGCAACTGATGTCTCTGAGTGGTGAAGAACTGGTGGAGGCAATCCATGGCAAGCTCTTTCTGCTGCGTGATTCAACGATCAATCAGGGCCTGCATGTCCTGAGCGAAACCCACGGCATCGTGCCGACCGCGCGCATGATTCTGACCATCTTGAAATTTGATGGGTGTGTTCCTTCTCTGCGTAGATTGATCCTGGAGTTGCAAGGCCGGGATTACGATGAGGTGGTTCGCCAGTCAGAGGCACACTGGTTGTTGGATGAATGCGAACAGGTAGCACTTTCCTTGGTCGAGCATGTGCTGAAGAGTGACCGGATAGACCTTGAAAGGGTCGCAGGGATGTTCAACTACGCTGACCCGGTGCTGTTGGAGCGCTTGCTCAATCTGCTGGAATGGATCAAGACGCGGTTGTACCCAGATCTCATGCAGACCGGGAGGGAATTGGGGCAAGTAGCCCAAGCCATGGAGACACGCTACATCAGTCCAGGCCCCGGAGGAACCCTGACCCGTGGTAAAACAGATGTCCTACCAACCGGCAGAAATATCTACAGTATCGATCCCCGGACCATCCCGACCAGGGCGGCCCATGCCATAGGTGTCAAACTGGCCGATGAGATCCTCGCAAAAAGTATGGATGAAGATGGCGGCTATCCTGAAAAGATCGGGATGGTGCTGTGGAGTCTCGATGCCTTTCGTTCCGACGGAGAGCAACTGGGGCAGATCCTTCACCTTATGGGCGTACGTCCGCTCTGGAATGAAAGCGGCGTGGTCGTTGGCGTAGAGCCTCTCCCCCTGGCGGAGCTCGGTCGGCCCCGTATCGATGTCACCATCAGAACCAGTGAGATATTTCGCGATACCTTGCCCAACCTCATGGAACTCCTCGACCGTGCTGTGGTCATGATTGCCGGGCTGGAAGAGGATGAGGCGGACAACTTCATCCTCAAGAATGTCAACGAATACAAAACATCGATTTCCCAGAAACTCGATGCTCCCAGGGGAGAAGACCTTGAACGGGCTGCGACCTTTCGCATCTTTGCGGCAAAGCCCGGCACCTATGGCAATGGCATTAAACTGATGCTTGCCGCCAGCGCCTGGAAGTCGGTACGGGATCTTGGAGAAACCTTTGTGGAGCATGGCGGCTTTGCCTACGGTAACGGGGTGTATGGGCGTCAGTCTCACCATGAATTTGTCCACAACCTCAAGAAAATTACTACCGTGTTCCATAAGATGGAAACCGATGAAACCGACCCCCTGGACTGCTGCTACAACGATTTCCAGGGGGGGATGACAGCAGCAGTCAGAGCCTTGTCCAATGTGACTCCAAAGGTGCTCTGGGGGGATACGAGGGATCCGGGAAATCCTCGGATTCGCGCCCTGCGGGAGGAAATCGAACGGGTGGTCAGGGTAAAGTTGCTCAATCCTCAATGGATTCAGGGGATGAAACACCACGGCTACAAGGGGGCGCAGGATATGGCCCATAAGGCAGCATCGTTGTATGGGTGGGATGCGACCTCGGATGTGGTGGATGATTGGATCTTTAACGAGGTAGCCAGAAAACATGCCCTGGATAAGGAGATGCGTGAGTTTTACCAGGAAAACAATCCCTGGGCGCTGGAAGAGTTGACCCGCCGTTTTCTGGAGGCGGAACAACGAGGGCTGTGGCAGGCCGATCCCGAGGTGCTTGCCGAGTTACGGATGGTGTATCTGGAAATCGAAGGAACGATAGAGGAACATATCGGTGAGACCACCGGTGAGTTTCAGGGCGGCAGCATTCAGGTCAGGACAAAAGCCGAGGTGAAAGAATGGGCGGAAAAAGTTCGTTTTGACCTCGACGGCTCGGTCCGTGTCCGGTGATGGTTTTGTCTTTCATGAATACGTGGCGAGCATTCACCGGAGAGCATCAATGAAACCAGTCTATCCCCTGGCAGCGATTGTCGGCCAGGACGACTTCAAACAGGCCTTGCTGCTGGCGGCGGTCAATCCCGGTGTCGGCGGCCTGCTGGTGCGCGGGGAAAAGGGCACGGCCAAGTCGACCATGGTGCGGGCCCTGGCGGCCCTGTTGCCGGATATGGAGGTGGTGGTGGGCTGTGTCAACAACTGCTCGCCCGGAGCCGATGCCCCGCGCTGCCCGGAGTGTGCACGCAGGTTCCCGAACCTTCCTGCGACCACCCGGCCGGTACCGCTGGTCGATCTGCCGCTCAATGCCACCGAGGACCGGGTCAGCGGCGGCATCGATTTCCCGGCCACCCTGCGGGAAGGGCGGGTGATGATTGCACCGGGGCTGCTCGCCGCTGCCCACCGCGGCCTGCTCTATATCGACGAGGTCAATCTCCTCGATGATCATATCGTCGATCTGATTCTGGATGCGGCCGCCAGCGGCGAGAACCGGATCCAGCGCGAGGGCATCTCCTCCAGTCATCCTTCGCAATTCATTCTCGTGGGGACGATGAACCCGGAAGAGGGGGAGCTGCGGCCGCAACTCCTGGACCGGTTCGGGCTCTGTCTGGAAGTGGCCGGAGGCGAAGACCCCGAGGCTCGGGTGGAGCTGATGCTGCGGCGCGAGGATTTCGATCAGGACCCGAAGGACTTTTGCAGGCGCTATGCGGACGAATCGGTTCGCATCGCCCACCGGATCACCGATGGGCGCAAACTGCTGCCCCGGGTACGGATCAGCAAGGGACTTCGCTCCTTTATCGGGGAACTCTGTCGGGAAAACAATGTCGCCGGACACCGTGCCGACCTGGTGATGGAGCAGGCTGCCCGCGCCCTGGCGGCCCTGGAAGGCAAAACCGAGGTCAGTGTCGAGCATATCGGCAAGGTCGCGCCCCTGGTGCTGCTCCATCGCAAGCGGGATGCCCAGCCTCCTCCACCTCCCCCGCCGCCGGAACCGCCCCAGCCCGAGGAACAGGACGAGCAGGAGCAGGAAGAACAATCCGAGGAGCAGGAGCAACAGCAGCCCGAGGAAAACCCGGAGAGCCAGGTGGCGCCACCGCCTCCCCAACCGCAGGAACAGGAAGACGAGCAGTCGCCGCCCGAGGAACAGGCCCAGGAGGAAGAGGGGAAGCAGGGGCAGTCGCCGGCAGAGCCCGAGGAGAAGGTCTTTGCCATCGGCACCACCTTCCGGGTCAAGTCGCTCACCGCGGCCAAGGACCGGGTGGTGCGGCGGGGCTCGGGCCGGCGCTCACGCAGCCGCATCTCCCAAAAGCAGGGCCGCTATGTCAAGTCCACCCTCCAGGACACCGGCGATTTCGCCCTGGATGCCACCCTCCGCGCCGCCGCGCCCTATCAGCGCCAGCGAAACATGGGCGGCGATCAGCGGCTGGCGGTGCAGCTCAGGCCCCAGGATATCCGCTGCAAGGTCCGCGAAAAGCGTATCGGCAACTTCCTCCTCTTTGTGGTCGATGCCAGCGGTTCCATGGGGGCGCGTGGACGCATGGCCTCCTCCAAGGGGGCGGTGATGTCGCTTCTGCTCGATGCCTATCAGAAGCGGGACAAGGTCTCGCTGATCACCTTCCGCCGGAACGAGGCCACGGTCAACCTGCCGCCCACCACCTCGGTCGACATGGCGGGGAGGCTGCTTTCGGAAATGCCGGTGGGCGGGCGAACGCCGCTTTCGGCAGGGCTTGCCAAGAGTCATGAGCAGGTGCGCAACTACCTGATCAAGAACCCGACCGCCCAGCCCATCGTCCTGTTCATCACCGACGGCAAGTGCAATGTGGCCCTGGGAGCGCACAAGCCCGTCGAGGAATCCCTGGCCCTGGCCGAGGCGTTTTCCCGGGATCAACGTATTCGAACCATTGTGGTCGATACCGAGGAGGCCGGGCTGGTCACCTTTGGTCTGGCCCGGCGTCTGGCCGGTGCCCTGGAGGCCCAATATTTTAAAATCGACGACCTCAAGGCAGAGGCCCTGGTCAACATCGTGCGAGGACAACAACAATGAAAAATCGACCCATCTATCCGTTTACCGCCATCGTTGGTCAGGAAAAAATGAAACTGGCCCTGATGCTCAATGTGGTCAACCCCGGGCTCTCCGGCGTCCTTATCCGCGGCGAGAAGGGTACGGCCAAGTCCACCGCCGTGCGTGCCCTGGCCGATATCCTCCCCGAAATTGAGGTGTTTGCCGAAGATCCCTATCAGCTTGATCCCAAAGAGGAGCTGGAATCCTACCATGCAATTTGCCAACTCATTTCGGGGGCGCGCCGTGAACTGCTGCCAGAGGTTGTTTCGCGCAAGGTGCGGGTGGTGGAACTGCCGGTGGGCGCCACCGAGGACCGGGTGGTGGGCACCCTTGATCTCGAGCATGCGTTGAAAAAGGGCGAAAAGCGGATCGAGCCCGGCATCCTTGCCCAGGCGCATCGCAACATCCTCTACGTGGACGAGGTCAATCTCCTTGACGACCATGTGGTGGATGTGCTGCTCGACTCGGCGGCCATGGGCGTCAACACCATTGAGCGCGAGGGGGTCTCCTTCTTCCATCCGGCCCGGTTCACCCTGGTGGGGACGATGAACCCGGAGGAGGGCGAACTGCGCCCGCAGCTGCTCGACCGGTTCGGGCTCTGCGTCAACATCGAGGGCATCCAGAGCGCCGAAGATCGGGTGGCGATCATGGAGCGGCGGGCCGCCTTTGATCTCGATCCGGAAAGATTCGCCGGTCAGTGGCGGACGGAGTCCGCGGCCCTGGCCGAGCGGTTGCTGACCGCCCGTGGGTTGTATCCGCAGGTTGCGGTCGAGCGAGCCCTGCTCTTTGAGATCGCCACCACCTGTCTCGAAGTGGGCGTGGACGGGCACCGGGGCGATATCATCATGCTCAAGACCGCCAAGACCCTGGCCGCCCTGGACGGCCGCACCGCGGTGAGCTCGGCGGATATTTCCACCAGCGCCGAACTGGTGCTGCCCCATCGGGTGCGGCGGCAACCGCTGATGGAGATCGCCGACAATGTCGAGTCCCTGCGCAAACGGGTCCTGGCCGGGAAGTGAAAGCTTTGACTTATGAATCTTAGAAGTTAACCAGACTGACCGAACTGAAGATGTCTACAGTAACTCTCTTGTTGGCGAGACTGCTTTGGTTGAATTTTGATATACAGGGGCGAGCTTTAGAAAACGAAAAAATGGTGCGCTAATCACGCGCTGATGCTGGCAACCACCGGTATAGTGTTGGAATAGATACACCGAGATGCTTGGCCACATCTTTTGGAGGGATGCGATGAAGGGCGATTTGGAAAAGGCGCTCAATGCGGGGATGAACGATCATGTCACCAAGCCGGTCGATGTTCGCACCCTTTTTTTTCCGTTTTGAGCAAATGGATCAGCCCCAGGGAATACCACAATGGGAGGTCAGCACTGTCTCTGAACAAACAGCGGCAAACGGAGGATATAAAGAAGAAATTTGCTATCCTGGAGGGGATAGACGTCCAGGAAGGCCTTGATCGTCTCAACGGAGACATCGCCTTGTTCTTGAAAATGCTTGCTCAGTTCGCCAAAAACCAGAGCAAACTCAAAACATACCAAAATCCGGATCTGCTTGTGATCGACGAGATCGGGTATCTACCGCTTGGCCAACAGGGCTCAAACTTGTTTTTCCAGGTCATCAGTGCTCGGCATAAACAGAAGTCGACGATAATAACGACCAATTTGCCCTTTGCACAATGGGGAAACATCTTTGACAGCACCACCGTCGCCACGGCGATTGCCGACCGACTTGTCTATAACTCGGAGATCCTTGTCATGGAGGGGAAGAGCTATCGAAAAAGAGCATAAGAGAAAAAAACAATCAGTCGGGACCATTGAGGAAGTGCGTTATCGCACTATTCCGAGACGCATTGGTCCGCTTTGCTCTCAAAGTGGCGGGGTTTTGTTCCCTGATTTTGGCTGGTTTTCAATCCGCTGATTACATTCTCGAAGAACTCTTTTTGCCAGCGGTAGAAAACCGTTGGTTGCAGGTTATATTCATCGCAAAGGTCAGAGATCGGAACCTGGTCAACAAGGTGCCGTTTCAGAATGACGACTTTTTCCTGACCTGTGTAGTTTTTTCGTTTTTTGCGCATAGTGAATTCCTCCGTCGTTGTAGACTAACGCATACGGGGAAATTCTCCAATTCACGGTGAACCAAAACAATCCGGGAAAAATTCAGCTCAAGCTTTTTCTTGCCTCGAAGTTGATACACCTGCTTGTTGGCCTGCAGGCGGCACAAAAAGTCACCAAGGTTCTGCAAGATGCCTCGCAATGCAGATATATGCATGTAAGCGAGGTCGCGAATAACAAGGTCACCTTCTCTGACAACATCAATGGTCAGCGTTGAATTGGTTGCATCCTGGTCGTTAAACGCATTCAGGCTGAGATCAACGATTCTGCCGGACACTAAATCATATTCAAACTGGATTCTGACACTGGCCGCAGAGCCACTGCCGCCGCTACCGGGGTAATACTTGGATAAAGATTGATCTATTTGAAAACAAACAGAATCTTTAATCAAAATCCTTGCAAACTGATCACAACTCATCAACAGCGATTTTCCCTCTGACAACTGCTTGTTAAACAACTCTGAAAGGGCTGCTGTGAGAAACGAAACCGCATGCTGATTGAAGCGCTCATCCAGGGATTGTTTTTTTATGCATATGGTATGGTCCAATTCCAGCTTAACGGTGAGATCGTTGAGACTCTCAAAAGCCAAAGCATCGCTATTAAAAGCCAGCAGGCAGAGAAAAGTGAATCCACCAAGCACGCTTGACCGCTGAACGAACTTGCTCTTACGAACTAACAGGTCGATTTCCTGCGCGGTAAAGAAGCAGTGAAGCTGTTTCCTGATAGATTCTTCAATCAGCCGATATTCCTTATCTCTTACTCTCCTAATGGTAAAAAATGATGCAAATTACTGAAAAAATGGCTATATTTAGCAAAACTTCAACATCAATCTCCGAGAGTGATTAGTAATCATTCTCGGGTGGAAAGGGTGCCATTATGAGGCTGGGGCTTTGACGGTTTTGTCGCGCCAAATTGTCTGAATACAACCACTCCCTTGGAGTCTTCTCCTTAGCCTGACGGCTATGGGGCTGCGGGTGAAGCAGGACAAAGGAAGTTTTGTTGTCAAAACTGTTGTCCCTTCAGGATGATATGTCATTCAGCGAGCACCCGCTGTCACACAATCATACAAGGTAATAGACGTATCCCCCTTACCCTTGAAAAAGCAGGTCCAACACAGTTTCGGGGAAGGACAGAAGGAAAAGGCTGTTTGCCTGTTCGTCCCTTGTCAGGAAGAAGTTGAACGAATCAATGTAAAAACAGGTGGCACCGAACGCCGCTTCTCGATCAGTCTCGTTCGGGCCTCTGTCCATTTGGTCGTTTTTTTACGCAACAAGACTCCATCCCATAGGATCAAAATCAATTGAGTCACAACGATCGGCATAGCGGCCGATAGTGCTCAACACTCGCAACTCATTGATTTACCATTATGATTCGCCACTCATTCGCCGGCCAATCTACTCGCTCAGCTTGGCGGAAGAAAGTTTCTGAGAGAGTTTTTCCTCAACAGAGCGTTGAATGGTCGTAAATCCCTTTGACCTGACGATCAGTCCGTTTGGAATGAGCACAGAGACGTTTACCTTGGTGCCGGCAATTTTGACAAGGCTCCGTTCCACTTGCGCAATATCGGCCGGCTGGGGCATGGTTGCACTGAGCACTTCCGCTCGCACGACCCAACCATCTCCAACCTTATCGGCATCAATCCCCTGAACGAAGGTATCCTTGAGCTGCTCCAGACTGAGGCGTCCGCTTGTTTCCAGTTTTTGTTGAACAACCCTCTCGTCAGGGGCCATGGGGACGAATTGCGAGTTACCGAGCAAAACCCGACCTTTTGCTGTGATATTGCTGGTCGTCGCTGCTTTAACCAGCAAGGTGATTTTGTCATTGTTGAGTCGTTTTCGTATCGCCTCCTCGGCATATTTGATTTGCAGAGGAACGGGCAGGCTTGCCCCGGAAATTGTGGCAACAATCACCGGTCCGATGGGCAACTGGACGAGCTGCACGTCCTGCAACTCAAAGGCTTGCTTGAAGCTCACCAGCTCACGAAGAACCTGTTCGGCAACTTCCGTCATCTGCACTGAGGGAGAAACATTCATGGCAACGAATTTGCCATCGAGGTCCACTGCTGGCAGAAGATTCGCCCAACCTGCCGGGGCAACATCATAGGTGATGGAGCACCTCATGAACAGGTTAATGTCTCGATGCACCCCTTTTGAGATGGCTTCTTGTATAACCTTGACTCTCAGCGGTGAGATTGGACGAGGTGTATTCACCGTCGCCAGTACGTTTAATGAACCGTTTTTGACCTGATCATACATTACCTGTGCAAGGCGCACCCCGGGATCGTCTTTAAGGTTGTGCTCGATGGTGGTGATGATCGCTTTTTTCAGGCGCCAGGTGTTGATGGTTGTGATCAGTTGCTGGGTTAGGATCGCCGCGACAGCGAGCAGTCCGATGCCGGCAACAGAGAACCGCTTCACAAAATCTATTCGCGTGCCAAGCTCGGCCTGGGAGACGAATCCGGCCAGGATGAAGACGGCGGCAGCGATGGCAAGGATGGTAAGAAAGTTGGCAAAAAACAGCAAAAAGGCACCCCAGGCTCCCGCGTAAGCACCGAATGCCAGAGAGAGACCGGATGTAGCAAGCGGCGGCGTCAGCGAGGTGGCGATCGCGACTCCAGGCAGGGCCGGACTCGTCTTCTCATCGACCATGGCCAGGCCGCCGGCAAAACCGGCGAGGGCGGCGACGAACAGATCGAGCAGCGATGGGGTTGTGCGGGCCATCATCTCCGGAGTTACTTCCAGGGCAAATGGCAGCAACCCTAAGATATACGAAAATCCCATGAGCAGGAGCACACCACCGAACTCGGCGATCATGGCGTTTCGCAATAATTTCAAGTCCCCCCGTGAGAGAGCGAGGGCTATGCCGAAGATTGGCGCCATCAAGGGGGAAACGAGCATTGCGCCAATGACCACGGCCGCACTGTTGGCAAGCAGGCCAAAGGCAGCGATACCACCCGATGCTAGCAGCAGTACATAGTACAGCGGTCGTGGTATGGAGCCGGTTGTCGTGTCACGAATCACCTGATTTCTGCGTTTCGGCGATACAGACCATAACGCGAAAAGAGGCAGGTATACATTGTCTTGCTCCTCTCCAGAAGGGGGAGGAATCGTCTTTTCCGCGGAGCTCTCGTTGTTCATACCGGCCAGACCATAATTTAGTAGGGGTTGAAGATGGAAGGTGCGACCGAGGAGTCAGCAGGTGCGCTTTCGACTGGTGCTGGCGCCGTTGAAGGAGCCTCGTCATTGGAATGAGGTGGCTGTGGAGCCGGGGCTTCGGTGACCGGCTGGGGAGCCTGCCCCGCTATCGGTGGTTTGACGCCCTGCTCCATCGCGCCAACGGAACCCTTCTTTGGCAGATGCCAAACGAGTTTTGAGTTTTCCACCCAACCGGTAACACCAGTCGAATTAACGCGGACATAGGCATAGCCTTTCTCCAGCTTTTTGCGACTGAGCTTGGTGTACTGTGGCAGGCGCACGATAATGTCCCGGCCAGGGCTCTTGTACAGGGGCAGATCGGGTGAACCGGTAAAATAGACCTCTTCCTTGCTCGATGATCCGCTTTTCTCGGGAGAGGATGATCCAAAACCGGAAATTTTATCTCCAAGAGTTGAACAGCCTGTCAGCAGGGTGAAAAGACCAATGGAAGACAGAAACATCGCAAAGCATTTTGTGGTTTTCATCGTTAAAGCAGCTCCCATTATCAAATGTTGGTCAACAGTATCTCCCAAAATGCGAAATAGTCGCGGCAAGGCTTGAACAAACTTCCCGCAATGGCTTCGACGGGAGATGAAGTCTCTTCTTCATAATATCCTGCATGGCTTCAATCCAGTTCATTGCCTCCATACATCAATATGTATGGCTATATTAGTGAACATGCACGGTCCTGACAATTTATTCCTTTCATTTCTTAACTGTTTCTCTCAATTTTTTTCACCCGTTCATTTGAAAATGAATTCAGGATACACCATGATGATAGGCTGGCGGGAGAAGAGACCAGCTCAGGAATAACCTCAAACTTGGCTTGTACAGGACAAATTGATATTGCCAGCCCCAACCACAAGCATGGCTCGATTTATTTAAAAAACGGTCCCATCTCTCCTCCTGTAAGCAAATACCGACGTCGCCCATCATAAGGACTGGGTAACCGGATTTTGGTATCTCAACCCAAAACCCGGTTATCGATTCCGCGTTTCAAGAGCAAATTTGACCTTGAAAACTGGCAATCAGAAATTTTGACGCATTGCGGCAACAATCATTTTGACGTTATTTTTAAACATGGCTAGGTAACTTGGAGCATGCCCGTCTTTTTTTGACAAGGCATCGGAGTACAACTCTCCTCCCACGGTCACCTTGCTTTCCCTGGCGATCTGATCGATCAACCGACGATCACTGATGTTCTCGACAAAGACAGCAGTGATCTTTTCTTTTTTAATCTGACTAATCAGTTCTTTGATCTCTCCGGCAGATGGTTCGTTTGCGGTGCTAACACCCATGGGTGCGAGCATCTCCACACCATATGCAGCGCCAAAATAGCCGAAGGCGTCGTGTGAGGTAATCATGCGTCTTTTTGCCGTGGGGATACCGGCAAACTGGCCTTTAACCCAGGTTTCGAGTGCATCCAATTCGCTAAGATAGGAGCTCTCCGCTTTTTTATATCCGTCACGATTGGCCGGATCAGCGGCGATCAGCGCCTTGGTGATATTGTTCACATAGATTTTTCCATTTGCGAGACTCTGCCAGGCATGGGGATCAATGTCGCCATGGTGGTGATGGTGACCATGCTCGTGTTCCTCCTCAGCCATGGAACGAGGTTGGACGCCCTCGCTGGCCACAACGATTTTCCCGGAGAATCCAGAGGCCTTGACCAATCGGTCAAGCCACCCCTCAAAACCCAGGCCATTGACCACGACCAGGTCAGCACTCTTCAGAACTTTGGCATCCGCTGGGGAGGGCTCAAATACGTGCGCGTCCTGATCCGGTCCGACAAGGGTAACAACCTCCACCTTGTCTCCGCCGAGTTGGGTAACCATATCTCCCAGAATGCTGAAACTTGCGACCACTTTGAGTGGTGTTCCAGCAAGGGATGGTGCAGCAAGACACGATAAACTAAAGAGAAAAAGGGTCATGATTTTTCCCAACTTCATAGTATCCTCCGAGATTAATTATCCTGTTAAATGTGTGCCCGACTGAAATCGGCTCAGCAGGCTCCCTTTTTTTCCAAAAATAAGCGAAACCAAATAACAGCCGCCGGCAACGAGAATAATGGACGGTCCTGTCGGCAGATTGTAGTGAAAAGAGAGTAACAGCCCGAAATAGCCAGAAAACATGGCGATGAAAACAGCGATCAGCGAAGTCGTCCAGTATTGGTTGCCCCAAAAATGGGCTGAAGCCGCAGGTAGCATCAACATACCTACAGCCATCAGGGTGCCCAGAGCGGTAAACCCGGCAACGAGGTTGAGCACTACAAGTACAAGGAAAATACAATGCATGGTCGCGCCGCGGCCACCGACGGATTTGAGGTAGTCGGGGTCAAAACATTCGACCAGCAGGGGGCGATAAATCAAGGCCAGGGTGAATAAGGTCAAGGTTGTAATGGAGGCCACCAAGACTAAAGCCGGATCATCTACAGCGAGAATGGTGCCAAAAAGAACATGAATCAGATCAATATTAGTGCCCCGCAGGGAAATTATGAGGACGCCGACAGCAATGGAAACCAGATAAAGAGCGGCAAAGCTGGCGTCTTCGCGTAACGATGTATAGCGGGAGACCGCACCAGCGATCAACGCCACCATGAGTCCCACGATAATGCCGCCTATGGTCATTGAGTAAATCGACAGACCCGAGATAAGAAAGCCAATGGCAGCACCGGGGAGGACCGCATGGGAGAGGGCATCCCCCATGAGGCTCATACGGCGGAGAACAAGCAGCATGCCAACCGGCCCGCATCCTAAGGCAAGGGCAAGGCAGGCCACAAGGGCATGCCGCATGAAGATAAAATCCTGAAATGGAGAGACAAAAATGTCGATTAAGGTATTCATGAGGCCTCCCTGCGGCAGACAACTGCCGACTGGTCCCAGGCCTGAGCCATTTTTCTTGATTGGGTGATATTTTCCTCGGTCAGGACTTCGTCAGTCTCTCCCCAAGCGATAAGTTCTCGTGCAAGAAGCAGGGTTTGTGGAAAAGAGGAGCGCACCAGGTTGAAGTCATGCACCACCACCATGATAGTCCTCCCTTCTTCATGCCAATGACGGATAACAGCCATTAAATCTTCAATGGTCTGCTGATCGATGGCGCTAAAAGGTTCGTCAAGGATGAGCACAGGTGCGTTCTGCAGGGACATGCGGGCAAACATCACCCGTTGAAATTGCCCACCGGAAAGTTCGTTGATTGATCTGGATTCAAATCCGCTTAATCCAACCATTGTCATGGCTCGTTCCACTCTTTGCCAGTGGTAAGGTTGCATACCGAAAAACATGCCTATTTCAGGCCAAAGTCCAAGGAGAACCGTGTCAAGCACAGTGATGGGGAAGCTTCGATCCACTTCCAGGCGCTGTGGCAGATATGCTATCTGCCGTTTTTCAAGTCCGCCGCGGTCAATTGTGCCTTCCAGTGGACGCAGAAATCCGGTAAGTCCTTTGACCAATGTACTTTTTCCGGACCCGTTAGGGCCGACAATAGCTGTCATTGAGCCCAAGGGAAATGTACCTGTAAGGTGGTGCACAGCGGGACGACGTTCGTACCCGAGGGTCAGGTTTTTTAGTATTATTGACGACATCGAACACTCTGTAAAAATTATGGGCTTATGGCCCAGAACACCGCCAACCAAAGTAGAGCGGAAACGATTGCACTAGCCGTCAGCCGGATCCATGCATTGCAGGAAAGGGGAGAAAATCGGTGATTTTTCATGGAGGAGAGGATCCTTTCGCAGAGCTTGGACTCTTACCTAATGGAAATTTATATAAATTTATTTTCATTTAAAAGCAGGTAAATGAATAGGAATGAATGTGGAAGACGTCAAGAAATAAAGATATAATTAAATTAATTTATTGAAAAATTTTTCAAACAAACCTATTAATTTCCCTCTTGCCATAATATTTTTATCGATAAAATTTTTCAACTATGAACTCATTAGCCAAACTTTCATCGGAGATGCTCAAGGCTCAGTTCAACGATATTGGACTGAGATTCACCCCTCAGCGCGAAACCATCTGGAGGCTTTTTGAAGACAACCCCAAAGGGTTGACCATTGCCATGGCGTCAAACATCTTAGCTAAGGAAAAAATCAGCCAGACCACTGTCTATCGAACCGTCAAGGCTCTTGAGGATATGGGCTTTTTACGCTGGGTTCACTCTCAAGAAGGCGAGCATCGCTATCTGGCCTCACGGCCCGGGCATAGCCACATGCTCGTTTGCAGAAAATGCTCCAAAGCAGTTGAGTGCTCCGATTGTGACCTTTCTATTCTTGAGCAACTCATTGCACGGAAGACCGGTTTTACGGTAGAGGGGCATTACCTTGAATTTTATGGACTCTGTCCGGATTGCACCAATGAATCGACAACCCGCTAAAACGATCCCTCTCTATCAACCCCAGGAAACAGCCAATGAGACGGGGCTGAGGATGGAGCTCGCTTGGGTGGCGGGACTTTTGTTTCTTACCGTAGCCTTTCTCGTTCTCTTACTCGGACAAACACCTCCGTATGCCAGTTTGGTGGGTAACATTTCCATCAATTTTATTGCCATGATGGTGGAAGCATTGCCGTTTATGTTGATTGGCTCTCTAGTGGGCGGCGTAATCGAGGTCTTTGTCCCGACAAGTCTTGTAGAAACAATTTTTCAGCGACGACGGTTTCGAGCTATTTTCTTGGCAGCGGCCATGGGAATTATCTTTCCGGTTTGCGAATGTGCGATTGTGCCGGTTATCCGCCGACTACTCGGTAAGGGGGTGCCGTTCGGAGCAGCGGTGGCCTTTCTCCTTGGGGGACCTATTGTCAACCCGTTGGTAGCGGCATCTACTGCTGTGGCGTATAATATGGATTGGATGATGGTTGTACTGCGTCTTGGGTGTGGCTATGCTATTGCTACGACAGTCGGTCTGCTCCTCTCGTTGCGGTTTAAAAATGACAATGCCCTTGTAGGGCGGTTAAGTCCTCGTTATGCCACCTGCTGCGGACACGATCATTGCGATGAAAACTCACATGCAACCGGCCTCGGCTCGAAAATCTTCCATGCATTGGGCCATGCGGCCGATGATTTCTTCAGTGTAGGTTATTATCTAGTCATAGGGACCTTCATAGCCGCCTTTGTCCGCAGCGTAGTGCCCCTTGAAATATTCAATCATTTTTTCTCCTCGCCCTGGCAAGCAATTCTTGTCATGATGGTTATGGCCATCCTGCTTAATTTATGTAGTGAAGCCGACGCATTCATCGCTGCGAGCTTTCGCGAATTGTTGCCCGGTAGCGCCCAATTGGCCTTCATGGTTCTAGGTCCGATGTTAGATATCAAACTTTTCTTGATGTACTTTGGACTCTTTACCAAAAAGGTTATTGCCGTCCTGATTGCATCCGTCCTTGTTGCAGTCTTCTTGACTACACTTGCTCTTCATCTTTTCTTTCCACAACCGTTTTAAGATCGCTCCATGACGACCAGACTGATCCACGCCGCGGTGATGTTCCTCTGGGCAGCCTCTTTCCTTTGGCTGTTCTTTGTTAATCAGGCCCTTTTGGCTCGTTTGCTCCACCCCAAATTATGGTGGCTGGTTATATCTGGGGCAGTAATTTTACTCCTGTTTAGTGTGGTCACCTTGCGGCGTTTACGGGCATCCCATCATATTGGACCGTTGCGTTGGACATGGCCTTCTATTGTCATCATGCTAGTGCCCCTCTGGTATTTCTGGCCGTTACAGTCAGCTCAACTTGACAGCCATGCATTTTTCAAGAGAACTACACGTGAAAACATTCATCCCTCCACAGTGCTTGAAAGCGTATCAAAGACGCCGGTGGTCACGGCAACAAATGGACCTGCTTTTGTAACCTCACTGGGCCAGTTAGTTCTTGATCCTGAACAATTCATCGGAAAAAAGGCAGAAATTATTTGTCAGGCCATGAAAAGTGACCAACTGCCACCGAACCAGTTTATCTGTTATCGCTACAGAATCACCTGTTGTGCAGCCGATGCCATGCCGGTTTATGCCTTTGTCCACCTCAAGCAAACGGCTTCACCACCGGCGCAAGATGATTGGGGCCGTGTACAAGGAACCCTTTCAGTGCATAAAATCGACAACCTGAGCTTTCCGCTCATTCAAGATGCGACCTTCACCTCTGAAAAGCCTCCCTCCTTTCCGTATATTTATTAAGGGCTGTGAGATGATTTTTTGAAATTCGCTTTAATATTTCCACTCAAAATGAATCGTTTTCAGAAAGCTAACCAAACTGTAGATGTCTACAGTAACTCTCTTGTTGGCGAGACTGCTTTGGTTGAATTTTGATATACAGGGGCCAGCTGTTCCCGCTTTACCAGGAACCCCAGTAAATTCGTGGTTTCCAGATAAGCTTTTCGCAAACTTTTTGGGCTATTCAAAAAGGCATGCTGCCGTAAATAGCTAATTTGACTTTATAAAAAAAATTGGGATAATCGAAAAAATCTCTTGACATCCCCCGAGGCGTCGAAACGCTTTTTTCTTGTGATATCAATATCTTACAAGGAGAAGCATATGTCGACCCTCAAAAATTTTTTTCGCCGTAACCGCAAAGCAAACCAAACACTGGACAAGATCAAGATGCGTTCTCATTTGAATGCCGATGCCTTATTTGCCCTTATCCGCAAGGATCTGCAAAAGGTGCCCGACCACCGGGCTGCTAATGCATCGATCCCTCTGGACGACGTGCTGATGAGTGGTTTTGCCATGTTTTCACTCAAAGATCCTTCGTTGCTGTCGTTTGATGAACGACGGCTTGAGCAACCTGAAAGCCTCCACGGTGTCTTTGGGGTAGGAATAATCCCCAGTGATACCCAAATGCGTACCATCCTGGATGAGATTGTTCCGACTTTACTTCGGCGACCGTTCCGCACCATTTTTCACCAACTGCAGCGGGGCAAGGTCATACCGAAAATGACCTGCCTTGGCGGGTATCTTCTGATGGCCATTGACGGTACCGGTATCCATAGCTCGGAGAATATCGGTGCCGATTACTGCCTGACTAAAGAGCGACGTAACGGCTCGATCGAGTATCATCTCCAAATGGTGAGCGGAGCCTTTGTTTCACCGGATTGCAAAGCAGTTTTCCCACTCTGCCCCGAACTCATCCGTCGCCAGGATGGCGCTACCAAAAATGATTGCGAGCGTAACGCTACCAAGCGCTTTATTGCCGATTTCCGCCGAGAACATCCGCGTCTGAAAGTCATCGTCACCGAGGATGGCTTGAGCTCAAACGCACCGCACATCAAAGACTTGATGGCCCATGATCTCCGTTACATCCTCTCGGCCAAACCAGGGGATCACGCCTATATGTTCGGACTGGTTGATGCCGCAGCCGAGCGGGGTGAGGTCATAGAGCTCGTTCTCCCGGACAGCCGCAAGATCAACACCACACACTGTTTTCGTTTCATCAATTCCGTCCCGCTCAACAAGGCCAGCGAAGGCCAGTTGCAGGTCAACTTCCTTGAGCACTGGGAAGTTGAAACCAAGGGCGAAGAGGTGGTTGTTCGCAATCGGTTCAGCTGGGTCACTGATCTTGAGATCACCCCGGACAACGTCATGGAAATCATGCGTTGTGGTCGTGCCCGTTGGCGGATTGAGAACGAAACCTTCAACACCTTGAAAAATCAGGGATATAACCTCGGGCACAACTATGGCCTGGGCAAAAAACATTTGAGTGCCGTTTTTATGCACCTGATGTTACTCGCTTTTCTTGTTGACCAGGTCCAGCAGTTCTGCTGCCCGCTCTTTCAAGCGGCCAGGGCAAAGCTGAGTAGTAACAGATCCCTTTGGGAGCGAATGCGTAACTATTTTCACACGTTTATCGCCCCTTCCATGGAGACGATTTTACGAATGATTGCCTATGGATTTGAGCATCCACCTTGCCCGACATTTGATTAGCGGCTAACAGGCAGTACACAATTTGTGAAAGATCAGGAGCCTACCGAAAAATATCAACAGTAGGCCGGACGGATAACTCCGCCCAAAAAACAGTCGGTTGTCGCAAATTTCGAGCAAAACAACTGCGGCGCTTCAAGATCTCGCCTTTGTGAGGCAAGATTTTGCTATCAAGTGCCGCTCTAGAGAAAATTTATGCACGCAATCAGCCTAAAGCGGGAGTGGCTGTACAGGGGCGAGCTTTAGAAAACGAAAAAATGGTGCGCTAATCACGCGCTGATGCTGGCAACCACCGGTATAGTGTTGGAATAGATACACCGAGATTCTTGGCCACATCTTTTGGAGGGATGCGATGAAGGGCGATTTGGAAAAGGCGCTCCATGCTGGGATGAACGATCATGTCACCAAGCCGGTCGATGTTCGCACCCTTTTTTCCGTTTTGAGCAAATGGATCAGCCCCAGGGAATACCACAATGGGAGGTCAGCACTGTCTCTGAACAAACAGCGGCAACCGGAGGATATAAAGAAGAAATTTGCTATCCTGGAGGGGATAGACGTCCAGGAAGGCCTTGATCGTCTCAACGGAGACATCGCCTTGTACTTGAAAATGCTTTGCTCAGTTCGCCAAAAACCAGAACAGGTCGGTCAGCCGGCTCAAACAGCCTTTATCCCAACATGACCAGGAAGAGGCTATATGCTTGGTCCATACTATCAAGGGGCTTGCCGGAAATATCGGTGCCTGGAAACTGTATGCAACCACTCGTCGCTTAGACGAGGCTCTGCATACCCATGACATCCCCAAAGTGATGCGCTTGATTTCCGGTTTTGGCAAGGAACTGCGAGTGATTGTCCGCAGCATAGAAGCGTTGCAGATGAAGAACATTCCTGCTCCGGCAACCACAGCGGATTTGCCTTTCAGAAACTGTTGGCCAACTTTTACGAGCAATGTAGGTCTTACTTGAAAACTATGAAGCGACTGCCGTGGATGTGCTGCAACAGCTGAGCGAAGCCGTTTTTGCAGGGGGCAGCCGGAATGCACTGTTTTTTTCAACTGGTGAATGAAGATGGCTTCGTAAAAAATCAAAGGCCTGAATTTCACGCATCGTGAAATCAGCAACTTGCGAAGCTCGAAACGTCGTTCTCGGGCCATTTTATGAGAATGACAATGAAATAAACGACTATAATTTTCAGGAGGCCGCAAAGACGCTCAAGCGTCTTGTCCGAGAACGAGAGATGGGATAACTTCAGGCAGTGGGGCAAAAGAGAGATGAGAGCCGCCTTTGTCTGAACAGGTTTTTGTTTAAAGGCGCTCCCCTTCGCCATCCTCAAGCGGTTTGTTTGCTTCCCGTTCCCGCTTGCGCTCCTGTTTTTCCTCTTTTTTACGCTGTTTTTCCAACTCTTTATTCCGTTTTTCCATCTTGTAGTTTGTTGTCCGTGCTCCTGCCATCGCGTCCCCCCTGTGTGACAACCTCGTCAAATGGCAAAACCTGTGTATGCAGGTATTGAAAAAAAGAGCCACTCATGAAGTGTAATAGTATCGTAAAAAATCAAAAGTCTGAAAAACACGACTTGTTCAATCAGTGTGTTACCAGGATCAAAACGTCGTTTTCGGGACTATGTACGAGAACGACAAAAAAGAAACCCCGCATAAAGCGGGGTTTCCATCTCGTTTCGATCTCAGCGTAGCTTCACCACACGAGAGGCTGCCGGGCCTTTGGCACCATCGACCACTTCAAAACTGACGCGTTCCCCCTCTTGGAGAGATTTGAATCCGTCAGCCTGAATGGCGGAGTGATGAACGAAGACATCTTTTCCTCCGTCCTGGGCGATAAAACCAAAACCCTTAGAATCATTAAACCATTTTACAGTTCCTTCAGCCATTGTTACTACTCCTCATTGGTTGTGCGCATTGCGCACGGTTGTGTGTGTGGCCTATTGGCGGCCATTGGTACGCAACTGAACATTCGTCGAGATCGTTCAGCTAATACAGCACTGTCCACGTTACTTGTTCCTGTTGCCAAGGCCAAAGATATCCGCTCCCGATGAACGTTTCCGACGTTTGCGGGATGGCGAAAATGGCTGGCCTTTGGTCTTGGATGTTTTTTGGGTGACAGTTTCTGGTTTGGTGGAAACAGGTTGTTGGCGCGCTTCGCTGCGTACGGGACGGACGGGCAACTCCGGCATGGCATGCCGGGCCATCGGTCCCTTAAGGGAGCGTTCAATCACCTGGATCAATTGTTTATCCGAACTGGTGGCAAAGGTCAGGGCCTCGCCGTTGCTGGCGGCCCTTCCGGTGCGGCCGGTCCGGTGAATATAGGCTTCGGCGGTATCCGGCATGTCGTAATTGATGACGTGCGAGATGCCGGTGACGTCAATACCGCGAGCGGCGATATCGGTGGCGACGAGGATGGTGTAGGATCCGTCCTTGAACCCGTTCAATGCCTCTTGGCGCTTGTTCTGCGAAAGGTTGCCCTGGAGCGATGTCGCCTTGAAGCCTGATTTAGTCAGCTTCAGGGCCAGATTCTTGGCCTTATGCTTGGTGCGGGTGAAAACCAGGGTCGTGGCCATGGTCTCATGGTTGAGCAGGTGCATCAAAAGATCGGTCTTCTGCTCCTGGTCCACTGCGAAGAGGCCATGGGTGACCGTGCATGCCGGGCGGCTCGGATTGATCTGCACCTTGACCGGATCGCTCAGTAATTTTTCACAGAGTTGGCGAATTGCCGTCGGCATGGTGGCGGAGAAAACCAGGTTCTGCCGCTGGGCAGGCAAACGGGAGAGTATACGGCGGATATCAGGGAGGAATCCCTTGTCAAACATATGATCCGCCTCATCGAGGATCAGTACTTCAACCTGGCTGAGGTCAATGGCCCGATCATTGATAATGTCAAGAAGACGGCCGGGGCAGGCGACAACCACATCAACCCCACGACGTAGTTTTCCGATCTGTGCGGATTTACTCACCCCGCCGTAGATTGCCACGCTCCGTAGGCGGGATCGTTCGAGCATGGCCTGGGTGAAATCATTGATTTGTTCGGCGAGCTCGCGGGTCGGCGCCAGGATGAGCGCACGGACATGGGAGCTTGGCTTGGCCATCAGGCGTTGCAGGGTCGGAAGTATGAATGCAGCAGTCTTGCCAGTGCCGGTTTGGGCAAGGCCGAGAAGATCGTGCCCGTCAAGGATTTTAGGAATAGCCTGTTGTTGAATGGGAGTCGGTGCAGTGAAACCGCACTGTTTGATCGCTCCGGTGAGGTGCTGGTTCAAACAAAATTGGGTGAAACTCATTTATTCTCCTGCAATCAAGCACGTATCATGATAAAGATGAATATCATCAAGGGATATTTCAGCCTGATTGCGTAAAAAAATTGGGTACGGTTGGCAAAAAATCACAAGAGGGAAAACAGAGAAAGGACAGCGGGATCGACAAACAGATATGTCTACCAAAGGTGCAGAGTGTCTAATCAAGGTCAGCAGTCAACAATATTCAGAGAGGGGTGCAGTGGAATCGGATTATCGATGTCCTCTTCCACGCTTGACCGGAGGCTTCGCCTCGTTGCACACCAAGGTCCGATTTTTGTATGTGGTCCCGTTTAATCCTTCCATAACTTTGTGTCCTTGCGATCGGTTGGCCATCTCGACAAACCCAAAGCCTTTCGACTCTCCGGAAAATTGGTCAACAATCAGTTTGGCACTGACTATTTCACCAAAGGGGGCACAAAGTTCAGCAAATTCAGTTTCTGTAATAGCGTAGGGGAGACTACCAATAAAAAGTTTCATGCTCAGCCGTTCCACCGTGAGGGGGTAAGAAGCAAAAACTTTTTTGGTATCGAGAGAATTCGATATTGATAGCGTTGAGTATCAAAAAAAGAGAATGCTAAGTGAAAGTTACAACTACTATAAACCATTTCTCTCAAAGTTACAAGCAGTATTATTGTCTCGGGCAAGGATAAATCGGCGGGTATTCGAACTTTTTTTCTTTAATGTGAGGGGGCGGGAAAGGGGCAGCCGGTCAGCAAAAAAAACGGCTCATTTTCTCTTCACTTACGAAAGTTATGTCTGCAGTGCGGAGAGCAGTCAGCTCGCTGCCAACGGGGAAACGCTCCTCCGGACTGGAGTTCTTGCGACGTCTAGGGGCAGGTGATCAAGCCGCTCGATTTGAACCGAAGAAACAGGTTTCCGCTGTAATGCAGCAAGTTCCTCCTCGAGCTGTTGCTTGGAGACCGTCCCCGAAAAGGGAGTTTACCTCCGCCATAATAGGCGGTTACATCCCTACCGCAAACATGGCTTCCAGATCGTGGCGGGAATAGGCCTTGAACGCAAGCATGGTCTCGGTTTTGAGAATACCGTCAATGTTCAGCATGTTTCGAGTAACCAGGCCGGCAAGATCGTCGTTGGACTTCACCCGGGCTATAGCCACCAGATCATAGTTGCCGCTGACCGAGTACACCTCAGAGATCCCTTGCATTTCCTGCAATTTTTCTGCGATTTGATTGATTGCATGCCGCTCTGCATTGATCAGGATAATCGACGTAACCATGGTTGCACCTCTGGGGTTGGGGGAAAGTGAAGATGGAAGTGGAAAGGGAAGGGAGAACGAATGCTGTTAGGGCACAATATGTGCTCGTGCGCCTAACAGCAAAACAGTTTTGCAAATTTACTCAAATGAGATGCACCCTGCGGGACAAGAACCCATGGCCTCTTCGATGCAATCCTCGTCGAGATCGTCATCGTTCTCCTCATTGATGACGTAGGCCTTGGTCTCGTCAATGTCAAACCCGAAAATTTCCGGGCATATTTCCACGCAGGCTTCGCAGCCCATGCATTCTTCCTGGTCAATTGTCACTTGTTTCGACATACATATCCTCGTACAGATAAAAAAAGAGGTGCTGCCGTTGTTGTTCGGCCAGCCATTGTTTCTGGTCGCTACCAATAGAGGGAACTGGGGATGGTCAGTACCCCTTGGTCTCGATGCCGTCCGTTTACAACTTTGCCGTTTTCAGGTCAATGGTCAATTTATACTCGGAATGGTCTTCGCCCTGTTTGACGGTGAAGCCCAGTTTTTTTCCAAGGGCGACCATGTAGCGGTTTTCAGCCAAAACCGTACCCCAGACAATCTCCATGCCCCGTTCCTGGGCAATGCGCAAACATTGCAGCAGCAGTTTGGCGCCGATGCCTTTACCCTGCCAGGGATCGCCGATCAAGACCGAAAACTCGCCCCGTTTGCCGTCCGGTTCGCCAAGAATATTGGCCACGCCCAGCATCCGTTCCTTGCCCTGTTCCTCATCCAGGCCGACAAAGGAAATCTCACGGTCGTAGTCGATCTGGGTGAATCGGGCGAGAATTTCAGGGGACAGGGTTTTGACCACGCTGAAAAAACGGTAATAGATGCTGGTGGGGGTGAGGGTATTGAACAACTCCTCAAACAGCGGGGCATCCTCGGGTTTGATCGGCCGAATGAAGAGCGGCATCTGCATATCGGTCAGATCATGGCGCTCCAAATGCTGCGGGTAGGGACTGATCACCAGATGGAGATTGGAGCTGCTTTCCACCCGCTGCAGCTTGACCCGTGCATCAACCGCAATCGGTTGCCCATCCTTGACCAGGATCGGGTTGACATCCATTTCCACGATTTCCGGGAAGTCGACGACCAACTGCGAGATCTGCATCAGCAGCTCTTCGACCTTTTCCAGTTCCACCGGGGTGGAGTTGCGGTAGCCCTGCAACAACGGCATGATGCGGGTTTCTTCGATCATCCTGCGGGCCAGCAATCGGTTCAGAGGAGGTAGGCCCAGGGCCTTGTCGTCGAGCAGTTCGGCAAAGACCCCGCCGGAACCGAAACAGAGTACCGGACCGAAGTTATCGTCGTTTTTACTGCCCATGAAGAGCTCGAAATCCGGATTGGCGATAAAGGGTTGCAGGCTGACCCCGTCTATCCTGGCTTGGGGATTGTATGCCTTGGCGCCTTCCATGATCGCCTCGTAGGCCTGGCGAATATCTTCCTCGTTGCGCAGATCGAGCTGAATGCCGTCCGCCTCAGATTTATGGCTGATATCCGGGGAAACCAGTTTCATCACCAGAGGGCCATCCATTTCCTGCGCCCGTTCCACCGCCTCGTCAACGGAGGTGGCGAGTACGGTCGGGTTCACCGGAATGCCGTAGGCTTCCAGGATTTCCTTGCTTTTGAGCTCGTTGAGTAATTCGAGTTCCTGATCAAAGCACTCGTAGATGGTGCGAAAGACCTGGTCCCGGTTGAAGTAGAGTTCGCTGGAGAGTTTGGGCGGCACCTGGGAGAGCAGTTCGAGGTTGCGGGTATATTCCCACATGTACATGAAGGCCCGCACCGCCCGTTCCGGGGTCTCGTAGGTGGGAATATCCGCCTCATGGAGAATCTTGATGGCTTCGGCCATTCGTTTGCCGCCCATCCAGGAGGCAAAGATGGGGATACGTTTGCGTTTGGCGAGTTGGACCAGGGTTTTGGCCACTTCTTCCGGCGGGGTCAGGTCCTGCGGCACCATGATCACCAGAAGACCGTCGAATTCGCGGCTCGAGAGGCAGATTTCCAGGGCCTTGGTGTAACGTTCCACCGTGGCGTTCCCAAGGATGTCGATGGGATTGCCCCGACTCCAGTAGGGAGGCAGCAGTTCGTTGAGCTGCGCTGTGATATCCTCGGGGATGGGAGCGGGCTGCAGCCCATATTCGGCCAGGGTATCGGTGGCCATGACGCCGGGACCGCCGCCGTTGGTGAGGATGGCTAGTCGGGTTCCCGCAGGGCGAGGTTGCTTGGCCATCAACTCGGCGCAGTCAAAAAGCCGCGCCAGCGAGGGCACGCGCACGATACCGGCCCGTTTGAAGGCGGCATCATAGACCGCATCTTCACCGGCCATGGCCCCGATATGGGTTGACGCGGCCTTGGCTCCGGCCTTGCTTTTTCCGGATTTGAGCACGATAATCGGCTTGATTCGGGAAACCGACCTGGCCGCGCTCATGAATTTTCGAGGGTTGGTCAGGTTTTCCATGTAGAGCAGAATCGCCTTGACCTTACCGTCATTGCCCAGGTAATCGATCAGGTCGCCGAAATCGACATCCAGCATCGAGCCGATGGAGACGAAGTGGGAAAAACCGATGTGCCCGGCAGCTGCCCGGTCAAGAATGGAGGCACAGATCGCCCCGCTCTGGGAGATGACCGCCAGGTTGCCCGTGGCCGGCATGCCGCCGGCAAAGGTGGCATTGACCCGGGTGGCCGGGTGGATCGCTCCCATGCAGTTGGGGCCGATGATGCGCATGCCCGAACCCTCGAAAGCGCCCTCGATCTGGTCTTCGATCAGAGCCCCCTCCTCGCCCAGTTCCTTGCCTCCGGCTGCGATAATGATCACACCCTTTGTTCCGGCGATAACGCATTGGCGCACGATATCCGGTGCCGTGGCAATAGGCGTGGCAATAATGGCCATCTCCGGTGCCGGATCCACCTGGACGATGGAGCTATAGGCCTTGAGACCGCGTACGGTTTCATGATTGGGATTGATTGGAACAACGGTTCCGGAAAATCCTCCCTGGATGATGTTGTCCATCAACGCGGAGCCGATGGCATTGGGTTTGTCATTGGCGCCGATGACGGCGATACTTTTCGGGTTAAAGAATTGTTCCATGAAGTGTGATCCCCTGTTTGGGTTATTAACCGAACGTTTCCCCCGTTTTAGTCAAAACCAACGACTGTCGCCCACATGCCGCCAGCACTCCTCACCTAACCTTTCCATGCGCGCTTGACAAGTATTTTGCCGTCAAGGTGTATGTAAAAATTCAGGTGGATGTTCTCTTTTCCGGCAAATCCCTCGGCGCCCGGTTGGATGGGATGCATGAGCTAGAAAATCAAGAAGGATGGACTCGTCAAAAGTCAAAAACTGAAAACCATATCTTGTGAAATTGGGGTGTTACGAAGCACGAAACGTCGTTATCGAGTTTCTTTGCGAAAACGACAGTGAGGAAACCAATACTCTACCCTTGGTTTGGGCTGAGAGCTGGGGTTTCCTTCTCAGCTGATGCGTCGAGAATACGGTGGAGCAACTCACTGAGTTGTTCCAGGGTGTAGGGTTTACGGATAAAGCCGGTCAACCCCTCTTGGAGGAGTCGGCCAAAATCAGCCTCGCGGGTAAAACCCGAGGCGATGATGACCCGCACCTCCGGATCAAAATCCTTCAATCTGCGGAAGCATTCACTGCCGTCCATGACCGGCATCACCATATCCAGAAGAACCAGGTCAATTGTTCCCTGGTGCTGTTGGTAGCATTCGATCCCCATCTTCCCGTTTTCCGCCTCATGAACCGTATACCCCATGCCTTCGAGCATGAATCGTACGGCCAGGCGAATGACCGGCTCGTCATCAACGATGAGGATAGTGCCCTGCCCGGCGATGGCAAGAGGTGCATCAACCTCTCTCTCAACCGCTTCCTCGGACAGCAGGGGCAAATGCAGGGTGAACACCGTGCCTCTTCCCAAAGTGCTCTCCACCAAAACTTCTCCCTGATGCTGCTGCACTGTGCCATAGACCGCGGCAAGTCCAAGTCCGGTGCCCTGACTTTCGGATTTGGTGGTAAAAAACGGTTCAAAAATTCGTTTCAGATGTTTTTTGGCAATGCCTGTACCGCTATCGCGAACCTCGATCTGTAGATACCTCCCCGGTAAAAGAGAAAATGGGCTGTGATCACAGTAGCCTTGGTCTAAATGACGAATCCGCGTGATAAAGGAGAGTTCGCCTCCATCGGGCATGGCTTGCCCCGCATTGATACCCAAATTGATCAGGGCGCTCTGCAGTTGACCTCGATCCCCCATGATCCGGCTCACCTGGGCAACGAGGTCGTGGCTGATGGTGATTTTCTTATCGAGGGTGCGCTTGAGAATCTCCACGGTTTCCATGATCATTTGGGCCATATTGACCGGTGCCAGGGCAACCTGATCTTTGCGGGCAAAGGCGAGGAGATTGCGGATCAGTTCACCGGCACGTTCCGCGGCAACCCGGATATTGTTGATCAGCGGGAGTTCTTTTTCTCCGAGTCGGAGACGCAGGGCATCGGCCGCCCCCAAAATACCACCGAGCATATTGTTGAAATCATGCGCCATCCCACCCGCCAAATGGCCGATGGCATCCATTTTTTGACTCTGCTGCAGGCGCTGTTCCATTTCGACCCGCTCGGTCGTATCGTCAATGCGAAGAACCGCGCCTTTGAGCCCATGGCTCAGCAAGGGGAAAATGGTGATGTCACGGTACAGGGTTTTCCCTGCATTCTCCTCCAGGGAGGTGGCAATGACGCAGGTCTTGTTGATGCGGAGGCTGCGGGCGAGATCTTCTCGATAGGGGACTATTTCCGGGTACACTTCAATGAGCGGCTGGAGGTGAACTTGTTCCCGGTTGCGTCCGGTCACCTGCTCCGCCGTCCTATTCCATTGGGTTACTGTCAGTTGGGCATCGACCCCGATAATGACCGAGGGCATGGAGTCGATCGTGCTTTCCAGTAAGGCTCTATTTTCACGTGTCTGTTGCTCAGCTAGTACCAGCTGTTGATTGCTTTGCCGCAGCTCTTCCAGGTTTCGGGTGATTTGCCTGGTCATACGGGCAAAGGCATCTCCGAGGACATCGATTTCGTCCACCTTATGGGGCGACCAGTGAAATTGAATTTTTTTCTCGTCAAAGGCCTTGATTCCCTGTTTGAGCTGGAGGAGTGGGAGGCTGAGACTGCGGCTGAGACGAAAGATGAGCACAAAAAGTACCAGGGCGGCGACCAGGATCATGACCAAGGTTACGTTGCGCACGATCTGAAACGGCTCGGCTATCTCGCTGAGATAACCGGTTGCAACCAAATACCAGCCGAACTCATGGAGATGTTCGATAAAGGCATACTTGAGGCGAGGTTTCCGATCGGAGGGATTTTTCCAGGAGTAGGTCAAATATCCGCTTTTGCTGTCTTTGAGTTGCTTAAATATAACCTGGGCCTGGTCCTGCATCGATTGGCTGCCGTGGGTGCTGGAAAGGGCAGGGTGGACCAGCAATCGCCCCTGTGCATCAAAGACCGCAAAATAACCGGATTTGTTGATGCGGACCGGGGCCAGAAGATTTTCCAGATCCTTGATGTTGATCAGATCGACAAACTCATCGCGATAAGACGAAACGCCAATGATCCAGTGCCAGGGCTTGAATTCACGAACATAGGCGGCTTTTTTGCGTGAGGAATTGTCAGCGGGGTTTTTCCAGTCGTACTCGGTATAACCGTTTTTCACCTTGTCCCACTGGCGGCAGCCGTCGGTATCCGTGCACTCCTGATCTTTGAGATAGGGATGCAGGGCAAGAAAGAGTCTGCCGTCCTGTTTGCGCACGGCGACCGGATAGCCGCTGGTGCCCACCTGTTGTTCGTTGAAATGTTGGTGAATGAGATTTATTGCCTCTTGTTGGGTGAGTCGTCCCTGTTGGACCTCTGCATACCGTTTTTGGATGACGCTCAGGTTGTGTTCGGTAATTCCTCGGAGATAATTGTGAATTGCCGTACTGAGTTGGGCCTCGACGGCTCGATACATATTTTTCTCGGTATTGCGGAGCTCCTGCAAGGCGTTTTCATTCAGAATGCGATGGATAATGAGGTAATTGAAGAGGAAAATGGCGACAAGGACCAGCAGGACAAAAGGGCCCAGAGAACGTGCGATTCTAGTTTGCAGCTTCATCGATGTGGCAGTCCTTAAGTGCGGCGATTCGCCATTCCCGCAATGGCAATAACCAAAGCTCGTCTTTCTGGAGAGGAGATCCCTTCTCTCCATGTCATGGGGAGGTATGGAGGTCTCGTTGTATCCCTGGATCATTGTATTGTAGAATGGTCGCGCAGGGGAATAAAGGGTTGATGCGAAAAAAATGATTTTTTAACGTTGAATTGATGTCTTTGTGCGTTCATGGTTATATCAGTGTAAAGAAACATTTGGTCGCCCAACAGAGATCTGGCTAAGCCTCTTGAGAGAACTGGCATTTTTTGCGAGCAATAAGCGTCATTATATCTGCACATTCATCGCTGTAAGGAGGACCGGTATGATCGAATCATTGTATGCATTCCTCGAAAAAGTTGGTTTCCATCATCCTCTGCACCCCGCCCTCACCCATATTCCCATGGGCATGGTTATGGGGTGTTTCTTTTTTGGCTTGCTCGCCTTTTGGGGCAACAAGCCGCTCTTTTGGAAGACAAGTCTGCACTGCAGCGTCTTGGCTCTGGTTTTTATCGTGCCGACAATCATTACCGGACTCTTCGATTGGCAACACATCTATGCCGGTCGTTATCTTCCCTACATCGTGGTGAAGATGGTCCTTGCGGTGGTTTTGACCGGGCTGCTGGGTTATTCCGTGATGTTGCATCGGCAGCAGGCCGGGGCAAGGAAGCTCTTCATTGTCTATGTCCTCTGCCTGGGATGCGCCGTGGGGCTCGGGTTTTCAGGAGGAGAGTTGGTCTACGGTGGCTGAGGCAATCAGCTGCATTTTGTTGAACTATTTTAAAGGAGATACACATGTCTGTACGTCGTGGATTGGTTGCAGCATCTGGCCTCTTGTCCTGTTCCCTGTTACTTGCCGGGTCTCTTTCTGCCGGTACCTATCAGCATTCGCTGAGCATCGACAAGATGAGTTTTGACTGGAGCGTTGTCGGTGAGACCCTGGCAATTAAGATTGCCGCACCAACGACGGGCTGGGTGGGAATCGGCTTCAATCCTTCGGATATGATGAAGGATGCGAATATCATTATTGGCTATGTGAAAGACGGAAAAGTCGAAATTTCCGATGATTATGGCTTCGGCGTGACAGCGCATGCACCCGACGAGCAAAAAGGGGGGGCTTCGAACGTGACAGTGGTTGGCGGGAGCGAGGAGGGCACCACCACCACCCTTGAATTTACCATCCCGCTGAAGAGTGGGGATGAGCATGATCGCGTGATTGACCCCAAAGCAGAGACAAAAGTTATGTTTGCCTACGGACCGGATCGGGACTCCATGCGCATGAAACATCAGTATGACAAGGTGGTGACCATCAATCTGACAAGCGGCACCATGAAATGAGGGAGTGATTGTGCCATTCAGGGGGGCGGCTGCGGAAGAGGGCAGCCGCCCCGTATCGTTGCCGGAGGCATTCGAATCGGCCGCAGGCGATACGATCAGCGATGTGCACCCTGATCCGTATCAATGGACGGGGAGATCAGGTGCCTTTCGGCGAGAGGGTCAGGGCGTCGAGGCGGGAGCGAATGGTGTGGAGACGGTTTTCCGACTTGTAGCCTTCACCGGCGCTGTAGGATTTGATTGCGGTAGCCTGGTTCAACAGGGGCTTGCCTTTGCCGATCTCGTTGAGAATGAGCTTTTGAATGCGGTTGTATTTCTGCAGCAGCTGTTGAATCTCGATGGGGTTGCCTTTGAGGGCATAGGCCAGGGCAGGCGAGATATTGCCAATGACCTTGACCGAATTGACAAAGACCGGGATGCCGTCCTCTTGCTCCACAATGCGGCGAATCCCCTGATGCAGGCTGTTTTTGTCGTTGAAAGTGCGCTCGATGGTATCGCTGAACCAGATATCCGCCGGCGTCCGTTCCCGGGCCAGGCCAACGATGGAACCGGTGGTCATGCCGACGTTGAAGTCGGTGACGATCTCACGAAAGACCTGGGCAAAACTTGAATCGAACAACTGTACGATCCGCTTTTCCTGAGGATCATGAAACACGATGCCGAAATTTCCGGTATCCCTTTTCAGTTGCGCGAGCAAGGTGATGTATGAGTTGTAAATGTTGACTATATCGTTAATTTTAACAAGGCCTGGATTCATTGTCATTCGTGCGTAAGCTCAACTGCAAGGGGCAAAAGACACCCTGGGAAAACGTTTTTCGACAGGGGGCATTTTACAAGAGCAGCAACTCGTACAAGCCCTGTTCATATTGGGGCATTTCATGTGTCGTCGTTTCTGCCATCAATCTTTGAGTTCTATATTTTTGTTACCACAAAGTTGCCCCCGCAACAAGGCCGGCCCCCCTGAAACTGCAGGGACGAGGCCGAAATGGAAAAGCGGTTTCCATTGTGGGGAGAGTCCTTCAACAATCGGGCTGAAGGTTAGCCAACCCCATCTTTTCAAAAAGATGAAAGAGCAGGGAAAGGATCATGCCGACCACCGTGGCCAGCGCCATCCCCTTGAGCTGCACATCGCCGATTGTCACCGCTACGCCGCTGATGCCGACGATCAGGACGATGGCAGTCAGCGACAGGTTCGCTGGTTTGGAATAGTCGACCTTGGTCTCCACCAGCATGCGGATACCGGAGGCGGCGATCACCCCGAAGAGCAGCATGCAGACACCCCCCATCACCGGCGTCGGGATTGACTGGATAAAGGCGGACAGCTTGCCGATAAAGGCCAGGACGATCGAGAGCACGGCAGCGCCACCGATGACCCAAACCGAATACACCCGGGTAATGGCCATCACCCCAATGTTCTCACCGTAGGTCGTGGTGGGGACGGATCCGCAAAATCCCGAAAGCACGGTGGAGATGCCGTCACCCATCAGAGAACGGTGCAGGCCTGGGTCGCGGGTCAGGTCGCGGCCGACGATGTTGCCCGTGACCACCAGGTGGCCGATATGCTCGGAGATGACCACCAGCGACGCCGGCAGGACTATGAGCATGGCACTGGGATCAAAGATGGGGGGATAAAAGGTCGGCAGGGCCAGCAGCGGTGCCTGGCTGATTACGCCGAACTGGACCAGCCCAAGGGGGATGGCGACCAGGTAGCCGACAAAGATACCGGTGAGCACCGGAATGATGGCCATGAATCCGCGAAAGAGCACCGAACCGAAGGTGACCACCAACAGGGTGATGACAGAGACCGCCACTGCCTTGAGATTGTAGGCGCCGGTAGTCGCATCCGGGGTTAGCCCGGCCATGTTGACCGCCACACCGGCCAGCTCAAGCCCGATCAGGGCCACGATCGGCCCCATCGTGGCCGGCGGCAGGACGGTTTTGATCCAGCCGGAACCGAACAGACGGACGATCAACGCCACGCTCATGAACACCAACCCTGACGCGATAAAGCCGCCGAGGGCATGGGAGTAGTTGTTGGTCCAGAGGGACGGATCCGCGCCGAGCACGACGAACACCGGGGAAAGGAAGGCAAAACTGGAACCGAGGAAGGCCGGTGCCTTGCCCTTGCAGAGCACGAGATAGATCAGGGTACCGATACCGTTCATCAACAGCACGACGGCTGGATCGATCTTGAACAGGGTCGGCACCAGGACCGAGGCGCCGAACATGGCAAAGAGGTGCTGGAAACTTAAGGGAATACCGGTGAGCAGAGGAACTTTCTCTTCCACCTGGATCGTCTTGCGCGCCATGGGGCATACTCCTTTGGGGCTGGGGGGGATCTGACAATCAATACACCCGGCGAGCCACACCGTGAGAAGAGATGCCCGCCGCGGGGTGGCGGAACATACGAAAAAAGCACGGTTTTGTCACGAGTTGAATGGCGACGGCCTCGTAAAAAGTGAAAAATCGGTAAGTCACGTAAAGTGAAATCGGTACGTTACGAAACCAGAAACGTCGTTTATGATGCTTTTTACGTAAACGACAATGGCGTAAGAGAGCAGTGCCTGGAGAAATTGGGCAGAGAGAACGAGAGGTTAGTCAGGCGATACCTGTTGTGCTCACGGTGGGCAAGCGACCGGCAGACCCAAAGTGGGAAGAGGCCGGGAAGGCGGGGAGAGAAGGATTCGATCACCCCTTACGTTGCTGCAACTGCTCCATGTACTCTTCCCATTCGATGGGCAGAACATTTTTCTTCTTGGTGTTGCACTCCTTGCAGCAGGGGACGAGGTTGTCCTTGGTACTGCGTCCGCCCCTGGCCAGGGGGATCACATGATCCATGGTCAGATTGTGAAACCCCACCTTCTCACCGCAGTACCAGCAGGTGCCGCTGGCGGTCTTTTGCTGCCACCAGCGGCTCTTGCGCAGGTCGCGGGCCTTTTTCCGTTCGGCCCGGAGCAGGGCCTCATCCATGGGATCGATGCTGAAAAAATCATCCATGATTCGTCGTCCTCCTCACAAGTAACGGGCGTATTTTCCCCACCAGATAGAGCGAGCCGGCCACGCAGACAAGGTCCCCCTCGTCGGCCAGGGCCAGGGCCTCTTCCAACGCGGCCTCCGCTGGCTGCAGGCAGCGCGCCTTGTTACGGACGGCAGGGGGAAGTTGCTCCCAGATGATGGCGGGATCGGCCGAACGTTCACTTTCCGCCCGGGTGAGAATGAGCAGGTCGGTGAGTGTCAACAGTTGCGCAAAGGCCGGGGCCATGGCCTTGTCGGCCATGTTGCCCCAAACCAGCAGCAGTCGCCTGCGCGGATACCCAGCTAGCAGGGAGTGGTACAACTGGGTGACACCGGCTTGGTTATGGGCTCCGTCAAGGAGTATCTGCACTGTTTTGCCGTTTTTTAATACCGGAACCAGCTCCATCCTCCCCGGCCAGTGGACCTGGGCAAGACCGGCCCGAATTTGGTCCTGGTTGAGCGGGAAAACCGGACTGAGCAATTCCAGGGCGGCCAGGGCCAGGCCGGTGTTGATCCCCTGATGTGCGCCGGCAAGGGCCAGGGGATAGCTGTGGGCGGAACCGTTGCGGTCGGTGTACTCCAACCCGTTTTTCGTGATCTGGCTGCGAAAATCACGGCCTAGGAGAGAGAGCGGGCTCTGCTGCTGCCGGCAGACTTGGGCAATTACCGGCAGGGCCACGGGTTCCCGGCCGGAAAACACCACTGGCGTCTGCGGTTTGATGATTCCCGCTTTTTCAGCGGCAATGGCCTCGATGGTGTTGCCGAGATACTGCTCATGGTCGCGGCTGATATCGGTGATGATGGTCATCACCGGGGTGACCACGTTGGTGGCATCGAGTCTGCCGCCCATCCCGGTTTCAAGGATAACCGCATCAACCCTCTGTTCGGCAAACCAGAGCAGGGCAAGGATGGTGGTCAGCTCGAAATAGGTGGGTTGGGGACGGCCCTGGAGGAAATCGGCAAGCCGCTGGATCAGCCTGGTGAAATCCTCCTTGGCAATCCACTGGGTATCGATGCGAAATCGTTCCCGCACCGAATGCAGATGGGGCGAGGAGTAGAAACCGGTCCGAAATCCTCCCTGGCTGAGGCAGGCGAGCAGGGTGGCCCCCACCGAGCCCTTGCCGTTGGTTCCGGCAATATGGATAATTTTCAGGGCATCCTGGGGATTGCCCAGTTCGTGGAGCAGTTTTCGGGTGGTTTCGAGGCCGAGCTTGATTTTGAAAAATTGGTGCTGGGCAAGCCAGGCACAGGCTTCCTGATAGGTCATGGCAAGAGAACAAGGCGAGGGCGGTAACGGTATATTTTAGTCGAGAATTTCCAACTTGGCGTAATCCAGGTGGAGGATCTTGGTACCGTGGCGATCGAACTGGACCTCGACCCTGCGCGGTCCGGGGATGGAGACGATCCGGCCCAAACCAAAAAAGGAGTGGCTCACCTGCATGCCCTCCTTGTAGGCTATTCGTGCCGACTCCACTCGTGGTGCGGATTGCGTTGTTTGCGGGTGGGGGGCATACACCTGGGAACGGCCCTGTTCCTCTACGGTGTAGAGGCCTTTACTGATTTCACGGAGGAAGGGGGTCAGATTGGAGCGCATGATCTGCCGGTCCGGGGTCATCATCTCCCGCGGGTAGGTGAGAAGAAGTTCTTTCTTGGCCCGGGTGCAGGCGACATACAACAGACGGCGCTCCTCCTCGAACTGTTCGCCCGGCATGGTGTTTTGGTGGGGGAATCGACCCTCGGCCAGGCCGATCACAAAAACCGTTTCCCACTCGAGGCCTTTGGAGGAGTGAATGGTGGAGAGGATCAGGCGGTCAGAATCCGCTTCAATGACAGTGCCCTCGCTGCCCACGTCCGGCGGGTCCAAGGCAGTGTCGTCGACAAAGGACTGCAGATCGCCGTATCCGGCAATCAGGGTCTTGAACTGATCCAGGTCGCGGCGGCGCTTGGGGTAATCGTCGTAGTAGATTTTTTCAAACACCGGTTCATAGTAGGCCATCACCAGGTCAAACTGATCCGAGGGCGACTGCGCGGGCTGGGTGAGCTTGGCCAGCATGGTATTGAGTTGGACAAACTGTTCTTTCCATGCCGCTCCTGGTTTGTATTTGCCTAGATCTTCCACCGGCGTGTCGGATTCACGGATGGTTTCGAGCATCTTGTTGGCGGTTTTCGGTCCAACCTTGTCCAACTGCAGCAGGATGCGGTTCCAACTGAGGTTGTCCCAGGGATTGATGACAAGACGGAAAAAGGAGAGCAGATCCTTGATATGGGCCGATTCGGTCAGTTTGAGTCCGCCGCGTTTATCGAATTCGAATCCTTGACTGGCCAACTCGATCTCGAGCTTGTAGGAGTGGAATCCGGAGCGGAAGAGGATGGCCATGTCGGCAAGTGGAGTGCCCGCATCGTGACGCAGCTTGATTTCACGGACAATGGTGCGGGCTTCGGCCGCCTCGTTGGCGGCCGCGATCAACTGCGGGCGTACGCCGCCTTCGATGCTGGTGAACAGGGTTTTGGTGAATTTCTGTTCGGCATTGGCGATCACCGCGTTGGTCAACTGCAGAATCGGTTCGGTTGAACGGTAGTTTTCTTCCAGTTTGACGATCTTAGCCCCAGCAAACTGCTCGGGGAAGCGCATGATGTTATAGAAATCTGCGCCGCGGAAACTGTAGATCGACTGGGCATCGTCCCCCACCACCATCACGTTGTTGTGGGTGTAGGCCAGCAGGCGCACGATATCGGCCTGGATCTGATTGGTGTCCTGGTACTCGTCCACCAGAATGTAGCGGTAGCGGTTGGAGAGTTCGCTCCGTGCCTGCTCGGATTCCATCAACAGCTTTTTGAGATAGACAAGGAGATCGTCGTAATCCATCAGGCCGTGATCGAGCTTGAACTGGCGGTAATGCTCGGCAATGGTATAAAAATCCGGGATGAATTCAGTCAGGTGGATCTGTTCCCGGTACACCAGTTGCTCCATGCTGGTGGCCTTGTTGATCGCCCCGCTGATCAGATTCATCACCACCCGCTTTGAGGGAAAGCGTTTCCCTGCACCGGCCATGCCCAGCGAGGATTTGAGCAGGTTGATGATTCCTTCGGCGTCCCCCCGGTCGATGATGGTGAAGTTGGAGCCGATGTCGATGTGATGCCCCCAACGCCGCAGGAGGATATTGGCGGTGGCATGGAAGGTGCCGCCCATGACCCGGCGGCAGGATCCGGCGGTCAACTCGCCGGCACGGTGCAGCATCTCCTGGGCCGCTCTGCGGGTAAAGGTGAGAAGGAGAATGGATTCCGGGTAAACCCCCTGCTCGATCAGATAGGCCATGCGGTAGACCAGGGTCCTGGTTTTTCCGGATCCGGCCCCGGCAATGACCAGAATAGGCCCCTCGCCATGGGTGGCTGCGGTGTACTGGGCAGGATTGAGGACCTCGGGGGTAACCGCGCTCGGTGGTGCGCTAAGCTCGGGCGCAGGAGATGTCGTGTCGTGTGAGAAGAGATGGCGTTGCATGAGGGGGTTCTACCACAGCGGGCGAGGTGCTGCAATGGTGTTGACAGGGACTGGGATCACTGGGTAAAGTCGCAGCGGCAACAGCCACCAGCCCACGGGCGGATATGGAACTTGTTGAAACAATAACTTATTTCTCTCAAAGCAGCCATTTTCAATGGCTGCTTTGGAGATTGCGCCAAATTTTTGACGAATACCTGGAGTCGTGTATGCAACCTGAACAGATTTTTTCCCCGACCACCTTGGCAACCCTCTTTCCCCCCGAACGGTCCAATGAGTTTTTTGACGCGCTGTTTGGTGACGCCGACGAGGGGGCCTATGACATTGCTCTTAGTTATGCCGGCTATGATGCCGGAAGACAGGAGCTGAGCTTTTTGCTCGATCTCCATGAGCGCCCGGGCCGTTGTCTGGCCTGCAACCTGACCCATGGCCTGCCGGAGGTCTTTAAACGGCATCCGATCATCAATATCAAGGGGGTGGTCGACGAGGTGGTCAAGCTGCTTGGCGACGGAGTCAGCTGCGCAGACTGGCAGCTTGGCCACACCATCCAAAAAGGGCGCTCCCTGCACTCTATCCCGCTGAGGATCACCTTGCAGATATAAGCGGTAAAAGACACGTCCTCTTCGCAAACGTAAAACGCCGTTCTCTCCTAGAGGAAACGGCGTTTGTCGTTGTGTATGTAGATGAAAGCTTGAGTGTTTAGTTGACCGCAACCTGGGCGCGACCGTTGGCCTTGGCCTGGTAGAGAATATCGTCGGCGCGTTCGAGCCAGCTGTTGATATCCATATTGTCGGTCCACTCCGACAGGCCGATGCTCACCGCCAGCTTTCCGGCATCGGTGTCGATGTTGAGCCGTTCAACGGCCTGACACAGCCGTTCGGCGAGGAAGCGTGCGTCCTGCAGCGAAGTGTCGGGAAGGACGAGGAGAAATTCGTCGCCGCCCATGCGTACCAAGAGATCGGTAAGACGAATTTGGGCCTTGAGTTCCTCGGCAACCCGCTGGAGCACCTGATCACCCATGAGGTGACCCATGGTGTCGTTGACTGCCTTGAAATGATCCAGGTCCAGGGCCGCCAAGGTGAGGGGGTGTCCGTGCCGTTTTGCCTGCTCGACAATGGAGTCGATCCGTTCTTCAAAGACATAACGATTGGGCAGCCCGGTCAGGGTGTCTTTGCGCGCCTGGGCAAAGATTTCCTCATATTCCAGGGCCCGCTTGAGCGGATCGGCAAGGATCAGCAGCGACTCCTCGATGAATTCCAGGTCATCCGTGGTGAGCGGCTTGCCTTTGCGCAGCATGATCAGGACGTCGTAGCAATCGCCGGAGTCGATGATCCAGCGATGGACGTGGAACCCGTCAAGTTGCGAGGGGCAGTGTCCGCCCGCCGATTCGGGCTCGAGCAGCTCCTGGGCCAGCTGAATGGCCTGACGCCGCTTGGGACCGTGATAGGAGCAGAACATATGCATCCGTTGCCGACAGGGATTGTTGTACCCGATCAGCTCATGGCCGATGAACTCCATCAGCCAGATCGAATAGGCCTCTATCATGGCTGGCAGGTCGAGGATGCCTGCCATTCTCTGATAAAGCGTGTTGATTTTGCGAAGCTTTTCCGATTGTTGCCGATAATGGCTCAACTCGGAAAGCAGGTTTTCCATGGTGGAGGCAATTTTTACATCAACGTGCTTGTCAAACGTTTTCATATCCATGGTTTTTTCGCGTATTGGAAAATCCGGGAGTTGAAGACTCGTTTAAGTCGGCCTATTGTCCTGAGGGGCTTGGGCGACAATGCTTTTGCATGTAAACAAAGCGAAATATATGCCCGTTGAGGTAAAAATATTTTTTCTTTGTGAAAAGAAGGTGTTAATTTTTTTGATACCTAATTTGAGGGGCACATGCAAGGGATAACTTGCCTGAATTGTCATTTTTCCGACAGGCAGAAACAGAGAGTCAGTGTAAAGGGTAATTTATGGTATTGGTTCAAGAAATAGCACAGCTTTTCCTGGTGGGCTTTCGCGGTGCCACCCTAACCCGTGACCATTGGCTGACAGGGGTTTTGGCCCAGACGCCCCCTGGTGGGGTGATCCTTTTTGACCGGAATATCGACCGCAGCGTACAAAATATTGAATCTCCGCAGCAGCTCAAGGCGTTGACCGCCGCCTTACAACGCCTGAGCCGAACCCCTCTGATGATCGGGATCGATCAGGAGGGGGGCATGGTCTGCCGGCTCAAGGAGCGTGACGGTTTTTTGCCTTCGCAGTCCGCAGCGCAGCTCGCCCGCAGCGGTCCGCAGGCGACGGCCATTGCCGCGGATCAACTTGCAACCCAGCTCGCGGCCATGGGTATCAATCTCAACTTTGCCCCGGTGGTCGATCTTGCCCTCAATTCGCTCAACCCGATCATTGCCCGCTATGAGCGCAGTTTCGGTGCGGACCCGGCAACCGTTGTCGCCCATGCCCGGGCCGTGATCGACGCCCATCACCGCCACCGGGTGGCCTGTTGTCTCAAGCATTTTCCCGGTCATGGGAGTGCCGGCGGGGATTCGCATCTCGGCTTTGTCGATGTCTCAGCCTGCTGGCAGGCCATCGAACTTGCCCCCTATCGTCAACTCATTGACGAGGGCTATGCTGACGGGATAATGACAGCGCATCTGGTCAACCGCCAGTTGGACCCGCAAGGGACCCCGGCAACGTTGTCGCAACCCGTTATTGGACAGTTGCTCCGCCGGGATCTGGACTTTCACGGAGTGATTGTCAGCGACGATCTGCAGATGAAGGCCATCAGCAACGGCTGGGGCCTGGCCGAGGCCATCCAGCAGGCCCTGCTTGCCGGGGTGGATATGGTGCTTATCGGCAACAATCTCGATCCACGGGAGGATGTGCTGCGTATAGGCATTCAAGCCGTTGAGGACCTGCTTGACAGTGGCCGCATCGAGACCAAACGTATCACCGATTCGCTCGCACGGATCAGCAAGCTCAAATCAACCTGCACAGGATAAAATGCCATGGAAATTGAACGTCGGCAAACCCACAGCCTGGTGATCGGCTATCTGGCCTGGATATTCGGTTTTTTCGGGGCGCATCGTTTCTACTACGGCAAGTCGGTCTCCGGGACGATTTACTTTCTCACCCTGGGGATCTTTTTTATCGGCTGGATTGTCGATCTCTTTCTCATTCCGATGATGGACCGCGAGGCTGATCTGCGCTTTGTTCCCGGACCGATCGATTACAACGTGTCGTGGCTGCTGCTGGTTTTTTTGGGGATGTTCGGTGTGCACCGCTTTTACATGGGCAAGATCGGCACCGGTCTGCTTTACCTGCTGACCTTCGGTGTTTTCGGGTTGGGGTACATCTACGACATGTGGACCTTGAACGATCAGATCACCCTGATCAACAGTGGGTACAATCGAAGCAGACCCTATACGGCCTACTAAAGGGGGATCAGGGTTGGGGGCGGGTGAAGACCAGCAGGTTGTCCTTCGAGAGCTCGGAACGGAAGCGATAGCCGCCACCGGTGAAGGTGCAGAGTGTATCAAGGGATTGGCTGCGATTTTCGAGGAGAAAGTGGGCCATCATGCCCCGTGCCCGTTTGGCATGGACGGCGACGGTTTTGTGTTTGCCGCCAGATTCCTCCTTGAACTGGATGTCGAGCATGGGCCGTGCAAGCCGATTTCTATCCACCACCTTGCTGTACTCCACAGAGGCCAGGTTGATCAGCCAGGGGGATGTGGTTGCTGCAAGGGCCGCATTGAGCAGGGCGGTGATATCGCTGCGCCAAAAAGGGTAGAGCGTAGACCCGGCCGGGTTGACGAGCCGGTACCCCATCTCGAGCCGGTGCGGCGCTATCAGGTCAACGGGGCGTAAAATGCCGTAGAGGCCGGAGAGGATCCGCAAATTGGCCTGGGCATAGATAAGCTCTTCATCGGAGAGCTGTGCGGGATCAAGGCTGCGAAAGGCCTCGCCACAGTAGGTGAACAGGGCGGGCTTTCGCGGGCTGCGGGGCCAGCTTGCAATCTCATCCAAGGTGCGTGCGGTCAAGCTGTCGCTGATCCCCATCAACTGCTGAATACCTGAAGCGTCCAGTTGAGTTAGGAGTTGGTTGAGTTGGACGGCCTTGTGCTGCAACTCGGGCTCGGTGGGCGGCAGCGGCGAGGGAAAGGGGCTGTAATCCTGGCCCTTGGATGAGGTGAAAAGAATCACGGGCAGCAGAGCACTTGATTGCCGCCTGCGGCCTTGGCCTGCATCAGGCAACGGCTGGCGATGAGCAGTAAATCGTCCATCTGGGCATTGCAGCTGGAATGATCCGGGGTGAATCCGGCCACGCCGAAACTGGCGGTGCAGGTGAGCTGATGGCCGTCCAGGAACCCGGTGGATTCGGTGAACTGTTCGCGCAGACGGCTTGCCACCCGTCCGGCCCCGCGAAGCGGGGTCTCCGGCAACACCAGCAAAAATTCGTCTTCTCCCCAACGGGTAACGGTGTCAATGTCCCGACGGATCTGCTGCAGGGCAATCTGGGCAAAACCGGTGAGAATTTGATCGCCGATACGGTGGCCAAAAGATTCGTTGACCCCTTTCAAGCCGTCTATATCGCAGAGAATGAGGGCGAGATGGTGACCGTAGCGCTGGGAGCGTTTGAGTTCTTTTTTGAGATGTTCCTCCAGATGCAGCCGGGAAAAACAGCCGGTGAGCGGGTCGATCAGGGTTATTTGGCTCATCCGTTCCCACAGGTTCTCCTCCTGATGGAGCAAGGTGTACTGGTGCGCTGCATCAAAAAAGATGCGCGCCAATACATCGCCAGGGGTGCTCGCGGGTACCACGCGGAGAATGGAACGGCTGTTGGCAAAGTGGAGGGCCTCCAGCACCTGGTCGTCAGGGACGAGGAGCAGCAAAATGGCCTGGGACAGGGTGACGGCTTGGCTGAAAAATGCCATGGCGCTCATGTCCGCCAAGTCGTTGGCCACCAGCACCGCTGCCCAGTTTGCGGAGCGGGCCAGGCGGGCCAACCCCTCCTTGCCGTCGCTGGCGGTAACGAGATCAAATTTCTCGGAATACTCCGGAGGCAGATCGGCCCGCTGCAACTGGTTGTTTACAATTAAAATCTGATGACGCATAACAGGCTCCGCACAAGCTTGAGTAGACTTGGACCAAGTGTAACATTCTCCAATGAAATTGAGGAGCGCTATTTCCTGTGGCATGCATAGACAAGCTGCGGTATAAGGCCGCACAAGGAGCGAGTATGAATGAATTGAATGGCTGCAAGCCACAAATAGATTATCCCTGCCAATGGCATTACCGACTGATCGGCGAAGATCGTTCCGCGATCATGGAGGCGATCGAGGCAACCGTTGATGTGAACCTCTGTATCGTATCCGAGGGGAATGCCAGTTCCGGTGGCAGGTATCTCAGTCTGAACCTGGAGATTTGTGTGGACAGCGAGGCCGAGCGGCTGCGTTTGTACCGGCACTTTTCCAATCATCCGGCAATTCGAGTGGTGATATGACCCAAGATTCACAAGACAACAAACCCATGGTCGACAACAAGGTTATCCCGGTGATGCGTGAAGCGGTCACCACGGTGCAGATGGTGCTGTTCAAGGTGCTGCGCCAGAACGTCCACGACCGCTACGTCGATCAGGTCGAAACCTTTCACACCCAACTTGCGGGCGCGGTGATCAACAACCTTTTCGGCACCCAGCCCACGGACAGCGGGATCAGTGATTTTGCAAGTACCAACCGGGAACTGGTCGAGCGCGAACTGCACGAACTCAAAACCACTGTGGGCGAGCTTGTTCCGATCATCACCGATGCCCTGCGGATGAAGACCATCTGCGACAATCAGCAGGGGATCCATTCCATCGGCTCTCTGCTTATGGCCAAGGCCCTGGGGATTCTCCAGGAGGAGCGCGAGCTGCCCCTGCCGTCGACCTTCATGCTCCAGGTCCGCACCCTGGGCTCGATGCATGGATTGGTCGAGGCAATGGACCCTACTGCCCCGCCCGAAGCCTGACCAGGGTCGCTCCCCAGGAACCGCTGGTTTCATCTCCCAGGCGGAAATCCGCCACCATCTCCATCCGCAACAGCAGGGCATGCACCGTGCGCCGCAGGGCCCCGGTGCCCTTGCCGTGGATGATCCGCACTTCCAGGATGCCCTGTTCACGGCAGGCCTCAAGAAACTCCGGCACCAGGGTTTTCATATCCTTGGGGGAAAAGGCGTGCAGGTCGAGCACGCCGTTGATCGGGATTTCTACCGGAGGAAACTCTTCCATGGGATTGCCTTGCAGGAAAACTGTTTATCCATCGTTTCCAGATGATATCTTGATAAATGTCGTTTGAAAAGGTATTCCTATACGCCAGATTGGAGTGGATCGCATCTTACGGTTATAGCGTATTCCTCGCTCGGGAATACGGTGCGGTGCAGCCGCGCCATGGAGATTTCATCTTACAGATGGCAAAGCGTCTGTTGAGGTTTTTCAACGAGCGTGATTCCAGGGAGGAGCACATGAACCAGATTCAGGAGATGGATTGGGCCGACGAACGCTGGCATGGACATACCGGCATGGACAGCAGCAACGATTACTGCGTTGTCGACGAGGATAAAGCCAATAAGGAGCAGGAAGAGGCGGAACAAGAACAGAAGACGAACTTGGAAAAATAGGTGTTCCGTTTTTACCCTTGATCAAGGAGTTCAAAGGCCACCCGGGCCGCCCGTTGTGAGGCGCCGGGACCACCGAGGCGTTGACAGACCTCGGTAAAACCAGCCACCATGGCGTTTCGCCGACTCGAGGGACCAACAAGCGGCAAGAGCTCGGCGGCGATTCGCTCCGGGGTGACTGCGTCCTGGAGGAGCTCGGGGATGATCTCCCGCCTGGCGATGAGGTTGACCAGGGAGAAAAAGCGCAGACCACGAATAAGCAGTCGCCCCAGGGCATAGGTCAGGGGGGACAGGCGGTAGGCCGCCACCGTGGGAACGCCAAGTATGGCCAGCTCAAGCAGCACTGTGCCCGAGGCGGCTACAGCCGCATCGCAGGCCGCCATTATCGAGTAGCGGTCCTCGTGGATGAGACGGATATCCAGCGTTTGCTGGGCTTCCTTCAGTCCATGGGCGTCGAGCAGCGACCGTTCAATGGTCGGTGCCTGGGGCAGAAGAAAGCTCAGGTTCGCCTGCCCTTTGGCGAGCAGTTTGGCGGCGTCTAAAAAGTCGGGCAGCAGGGCGGAGATTTCTTTTTTCCGACTGCCCGGCAACAGGCCGATCAATCGCCGCTCCGCAGTCAGGCCATGTTCCCGGCGAAATTCCTCGGGACTTTTATCGGCACGTACCGAGTCGAGCAGGGGATGGCCGACAAAATCGGCTTCGTAGCCGTATTTTCGGTAAAAATCCTGTTCAAAGGGCAGGATCACCGCCACCCGGTCGGTGAGGCGGGCGATCTTGTGGACCCGGCTTTGACGCCAGGCCCAGATCTGGGGACTGATGTAGTAGAGCACCCGAATCCCCAACTTCTTGGCCTCTTTGGCCAAGAGCAGGTTAAAATCCGGGTAGTCGATCAGGATACAAAGTGCCGGACGATGACTGCGCATCCGCTCGAGCAGGGCTCGCCGGGCGGCGAGAATGTCACCGAGGTGACTGATCACCTCAAAGGCCCCCACCACCGCGATCTTGGCCGCATCGCAAAGCAACTCCACCCCGGCATTCGCCAGTTCGGTTCCGCCCATGCCGGAAAACTGCAGGGTGGGATCCTGCTCGCGCATGGCCCGCACAAGATTGGCCCCGTGCATATCGCCCGAGGCCTCCCCGGCGACGATCATGATTTCCTTCATCTGATCAACCTTTGGTGCACAGCCCTGTATCAAGGCTGACCCAAAAAGGCCAGCAGGTCTGAACGTCCCTCGCTGATAAGAATCTGTTCGACGTTTTGGCGGTTCTCCTTGATCTGCGCGACCACCTGCAGCGCGACATCCAGGGCACGGCGTCCCTGTTCGCCGGTGACCTGGGGGAGGCTGCGATCGCGGACATGGGCGATGAAGTCGCGCAGTTCCAGCTCCAGGGCATCCTGATCCTGGAAGCCTGACTTCTTGATTTCGGGTACGGGCATGGTTCCGGGCTCAACCGGTTTGAGGCGGACCGACATGACTTCCTTTTTGCCGAAATCGACCGACAGATACTGGCCGGGCTGAAAGATGCGCATCCGCCGCATGTTGTCCATGGAGATGCGACTCACCGTGATGTTGGCGGTGCAGCCGTTGGCAAAGATGAGGCGGGCGTTGGCGATATCGGTCTGCTTGGTGACCACCGGCGAGCCAGCGGTGAGAATGGAGACGATCGGCGCTTTGACGATGGAGAGCACGATGTCGATATCGTGGATCATCAAATCCAGGACCACATCCACATCCGTGCCGCGATCCTTGAACACGGCGATACGGTGCGCCTCGATGAACAGGGGATGGGTCAGCAGGGGTTGCGTTGCCAGCACCGCGGGGTTGAATCGCTCCAGGTGGCCGACTTGGAGAATGCATTTGTTTTCTTTGGCCAGGGTTATCAGGTCATCAGCCTCGCCGAGGGTCGTGGTGATCGGTTTTTCCACCATCACATCCACCTTGGCCAACAGGCAGGCCTTGGCCACCTGATGGTGGAGGCTGGTCGGCACGGCAAGGGAAACCGCATCCACCTTGGGCAGCAGTTCGGTATAGTCGCTGTAGGCCTCGGTCCCCACCTCATCGGCCACCTGACGGGCACGGGCCGGATCGGCATCGGCCACGCCAACAAGTTCCACGTTTTCCATGGCGGCATATTTCTGGGCGTGGAAACGTCCGAGATAGCCAACACCAATAACTCCAACCTTTACTGTCGTACTCATAATGATCCTTTCCTGTTCCCGGCAGGAAGGGCCTGACCGGGCCAATTTCAAATGCCGAGATACGCTTTCTGTATAGCGGTATTGCGAAGCAGCGCTGCTGCCTTGTCCTCAAGGACCACACGACCGTTTTCCAGGACATAGCCTCGATGGGCCACCTGCAGCGCCAGGTTGGCGTTCTGCTCCACCAGGAAAATAGTCGTGCCGTGTTCCTTGTTAATTGTCTCTATGATCTCAAATATCTGCTTGGTGACCAGAGGCGCCAGTCCCATGGAGGGCTCATCGAGCAGGAGCAGTTTCGGCCGGGCCATGAGGGCTCGGCTGATGGCCAGCATCTGCTGTTCCCCCCCGGAGAGATTGCCGCCTGGCTGGTTGCGCCGCTCGGCCAGGATCGGGAACAGCTGGTAGACATAGTCCAGGTCGCTGTTGATCCCTTTGCGATCCCTGCGGAGGAAGGCCCCCAGATCGAGGTTTTCGGCCACGCTCAGATTGGCAAAGATGTGCCGCCCCTCGGGCACCTGGCAGAGACCGAGCTTGACGATGCCGTCCGGAGCCATGGCGGATATTTCCTTGCCTTCAAATCGGATCGAGCCCCTGCGTGGCACCACGATGCCGCTGATCGCCATAAGGGTGGTTGATTTGCCCGCCCCGTTGGACCCGATCAGGGTAATGATCTCGCCCTGGTTGACGCTGAGGCTCACCCCGTGCAAGGCCTGAATGTTGCCGTAGAAGACGTCGATTCCTTCGACCTCAAGCATGCACGTCCTCCTTGCCGAGGTAGGCCTTGATCACCGCCGGGTTGTAGCGCACCTCTTCGGGCGTGCCTTCGGCAATTATTTGGCCGTAGTCCATGACAAAGATATGGTCGGACAGCGCCATCACCATCTTCATGTCATGCTCGATCAGGAGGATGGAGAGGCCATCCGTCTTGATCGAGTTGATCAGCGAGTTGAGTTCCAGCGTTTCCTGCGGGTTCATCCCGGCTGCCGGTTCATCAAGCAGCAGCAGGGACGGTTCGGTGGCCAGTGCCCGGGCAACTTCCAACCGGCGCTGTGCACCGTAGGGAAGATTCCTGGCCAAAGTATTGGCCTGATCCGCCAAGCCGATTCGTTCTAGCAATGCAAAACTTGCGCCAACAATATTTTTTTCTTCCCGTATTGTGGACGGATTACGCAAGATAGCGCCGAGGATGTTGGCCCGGGTGCGGCAGTGGCGGCCGATCATCACATTTTCAAGCACGCTCATGTTAGGGAAAAGACGGATGTTTTGGAAGGTGCGTGCCAGGCCGAGTTCGGTGATCCGATTGGGCTTGTACCCGTTGAGCCGCTTGGGCTTTTTGCCGCTTCGACGGAAGAGAATTTCTCCGCCGGTGGGCGTGTAGATGCCGGTCAGGCAGTTGAAGAAGGTGGTCTTGCCGGCACCGTTTGGGCCGATTAAGGCAACAATTTCGCCAGGATGTATGCGAAGTTCCACCTTGTCCAGGGCACGGATGCCACCGAAATCCATGGTCAGGCCGTGAACGGTGAGTAAAGGTTCCATGGGCTGTGTCAAATTTGCAACAGATTAGCGGTTGAGTGTGTATGTTCGGCGCACAGTGGAGATGATGCCCTGGGGGCGAAAGATCATCATCGCCACCAGGACGGCACCGAAGGCGAGCATGCGATAGTCGGCAACAGCTCGCAGATACTCGGGTAAGAGAATCAGGACCAAAGCGCCGATGATGACGCCGATGATCGATCCCATGCCGCCGAGCACCACGATGCAGAGGATGATCGCCGACTCGAGGAAGGTAAAACTTTTCGGGCTGACATAGGTATTCTGGGCGGCGAAGAAGACCCCGGCCATTCCGGCCCAGAAGGCACCCAGGGCAAAGGCGGTGAGCTTGGTCCTTGTTTTGTCGATGCCCATGGCCTGGCAGGCGATTTCATCCTCGCGCAGGGCAAACCAGGCCCTGCCGATGCGCGAATTTTGCAGTCGATTGACCACAAAGATGGTGAAAGCCACCATTAGCATCATCAGGTAGTAGGTGTAGATGATGGACTGCTCAAGGCTCATCTCCATGCCGAAAAATCCGGGGCGGGGAATATTGGAGATACCGCTCGGGCCCTGAGAGAACTCGTCCCAGTTTTCCAGGATAAGACGGATGATTTCACCAAAGCCCATGGTGACGATGGCCAGGTAATCGCCGCGCAACCGCAGCACCGGAAAACCGAGGAGGATGCCGAACAGGGCAGCCAGCAGGCCTGCCACCGGAAGTACGGTCCAAAAACCGAGCCCGAAATGAAGGTTCAACAGGGCATAGCTGTAGGCGCCCACAGCGTAGAAGGCCACGTAGCCCAGGTCCAGCAGCCCGGCCACCCCCACCACGATATTGAGCCCCAGGCCGAGCACCACGTACATCAGGGCCGTGGTCATGATGGTGGTCTGGTAGGTGGAAAACTGGGTGGGGAAGACGAGAAAGAAGAGGACGCCGAGGGCAAGCAGAGGGAGGTAGACCCTGCGTTTTTTGATTGTGCGGCCCCATGGGGCAACAACAACCTTGCTGTCCTCGAACCAGCGTCGAATCTGCCGCCCTTCCAGGATTCGCTTGAAGACTGTGGATAGCAGGGCAACCCCGGCACTGATGCCGCCGACCCAGAACATGTTGGACCAGCGCCAGAGTATGGTGTTTTCAATGGTGTTGACCTTGATTACCAGCAGGGGAAAGGTGAGAAACATGAACCACAGACCGATGACAACGGCACGATACATATCCTTGATGCGCAGCATATTCCCTCCCGCTCAGACCTTTTCCACCGTGGCCTTGCCAAGTAGACCGGCAGGGCGGAAGATAAGAATCAGGACCAGCAGGGAAAAGGCGAACACGTCTTCGTAGTCACTGCTGACATAGCCGGTGGCAAAGGCCTCGGTCAGGCCCAGGACATAACTGCCCAGCACCGCACCGGGAATCGATCCAATTCCGCCGAGCACGGCAGCGGTAAAGGCCTTGATTCCGGCGATAAAGCCGATAAAGAAGTTGATTTGGCCGATATGGGAGGCGATCAGCAGTCCACCCAGGGCGGCAAGTGCGCTGCCGATAATGAAGGTAATGGAGATGATCAGGTCGACATTGATTCCCAGGAGCAGGGCCATCTTCTGGTCCTGGGCAGTGGCGCGCATGGCCTTGCCGATGCGGGTGTACTTGATCAGGAGCATGAGCAGCAGCATGACCACCGCCGAGACCACGAGGATGGCCAGATCGGTGGAACCGACCACTGCCACATAGGGCTCGAGAAAGGCAAACTCGGGAATCAGGGCGGGGAAGGGGAGAAAGTCCGGGGTTTGCGCCAGGAGAACGTAATTCTGGAGGAAGATCGACATGCCGATGGCCGAGATCAGCGGCGAAAGGCGTGGCGCTCCGCGCAGGGGACGGTAAGCGATGCGTTCCACCGTATAGCCGTAGGCTGCGGCCCAGATGGTGGCGGCCAGTGCCGCCAGGACCAGAATGGCCGCCAGGGGCAGGCCGAAAATTGACAGCACCGAGGACACGATCAGGGCGGTAAAGGCCCCGATCATATAAATTTCTCCGTGGGCAAAGTTTATCAGGCCGATGATGCCATAGACCATGGTATAGCCAAGGGCGATCAGGGCATAGATGGAGCCCCGGGTCAGGCCGCTGAACATGAGCTCGATAAAATAATCCATGGGGCAAGAGCTACTCAATGAAAGAGAAGGGTAAAAACAACAAATGCCTGAAACCGTCCGGCGATTTCAGGCATTGCAGGCATGCAGGCAAGGGCTCTCACTGGACCTGTACGTACTGTCCGTCCTTGACCTGGTAGATGGAGAAGCCGATGCCAATGGGGTCTCCCTTGTGATCGAATTTGATCTTGCCAAAGGGGGTCTCCACTTCTTCACTGTGCAGGGATTTGGCCACGGCATCACCGTCGGTGGAACCGGCCTTGGCAATGGCGTTGGTGAGGGCGAGGGTGGCTGTGACCGCATTGTCAAAAAAGGCGCCCGGATCACTGCCCTCGACCTGCTTGAATTTTTCGCGGTAGGCAAGACCAATGGGACTATGGGACACATCGGCCGGGCCGGTGGCGTAGACGCCTTCGGCATATTTGCCGGCCACCTTGATAAAGGTATCGTCTTTGACCCCGTCATCGGAGATGAAGGGCAGCTCGAGGCGTTTTTGCCGCATGCGGGTCACCAGTTTGGAGGCCTCGGGATGGTAGCCGCCGAAAATGACCGCATCCGCGCTGTACCGCTTGATCTTTTGGATCACAGCCGAGTAGTCGACGCCGCCGGGCGTGATCCCTTCAAAGAGCACCACCTCGGCCTTGCCGGATTTTTTAATGAAGTCCTGGGAATATTCGGCAAGCCCTTTGCCATAATCGCCCTTGTCATGGATAACGGCAATCTTTTTGGCCTTGAGCGTATCCAGAGTGAAGTCCACCACGTAGCGGGCCTGAATGGCATCGCTACCGATGGTGCGGTAGAAGTTGGGGTAATCGCCGCTCTGGGTCAGGTCGGGCGTGGTGGCGGATGGGGAGATGACAATGACCTTGGCGTCACGGTAAATGGGCAGGGCTGCCTTGGTGGCACCGGAGCAGATGTGGCCGATTACAGCCTGAGCCCCGGAAGAAACCAGTTTGGTGGCGGTGTTGGTGGCGATCTCCGGCTTGCAGGCATCGTCTTCGACCAGCAGTTCAACCGGGTTGCCGTTGATGCCGCCAGCCGCATTAATATCTTTGACAATCAGCTGAGCGGCTTTTAAAGTCGGCAGGCCGTAGGAGGCGAGGTCGCCGCTGTGCGCTCCGGCAACGCCAATTTTAATAGGGGTGCCGGCCAGGGCCAACCCGGCGGAGAAGGCAAGTGCAGCGCAGGTCGCCGCAATTTTCAATGATTTCCTCATAAAGAAACCTCCTTTTCAGCAAAGCTCGATGTAAAGGGCGGGGCCCTCGTGCCAATGGTGGCGATGGACCTCCTGGCGGAAGACAATCGATATCTGACGAGGTGCAATTCTCTGTTCCCGGCAAATGTTACGAGAACGGGATATTTTGTCAGGCAGATGAACTGTTTTCTTACCGCATTGAAATTATTTTGCACTAAAAATGACCGGGTGGGTTTTGCGCCCGAGTTCAGTGGGCGCAAGGGCCAGGGACTTTTATTGCACCTCAATGCAGAAGTTTAGACCGGGATTATTTCATGAAGACAACACCTCTCTATTATGCCCTTGGGCGTCCGTTTTCGCCGATATACAGCCTGGCCATGCGAATGCGCGAACGCATGTACAATAAAGGTTTGCTTGCCTCTTATGGACTTGGAGTGCCCGTGGTCAGTGTCGGCAACCTGACCCTCGGCGGGAGCGGCAAGACGCCGATGGTGCAATACCTGGCCAGGGCGCTGCAGTGCTGCGGATACCACCCGGCGATCATCAGTCGTGGGCATGGCGGCACGGCCAATGGCAAAATCAACCTGGTCTCCGACGGGACAACGGTTCTGCTCAATGCCCGGCAGGCCGGTGATGAACCGCGACTGCTGGCGGAAACCCTGCCAGGGGTGCCGGTGCTCACCGGCATCGTGCGCCGCTTTCCCGCCCAGAGGGCCATCGACTTGGGGGCCGATATTCTTCTGCTCGATGACGGTTTTCAGCATCTTCAGATCAGGAGAGAGGTGAATCTCGTCCTGTTCAATACCGATCGCCTGGCTGGCAACTCCCGCGTCTTTCCCGGAGGGGATCTGCGTGAACCGGTGGCCGCCCTTAAACGGGCAACCGCCTTTGTCCTCACGGACGTGCGCGAGGAGAACCGTGAGCGGGCGGCACGATTTGCCGAGCTTCTGCAAGCGCGGTTTCCCGGCATTCCCGTCTTTCAGGTGGGATACGACGTGGACGGTGCCGTGCGGCTGAACGATCGCGGCATGTTGGAGCCTGTTGCCACCGATCTGCGCCAAGGGAAGTGGTTTGCTTTTGCCGGTATCGCCCATCCCCGGGCATTTCAACACACTCTTGAAGGTTTTGGGGTCACCCTGAGCGGATTCCAGGGCTTGGAGGATCATCAGCTCTATACCCCTGAACTGCTGCAGAAACTGGTAACCCGAGCCGTCAAGAGCGAAGGCTGCGGATTGCTGACCACGGAAAAGGATCTGGTCAAGCTCGAGCAGGTCGGCGCTGTGACGGATTTACCCTTGTATGCCCTGCGGATGGAGGTCCAGGCGGAAGAGCAGTTTCTGCAATCGATTCTGGCCGGTTTCGCACCGCAGACAAACGGCGATGGCGAGGAAAAGTGTCCAACTGTGTGAAATCGTCACACTTAGTGGCGGGGGCTACTGTGTGCTTTTTGCAACACCATTCTAAGGTGCAGATTGCTTTGCGGTTGAAAGGGGAAGTAAATTTTTTAATATTCATCGTGAAATTAAGTTGATAGATAAGTTTGCCTCTGGTTTGTTCACCGTCTGGAGTAATTTTTGCATAATGTTATGCTAACAACTGCCCGAAATTGTCGTTTTTTGATTTTGTGATGAGAACGGCCACGTTTATTTTTGAGATATAGGATCATCCCATGGCATCTCCAATAGAGCCAAACCAATATACCGTTAAACGCGCTGTAAGCTGCTGCGGTGTCGGCCTCCACACCGGCAGAACCGTTAATCTGACCATCAAACCGGCGCCGGTCAACACCGGCATCCAGTTCCTTCGCTCCGATATCGTCGACCGGCCGATCATCCCTGCCCGGGTCGAGCGGGTTGTGGACACCACCCTGGCCACCACCATCGGCGATGGAACCAACCGTATTTCGACCACTGAACATCTTATGGCAGCTTTACGGGCCTACGGCATCGATAACGCGATTCTTGATATCGATTCCCATGAAACTCCCATCATGGACGGCAGTGCCGGCCCCTTCATCCGTCTGTTGAAAACCGCCGGTCGTCAGCGGCAGGCAGCGCTGCGTAAGGTGCTGCGCATCACCAGGCCGATTTCCTTTGTCGACGGCAATAAATCCATGCGGATCGAACCATTTGACGGTTTTAAGGTCTCTGGTCGAATTCAGTTTGACGATGCGTTGATCAACGAACAGCGCTATTCGGTGGTGGTGACCCGGGATCGTTTCACCAAAGAGATCGCCTTTGCCCGTACCTTCGGTTTTGTCGAGCAGGTTGAGCAACTGTGGCAAAACGGCCTCGCCCTTGGCGGCACCCTGGACAATGTCATTGCCATCCACTGGAATCGCCGTTCGATCCTCAATGAAGACGGCCTGCGCTTTGACGATGAGTTCATCCGCCACAAGGTGCTTGATGTCATTGGCGACATGGCACTGCTCGGTTCTCCACTTTTGGGCCATGTAATTGCCGATCGTTCCGGTCACGGGCTGCATCTTGGCCTGATGAGGGCCATTATCGACAACCCCCAATGTTGGGAATATGTCACCTTTGAAAAGCAAGGCGGCTCGTTGCTCCGTCAGGTCGTCCAGTCAACCCAGCAGTCCGGCAACCGCTTTGCGCCTTTTTTTGCGCCGGTGGGGGATGGTCTGCGTACACCTCAAGTCTGTTCGATGTAGGGATATTTTCCTGCTGTACCTTCTTAACCGTCGGTCCTTCCGGCGGTTTTTTTTTGTCCAGGCGCCTTATCGCGGAGTGGGATCCTTGTCGATCGGCTTTGGGATGCATATAATGGACATCGTTTTTTCCGGCATCAAACCCTTTATAAAATATTCAGATCAGGAACAGTATGAGCCCATCTATTGCCTCGATCGGCTTTGTCGGCGGCGGTCAAATGGCGGAAGCCATGATCCGCGGTGTCCTCGCCAGCGGACTGGTCAGTCCCGACAAAATCATGGTGGCCGAGCCGACCACAAACCGTTGCGAACTGCTGCAGGGCCAATACGGCGTCGCCTGCACCACCCAACCCGAGGTGCTCACTGCGCAATGCGACGTCCTCGTTCTGGCGATCAAACCCCAGTTGGCAGCTCAGGTGATGGCAAACTATCAGCCGCACCTTGATGACCGGCACCTGGTGATCTCCATCATGGCCGGTGTATCCCTGGGCAAGCTTGCTGCCTTGCTTGGGCAATCCCGGCGGCTTATACGGGTGATGCCCAATACGCCGGCCCTGGTGCTGGCCGGGGCAACCGCCTTCAGTCCCAATCAGCAGGCAAGCGATGCGGATAGGGCTATTGCCCAGGCCCTGTTTTCCGCGGTCGGCAGCTGTGTCGAGGTGCCTGAGAGCCAGTTGGATGCTGTCACCGGTTTAAGCGGCAGCGGCCCTGGTTATGTCTTTACCTTTATCGAGGCAATGATCGACGGTGGCGTACTGGCAGGCCTCCCTCGCCCGGTGGCGGAGCAACTGGTGCTGCAGACCGTCCATGGTTCGGCCAAGCTGGCTTTGGAGAGCGGAGAGCATCCGGCTGTGTTGAAAGGCAAGGTGACCTCGCCCGGAGGCACCACCATTGCCGGCATCCAGGCGCTTGAAGAGGGGGCCCTGCGCGGTGTTGTCATGGCTGCGGTTGAGGCGGCCGCAGTCCGATCACGGGAGCTTGGTGCATGAAAATCAGTTATGCCGGGGTGGTTACCCGTCCCGACAGTCCCGAGGTCGAACAGATCGGTGCTGGGGTCGTTGCCTGGTTTGGTGAGCGTTCAATTCGTGCTGAAATGAACCGCATCGACCCGGAAATGGATATTGTCATTGTCCTTGGCGGCGACGGAACCCTGTTGCATGTCGCTTGGGAGGCCAGCCGTTATCAGGTCCCCATTTTGGGGGTTAATCTGGGGAATCTCGGATTTCTCACCGAGGTGGCCGCGGATGAGATGTACCAGGCCTTGGAAACCCTGATGATTGAGGATGACATCCGCATGGAACATCGCGTCATGCTCTCGGCCACGACCATCAACGGTGCCACTGGCGAGCGGAGCACCACCTTTCATGCCCTCAACGAGGTGGTGGTCGTCAAAAAAAGCACCGAGGCCATGATTCGCCTTCGTTGTTGGGCCGACAAGGAGTACGTCACCACCTATCGAGCCGATGGCTTGATCATGTCCACCCCGACCGGGTCAACCGCCTACAACCTCTCTGCCGGAGGGCCGGTGGTGCACGCGGAACTCGATGCCATTGTCGTTACTCCCATCTGTCCCTTCATGCTCGAATCACGGCCTGTACTGCTCGGTTCCGAATACAAGGTCACGACCCAACTGCTTGCTCCGGCAGGACAGGTAAAGGTCATTGTCGACGGCGAACTACGCTGGACGATTACTGAAAACGATTACCTCCTGGTGCAACGGGCTTCAAAACCCCTCATCCTGGTCAGCTCGCCATGGAAGAGTTATTTCAGCATTTTACGCAGCAAACTGAACTGGGGAGGAGGCAGTGTGGACCTGCCTTTGCCGGAAAAAGTCTGTAAATACTGTTGAGCTGGAGGAGGTGTTTTTTTGTGACGCAGCCGTTACTTGCTGTTTTATCGTATGAATTTCGATATATTTGACTTTTTTTCAAAATTCTGCTAGATTGCACAGGTTTTGATAACAGGTCGCCATTTTTAGATCAATCAGCGGTGGAACCGCTTTTTCGAGAATACATAGTGGAGAGAACATGGCCAGTGTGGTAGTGGTCGGCACCCAATGGGGTGATGAAGGTAAAGGCAAAATCGTTGATCTGCTGACCCGTTATGCGGATTATGTTGTCCGTTTTCAGGGGGGCAATAATGCCGGACACACCCTGGTCGTCGACGGTAAGCAGTATATTTTTCACATTATTCCCTCAGGCATCCTCTATGAGGATAAGACCTGTGTTATCGGCAACGGTGTCATCATTGATCCCGGTGTGCTGCTCAAGGAGATGGCTAATCTTGCCGACAAGGGGTTGACCGTAACCCCGGAAAAACTGCTGATCAGTTCCAATGCGCACCTGATCATGCCCTATCACCAGCGGCTGGACATTGCCCGTGAGAACGCTCTCTCCAAGGAGAAAAAGATCGGCACCACCGGTCGCGGCATCGGCCCCTGCTATGTGGACAAGGTCGGACGTGTGGGCATGAAGGTGGGCGATTTGATGGATCCGGTTCTGTTCAAGGATAAACTTGAGGCAGCGGTTGAGGAAAAGAATTTCGTTCTCACCAGACAGTTCAATGCCGATCCGGTGGATCTGGCCGAAATCACCGATCAGTTCACCCGGTTTGCCGAGCAGCTGTCACCTTTTGTCGGTAACGTTTCCGTGGTTCTGGATCAGGCGAGACGACAAGGGCAAAATATCTTGTTTGAGGGCGCTCAAGGGACCCAACTCGATATCGATCACGGCACATACCCCTTTGTCACCTCCTCAAACACTATTGCCGGGGGGGCCTGTATCGGTTCCGGATTCGGGCCGAGCCATATCGACGAGGTCATCGGCATCCTCAAAGCCTACACCACTCGCGTCGGCGAAGGACCTTTCCCCACCGAACTGCTCGAGGGGGATGCGATCGGCGATGCGCTGCAGCAAAAGGGGCATGAGTACGGTGCCACCACCGGTCGTCGCCGCCGTTGCGGCTGGTTTGATGCGGTTGTGGCCAACGATGCCGTTCGCCTCAACGGTCTGACCGGTTTTGCCGTCACCAAGCTGGATGTCCTCTCCGGGCTGAAAAAACTCAAACTGGCCACCGGGTACACCGTCGAGGGGGAACCCTACTCCTACATGCCCGAAAACATCCGGCGTGCCCGTGCGGCCCAACCGGTCTATGAGGAGATGGACGGATGGGCAGGTGAACTCACCGATGTCCGTTCCTATGACGATTTGCCCCAGGAGGCCAAATCCTATCTCAAGCGTGTCGAGGATCTGACCGGCGTGGCCCCGGCCATCGTCTCTGTTGGACCGGATCGCGAACAGACACTGCTGTTGCGCAACCCCTTTCTGCACTGAAAAGCGCAACCTGGAATGCTGCATCCCTTGTCAACCGCTCAGAAATGATTACTACTCACTAAATTGGTATCTTCCCGGATTTCTTTCGTTATTTTCCGGTATTACCAGTCTGAGAAATTTTAGATCGACTCCCGGAGGCTTTCCCTCCGGGATTTTTATTCCATGGAGGTTCACACATGGCACGAATTACAGTAGAAGATTGCCTGGCAACGGTCGGCGACGACAACCGTTTTTCCCTGATCCATCTCGCGGTGGAGCGTATTCGTCAACACCGCAAGGGCGAACCGTTCCTCATCAGTGGCAAAAACAAGGAAATCGTCATGACCCTGCGCGAAATTGCTGCCGGTAAGGTGACGTTTGACAATATCCATGAGTTGCCCAAGCATCGTCAGGCCAAAAGCCCGGCCCCGGTGGAATCCGAAGAGGAAGCCGGCGACAATTGATCGCCCGTCCTTGCCAACACTTTTCTCCCAGGAACTCGAGACAACACGGTGCTCCCTTTTTGAGAGGGCATGAGAGCGACAACATCAGTCAGCAGATCAGTAACGGATTATGAGCAAGAGCTATTACGAAATCCTTGGTGTGGCCAAGGATGCCTCGGCGGACACCATTAAAAAGGCCTACCGAAAACTGGCCATGAAACACCATCCTGATCGGAATCAGGGGGATGCCGAGGCTGAGGAAAAGTTCAAGGAAGCCGCCGAAGCCTATGAAGTGCTCAGTGATCTTCAAAAACGACGGATTTACGACACCTACGGAAAAGAGGGGCTGAAGAATAGCGGATACAGCGGGCCGGGCAACAGCGAGGATATATTTTCCCATATCAACGACCTCTTTGGCGATCTCTTCGGATTCGGCGGAGGCGGGCGTGGCCGGCGCAGGGATCCCAACGCGCCGGTGCAGGGCGAGGATCTGCGCTATGACATCCGCATTTCGTTTATGGAGGCCGTTCATGGCGTAAATCGCGAGGTCGAAGTGACCAAACGTGAGACCTGCTGGACCTGTGAGGGGTCCGGAGCTCGTCCCGGCTACAAACCTCAAATCTGTCCTACCTGCCAGGGGAGGGGACAGGTGGTTCGTTCCCAAGGTTTTTTCCAGGTCAGTACCACCTGCCCGCACTGTCACGGGACCGGACAGGTCATCTCCGAACCTTGTCAGGACTGCCACGGTGATGGGCTGGTGAACCGCAGCAAAAAGGTCAATATCCGCATTCCCGCCGGCGTGGACACCGGCTCCCGCATGCGGCTCTCCGGCGAGGGCGAGGGCGGTCGCCGCGGAGGTCCTTCTGGGGATCTCTATGTGGTTATCCATGTAGATGATCATGATTATTTCCAACGAGACGGCCAGACCATTTTCCTTCGTCTACCCATTTCCATGGTCAAGGCGGCCCTTGGTTGTGAGGCCGACGTGCCCACCATTCACGGAACAGCAACCCTCAAGATTCCCGCCGGAACCCAATCCGGACACCGGTTCACCCTACGGGGGGAAGGCGTTGCCAGCCTTCGCGGCGGGGCAAAGGGCGATATGGTCGTCGAGGCCCAGGTACAGACCCCGAGCAAGCTCTCCAAGGAACAAAAGGAACTACTGCGGCAGTTTGAGGCCCTGGAAAAGGCCAGTGAGGATGGAGGGTTCTTTTCCCGTCTTTTTCATGGCCATCTCGGCAAACAGAAAAAGAAAAACGATAATACGGAAAAAGTAGCCAATGGCTGAGCAGGCTGAATTCACTCATTTTGACGAAAGCGGCAACGCACGCATGGTCGATGTCAGCCAGAAGGCTGAAACCGTGCGCCAGGCCATTGCCGCCGGTACCATCACCATGTCGTTCCAGGCGTACGATATGGTGCGCAACGGCTCGATAAAAAAAGGCGATGTTCTCGGCGTAGCGCGTATTGCCGGGATCATGGCAGCCAAAAAGGTGGATCAGCTGATTCCGCTCTGCCATCCATTGGCGATCACCTCCGCTGACGTCGCCTTTTCCTTTGACGACGCCCATTGCGCCATTCATGTGGAGGCCACTGTGTCTATGAGCGGACGCACCGGCGTGGAAATGGAGGCCTTGACAGCGGTCTCGGTAGCAACCCTGACCATTTACGATATGTGCAAAGCCGTGGATAAAACAATGCTCATATCCGATATTCGGCTTTTGCGCAAAAGCGGCGGGAAAAGCGGCCTATTTGTCAGGCCTGAAGTCCCATGATATAAAGAAGGCATACAGACCTAGACAACACCTTGTTGGAGAGTGATATGGAAGAAAAGGATTTGCTGCGGTTTAAGGAACGACTTGAAGAGATGAAAGCCGAGATCAATTCCGATGTGGAGCAGACTCTCAACGAGATGACCAGCCATACCGGCAATATCCCCGACCCCAACGATCGTGCCACGGTTGAGTCGGATCGGAGTTTTGAATTGCGCATCCGCGGCCGGGAACGCAAACTTATGGATAAGATCGAGGAGGCGCTTCTCCGAATTGATGACGGCACCTATGGGGTCTGTGCGGGGTGCGGGGAAGACATTGCCCTCAAGCGGCTAGAGGCCCGTCCAGTGGCGAAATTTTGCATTGATTGCAAAACCCGCCAGGAGCAGCGCGAAAAGGAACAGGGACGATAGGCGGTTCTCCTATGCCGGAATTACGAAAAGACCCAATTCTTGGCCGCTGGATCATCATTGCCCAGGAACGCGGCAAACGGCCGACGGATTTTTTAGTGGAAGAGTTCAAGGTCAAAGGCGGGTTTTGCCCCCTTTGTCCGGGCAATGAAAAAACAACCCCCGGAGAGGTTCTCGTCTATGGCCGCGAGTGGGGCTATCCCAATACGGCTGGGTGGAAGCTGCGGGTGGTGCCGAACAAATATCCCGCCCTGGTGATCGAAGGGGAACTCGACAAGCAGGGTGAGGGACTCTACGACCGAATGAACGGTATCGGCGCTCATGAGGTCATCATCGAGAGCCCGAATCACAAAGATCGTTTTTCCCACCTCGCACCCCACGACATGATCTTGACCTTCAGGGCCTTTCGTGACCGTATTCGTGACCTGTCCAAGGATACCCGCTTCAACTACGTGGTGGTTTTCAAGAATTTTGGCAAGGCCGCCGGCGCGTCGCTTGAACACTCCCACTCCCAGCTGGTCGCTCTGCCGATTCTGCCGCGCATGGTCACCTCCGAGTTGGATGGCAGTCTCTCCTATTTCAAATACAAGGACCGTTGTGTCTTTTGTGATATAATACGCCAGGAAATTCAGCAGAAGATCCGCTTGGTCTGCGAAAACGAAAAGTTTGTCACCGTGACCCCCTTTGCCCCACGATCGCCCTTTGAGATGTGGGTCATGCCACGGTACCACAACTCGTCCTATATCGAGCAGGATGACGACTCGTTGATCGCCCTGGCTGAAATTTTCTCCGAAACCCTGCGCCGTTTGGATACCTGTATCCCCAACGTGCCCTATAATTTTGTACTCCACACCCAACCCCTTCGTTCCGGGCCGCTGGAACACTATCATTGGCATTTCGAGATCGTGCCCAAACTGACCTCGATTGCCGGATTTGAATGGGGGACCGGATTCTACATCAACCCCATGCCGCCGGAAGAAACCTGTCGTTATCTTCGCGAGGTGAAACTGTAGGAGGTGTCTGTGGAAAAAAAACGTATTCTCCTGGTCGACGACGAAGAGTCCATCCAACTGCTGTACCGCGAGGAATTCGAGGACGAAGGCTATATCGTCGATTCCGCCTACAACGGCGCCGAGGCCCTGGCCAAGTTTCAGCAGAATCCACCCGACTTGGTGGTACTGGACATCAATATGCCGGGAATGAACGGCATTGAGGTGCTCAGGCAGATGAAAGAGATGAAGGGGAATCTCCCCATCATTCTCAGTTCGGCCTACCAGGAATATAAACAGGATTTCGGCAGTTGGGCCTCCGAGGCCTACGTGGTCAAATCGGTCAATATGGACGAGTTGAAGGCCACAATCCGTAAATACCTGGTGTAAAAACGGCAATCGCATCGGAACCAATTGCCCCCTTTTATGGGGGCTTTTTCTTTGCCGCCCTGCCTTCGTGTTCAGGGGGGCATTTCGTGATTCGTCAACTCCAACCCCAGCGGTGCAGGTGTGCATTGTCTGCATGACCGGCCTTTTTGTTCCTGCATGAAAGATATTCAAAGCTCCTCCGACTCTCGCAGAATCGATATTCGCAAGGTTGGGGTGAAGACGCTTACCTACCCGATTACAGTCCTGGACAAGGCGAAGAGGACCCAATCCACCGTTGCCAGGCTCAACATGTACGTCAACTTGCCCCACCAGTTCAAGGGCACGCACATGAGCCGCTTTGTCGAGATCCTCAACACCTTTCACGGCGATTTCAATCTCAAAACCTTTCGCCTGATTCTTGAGGAAATGAAACTTCGTCTGGACGCGGAGGCCGCACACCTGGAAATGGAGTTTCCCTATTTCCTGCAGATCATGGAGAAATCGTCCGGGCCAGCCATGCGCCGTTACGACTGTCGGTTGCACGGATCCCTTGCCCAGCGGTTCGACCTCCAGGTTGAAGTGGATGTACCGCTCTCCTCCAATCAGGGAGGAGGGGGAAGGAGCAGTGGTCTTTCCGGCCTTTGGGGGATGGTTACGGTTGCGGTACGGATGAAATCATTCCTCTGGATCGAAGATCTGATCGCGCTTGTTGAACAGGCTGTGTCCATCCGCAATCCGGAACAGGAGACCGTTGAATCGCTTTGCCTCCATATCAGCCAGGGCCTTATGGGCAGCGAGGTCTTTCAATGGTACAAAGTTGTTGTGAAAAATAGTGCCAACGGGTATTCAGCATTTGCGGTGTCCCAATGGCCTGAACAGTCGGCAGAGCAGTACCCCTTGGTCGATCCTCCATGAAAGATGCCTCCGGGCGCACAGGTACCCATACGCTTAACCAACTCAACACCAACAGACTGCGATGAGTGAACTTCTTTTTGAAATTGGAACAGAAGAAATCCCTGCCGGATACATTCAACCGGCCTTGGATACCCTGGCTGCGGAATCGGCCAAGAAACTTGGGGCTCTGGAGCTCTCCTGCGGCGCCATCCGCACCTATGGAACTCCGCGTCGGTTGACCCTTATCATTGAGGATCTTCAGTCCCGGCAGGATGACCGGCGGCAGGAACATATCGGCCCCTCGAAAAAGGCCGGCATGGACGATGCTGGCAACCCGACCAAGGCAGCCATTGGTTTCGCCCGCTCCAAGGGCTGTGACCCTTCGCAACTGCAGGTGGTCGATACGCCCAAGGGCGAGTACCTGATGGTGATCGAAGATGTCAAGGGTCGGGAAACCAAGGACCTTTTGCCTGGCCTGCTGGAATCGCTGATCCGTGAGTTGGTTTTTCCCAAGTCGATGAAATGGGCTGATTATACCATCACCTTTGCCCGCCCGATGCAGTGGCTGGTTGCACTTTACGACGGCGCAGTCCTGCCGCTTGCGGTCGAAGGGGTTGAATGCGGCCGGACGAGCCGCGGTCATCGCTTTCTCGCCCCGACAGAGTTTGAGCTCACCACTGCTGCCAGCTACCTCAACGACCTGCGGCAACGGTTCGTCATCGCCGACCCGGTGGAACGTCGTCAGATGGTCGTCAGTGAGGTAAAACGTGCGGTTCAGGAAAATGCCGGCGTCGAGGGGGCAGAACCAATTTTACACGAGGGATTGTTGGATACGGTTACCAACCTGGTTGAATATCCCTATGGCGTCTGCGGAAAATTTGAGGAAAAGTTTCTTCTTCTCCCCGAGGAGACTTTGGTTACCTCCATGCGCGAACATCAGAAGTATTTCCCGGTAGCCGGTTCCGACGGTCAATTGCTTCCTCGCTTCGTAGCGGTCAACAATACCAAAATAGAGGACCTGGCCCTGGCGGCAAACGGCCATCAGCGCGTGTTACGGGCGCGACTCGAAGACGGCCTGTTCTTCTTTAACGAAGACCGGAAACATCCCCTTTCCGACCTTTGTCCGGAATTAAAAGGCATTGTCTTCCAGAACAAGCTGGGGACCATGCTGGCCAAGAGCGAGCGCGTGGTCAAGCTCTCCAGTGCCCTTGCAGAGGTCATCGCCCCTGAGTTGAAGAGTGATGTCGAACGGGTCGCCGCCCTGGCCAAGGCCGATCTGCTCAGTTCCATGGTTGGGGAATTCCCGACCCTGCAGGGGACCATGGGCAGGTACTACGCGCTCAACGATGGAGAAAAGCCTGAGGTTGCCCAGGCCATTGAAGAGCATTATATGCCGGTTCGTGCCGGAGGCGAGCTGCCGCAATCCCTGCTTGGCGCCCTGGTCGGTATTGCCGACCGCCTCGACACCCTGGTCGGCTGTTTTGCCATCGGTGAAAAGCCCACCGGCAATAAAGACGCCTTTGGTCTTCGCCGCCAGGCTATTGGCCTGATCAGTATCATCAAGGGATTGCAGATATCTTTTTCCCTGCAGGAGATGATTGCCGCCGCCCTGCGTGGTTACCAAGGTGTGGTCGAGCAGAAGCAGGAGGTGGTTGAGGAGGTTGTCGCCTTCATTCGTCTCCGATTTGAAAACGATCTGGTTGCCGGCGGTCTGCTGCAGGCGCTGGTCGAGGCGGCCACCTCAGTCGGCTTTGACAATGTGGTCGACTGTTTGAAACGAATCGATGCCCTTGAGCAGATTCGCAGCCAGGAAAGCTTCTCCGTACTTGCCGGATCGTTCAAGCGCATTCGCAATATCGTGAAGGAAAATAAAACCACCGAGGTGAATCATTCCCTCTTGAGTGAGACAGCTGAGCAGGAGCTCTTCAAGGCATTCACCGAGGTTCAGACCAAGGCGCAGCCCCTGATTGAGGCGCAGCAGTACGAAGAGGCGCTGTTGGCCCTTTTGGAGATGAAGGAGCCGGTGGATCAGTTTTTTGATAAGGTCATGGTCATGGCCGAAGATGGAACTGTTCGCCAAAATCGCTTGAATCTGTTGACCGCTATTGGCGAGTTGGTCCTTTCCGTGGGCGATATCTCAAAGATGCACGCGGAGTAATGCCATTGGCATTTATCGGGAATATTTATCCGCAAAAAAAAGGCTACCCGTTCGGGTAGCCTTTTTTTGTGCCGTCTTTGCTGCAGGTGCCCGAGGTTACTTATGGCAGACCGAGCATTTGGCCAACTCGGGTTTGTTTTTCTTGTGACAGGCCTGACACAGGGAATGAGCCGCCTTCTTAAAGGTATTCACCTTCTCGGGCATGGCGGCATCCTTGCTGTTGTGACAGGATTCACACTTATCGATTTTCTGGCCTTCCACATAGGAGATGCGTTTACCGTCGGCCCCCTTGCTGTGATGGCAGGTCTTGCATTCCAGGCGGGACTGATGTTCGCCGTGGGGGAAAAAGGCCGGTTTGGGCGTTTTTGCAGGATCAATGGTGGACTGCAGGGTGATCTCCGCCGGACCTTTATCGGCTGCCTGGGCACTGCTCAACAGGCAGGGTGCGCAACACGTGGCCAGAAGAGCACCGAACACAATCAGTTTTTTCATCTTACTCCTCCTTCCTTCATTTTTTATTGATTCCATCATGAAAACAACAGGATAACATGAGCTTTTGAAGCAAATACAAGCTGTTATAGCGCGCACCCAATTGTTTTGTCAAGTATTGTCGGAATATAGGCATGTTTGCCTGGAGCAACCTTAGACCGAACCGTAGCTGTGCAGGCCGGAGAGCAGGAAATTGACCCCAAAATAGGTAAAGAAAACGGCGACAAATCCAATGATGGCCAACCAGGCGATTCGGCGGCCGCTCCATCCCCGGGTAAAACGGGCATGGAGGGTGGAAGCATAGAGGAACCAGGTGATGATGGACCAGGTTTCTTTGGGATCCCAACTCCAGTAGGTCCCCCAGGCCTCGTTTGCCCAGATGGCGCCGGTAATAATACCGGCGGAGAGCCACATGAACCCGAAGATAATGGTTTTATGGGTCAGGTCGTCGATGATGGACAACTCCGGAAGGGCCGTCACGATGGAGGGATTGCTAGCCTTTGAGGTGGTCGAGTCTTTGAGCAGGTACATCATACCCAGGCCACCGGCCACGGAAAAGGCGCCATAGCCGATGAAGCAGGTCACCACATGGGCGATCAGCCAGTTGGACTGCAACGCCGGAATCAGCGGGCTGATCTTATCGTCGATGCGTACGGAGAGAGAGGCGTAGGCCATGGCTACCGCCACGCAGGGCATGACAAAGGCCCCCATTACCCTGGTTTTGAAACGAAATTCCAGGCCCAGATAAAAGAGGGTGGTACACCAGGCAAAAAAGACCAGTGACTCGTACATGTTGGTCAGTGGGGCATGGCCTGCACCGATCTGATACGACTCATACCAACGCAGGCCAATCGCCATGGTCTGGATCAGGACACCCGCCGCGGCAAACAGCATGGCGATAAGGCCAACTTTATTATTTTTAAAGAGAAAGAGACCAATATAAAAAGCGGCTGCCAGGATGTAGGCAATCATGGTCAGGCCGAAGAGTTGGGAGCTGTCCATAAGCTATCCTTCTATGGAAAGAGGAATTTGGGAATGAGTATTGATCAGGAAAATTGTTCTAACCTCTTGATAAACAAAGAAAATTTTTTCTCAAAACCTACCTTGTTTTTATTGGCGTCGCCAGCCAAAAGTATCCGGCACTCTGTGTCCTCATCCAGGATCATGATCCATATTCGCCGGTGGGAAAGGAAAAAGGCAACATAGAGCCCGACAAGCATAAGCATACAGCCACCGTACACCAACCCGACACCGGGATCCTTGGTCGCCTGCAGGCCCGTGGCATAGGCCTGCTCTGCCTTGAAACGGTAGCTGCCGTTTGGACGCTCGATACGGGCCTCCTGTCCTGCGTTGATCCAGAATATGGAGGGCGCGCCCTGATGATCACTGAACCAGATCTTCAATCGTTTGGTCACCTCGCCCTGGTTTTCCCGATTGATGATCCCGTAGCTTACATCGGCCTGGGGCCAGGCGAGTTCTTCGGCAGCGGCCCCGAGAGCGGCGGTGCTCACCCCATCGGATTCACGCTGAATGTGAATCTGGTACTGTTGAAGGGGTTGATAACTGGACTGATACAAGGTGACGCCCCTGTAGGTCAGGGGTTTGTTAACCTCGATTTGAGCCTGGCGCAACACCTTGTCGCCTTCAAGGATGGTCACCTGCGAACGGTAGGTTTTAGGCATGCCGTTGGGGTAATACTCGATGGTGAAATCATCACAGCGAAGGGTGAAGTCCAGGTTGATGAAAGTGCCCTGTCCAAAGGTCGTGACATGGTCGATGCTCTGTCCTTCTGGCAGCATCAGCGCCCCCTTGAAGGCAAAGGTGGGGCGATGAAGAATTTTTTTCGCCACAGCGGAGGAACCGACTATCGCCCCCGCGAGTATGACGAGAATGGACAGATGGACCACATAAACGCCCAATCGGCTCCAACCGCATTTGTCCACACAGTAGAGGCGTCCTTCGTCGGTATCTCTGCTTTTGCCCTTGAGCCCCTGTTGTTGCATAAACGAGTCGATTTTCTCTAAAGCCTCTGTAAAGGTGAGCCCAAGGACCAACTCTTTGCGCAGGGGCATCTTGTGCAACTGTTGGATTTTCAGGGCAAGATTATCGCGACGGAGAAGACGAAAGACCTGGGGGATGCGCTCCAGGCTGCAGACAATGAGGTTAAACGAAAACAGTCCCAACAGGCCGAGAAACCACCAGGAATTGTACATGTCCGCAATGTCGAGCAGTTGAAAAAACTGCGCGGTTTTTTCGCCGTAGCGCTGCGCGTAAAACCCATACACATTGTTCTGTGGAATAATCGTTCCGATAATAGAGGTTGCCGCCAGAATAAACAGGAGGAACAAGGCCAACTGCACCGAGGCGAACAGGCTAATGAAAGAGTTTTTTTTGTTCATGGTCAGAAAACAATGCGTTTGAAGACGGGGATGAAGAGGTTTTGATTGTCGGAATCGATCATAGGAGCAATTTATGCGCTTTCCCTTAGCACGCGGGTCGAAAACTGGCAACCGGGAAAGGCGCTCACGGCACCCTGTGGTGCATCTCAACGGATCAGCATGGAGCTGTTGGCGATGATGGCCATCGATTTCTGTTGGCCGATTCGCTGTTGCACCTGGTGTTGGTCCAGGCGCGTAATGCCGATACGGTGGCAGAGCGACTCTTCGAGCGCTGTGACCAGGGCAATGGAGAAACGTTTGGTTTTTGCCATCATCGAAAGGGCTGTACCGCCGTTGCCGCAATATCTGTGGAGGAGGGCGGCAAAAACGGTTCTCCGATCGTTCATATCAATATAGGGCAGAAAGGTGCTGGAACCGATGCCATCAGAACATTGGGCCAGGACAATCAAATGGCCGCCGGCGGCGACAAAGGCGGCCGCGTTGTCAATCGCCTTGTGCGCCTGGATGAAGTTGATGTCTTTAGGAAATCCACCGGCCGAGGCCAAGACCAGCGGATACTGCCCTCTGTCTGGACTACGAAAGGACTGATCATGCTCGACGCAGGCCTCGACAAAGTGGTGATACCTGTTTCCGCAGCGATAGGCGACCACCTCCCCTCCACTGTTGAGCAGGCCGTGAATGGAAAGATACGGCGGGAGGAACCGATTAATTTCTTCGAGATCCTCGGCAAGGGGATTGTGACTGAGTTGGCCGGCGCGACAACCGCTCGCCAGTTCATGGGTCCTTTGGTCAAGAAAGAGCTGGTGATTGTGGTAAATGGCCTCCTGCTCGGCAAGGCCTGGAAACAACAGCTTGCGGCCCCCACCAAACCCGGCGAAATAGTGATGGGATATGGCACCGATGGTGATGATCAGGGCGGATTGGACCAGATCCCGGCGGACGCGTACCGGCGTGCCGCGCCGGGTTGTGCCGAGCTGAGTAAACTGCCCCTGATCCCGGCTCTGGTGGTGAACAAAGGGAAACTGGCGGTACAGGGGGCCGTAGGCAGCCAGGGATTCGGCATCGGTCTGCCGGCTATGGGTGCCGTAGGCAATGTAAAATCGGATATGTTCTCGCGTCCCCCCCTGAGCTTGCAAAAACGCAACGAGCCAGGGAAGGATGCGTGGGTAATCGCACAACCGGGTTTTGTCGGCCACAACAATGGCAATCGGGCCAGGAGGAAGGGGATTGGGCAGCAGGGCAGTGAACTGCGCCTTCAGCAGGTCCAGATCCACCCTGCAATCCGGTTCACGGGCGCTGAGCATTACGGCCTGGGCGGGCACCGAAAAGGTGAGCTTTCGCTCACCATAGGGCAGATCAACCGAGATGCTGTTCATTGCCGCCAAGGGCCTGGGCGATCAGCTCCAGACTGTGCACGGCCCGCATCTTGAGCCCGGCACGATCAATGATGTCCTGCAGTTGCAGGATACATCCGGGACAACCGCTGGCCACCAGCGCAGCGTTACTTGTGGCCAGGCCGGCCCTTTTTTTATCACCGATAGCCCGACTGAGGTCGGGGTGGTTGGCGGTAAAAGTTCCGCCCAGGCCGCAGCAGACGGCGGCATTGTCCATCTCGACGAACTCGACCTGGGGCAGGGCCTGTAACAGTGCGCGTGGCTCCCTGGTTATGCCTGCGGTTCGCAGATGGCAGGGGTCGTGGTAGGTCAGCCTGATACGATCAGGCGATTGCGGCAGGCTGGCGAGTTTTTCGACAACACTGTTCTGCAGCAGAAAGCGATGAATATCGAGGATCTCTCCCCCGAAAGGGTTGCCTGATTTTTCCGCATAGTGGCCTGCGAGCATCCCATGGCAGGAGGCGCAGGCGGTGAGAATGAGGCTTGGTTGGAGTTTGCCAAAGGCCTTGATGTTCATTTGCGCGAGTTTGTCGATGAGCGGTGCGTTGCCCGATGAAAAGGCCGGCATGCCGCAACAGCCCTGGGTATGAGGCAGGACCACCGAAAAGCCTAAGCGATGCGGCAGGCGGACCAGCAGTTCGCCGACCTGGGGGTAGAGGTAGGTCAGTGCGCAGCCAGCAAAGATGCCCACAAGCGGTTTATCCGCATCCCCTTGAAGGAATTCGGGCACCCGGTCAAAAAGGGTGTGGTCGGGCAGGGGGGGCAGACTGCGATCTTTGAGCATGTCCGGGGAAAACCGGAGCCGTAACCCACTTGATTCGGGAACCTTTTTAAAAAGCAGCGGCGAGAGCAGATCCGCGCCCTTGATCAGGGCTTTGAGCAGCGATTTGGAGCCGGTCAGAGTGGCCACCTTTTTGCCAATGGAGGAGAGTCCGTGGGTTTGGGTGATTTGCCGTCTGAGTGCCCCGACAATGGCATCGGTGGGGACTTTGTTGGGACATTTGGCCACACAGGAGCCGCAGAGCAGGCAAAGGCTGATCTCCTGGCAAAGTCGGTCGTCGAGCTCCACCTCACCGGCCAGTACCGAGGCTGCTAACACGATTTTACCCCGGGCCACCGAGCCCTCACGGCAGGTTTCGCGGTAGACCGGGCAGTGGGCCTGGCAGGCGCCGCAACGAACGCATTGGGCGAGACAATCCTGAAAATCTTGGAGTTGTTTCAAATGACTCATACAGCAGGTGTATCCGGGAGAAAAGCGCGTTGTTGAAATTCCAGTTCCGGGAATATTTTTCCTGGGTTCATGATGTTGTTGGGGTCGAGCGCCCCTTTGATGGCGCGCATGGCAGCCAGGGTCTCCGGGCTCAGCTCCAGACCGATATAGGGGGCTTTGGCGGTGCCAATCCCATGTTCTCCGCTGACCGATCCTTTGAGGTTGACCGCGCACTGGAAGATCTCGTTGAGGACCTGGGCAACCGTGTTCTCCATGCCGGGTTCCTGCAAATCGACCATGACATTGACATGAATGTTGCCGTCCCCTGCATGACCGAAGTTGACGATTGGCACTTTATAGGTCTGGGAGATTTTTTCCAGGGCGCGAATCATCTCCGGCACCCGGGATCGGGGCACGACAATATCCTCGTTGAACTTATTGGGGTTGAGGTTGCGCAGGCTCGGGCTGACTGCCCGGCGCACCTTCCAGATCGCCTCGGATTCATCGGTTGTCGCCGCAATCCTGGTCTCGAGGACTCCGAGGGGCTCGATCAGCTCGAGGATCCGCTTCACCTGACCATCCAACTGATCCCTGGCACCATCCACCTCGATAATGAGCACGGCCTGGCAGGCCTCCGGTAGGTCAAGAGGCGTGGCCTTACGCACGCATTCGATGGCCGAACCATCCATGAACTCCAGCGTGGTGGGAATGATCTTGCCGCGAATGATGGTGGAAACGCCTTCTGCCGCCCCCTCGATGGAGGCAAAGGCCACCAGCATGGTTTTGCGTGCCTCGGGCTTGGGCAGGAGTCGAAGAATAATTTCGGTGACCACCCCCAAGGTGCCTTCGGCGCCGACAAAAAGTCGGGTCAGGTCGTATCCGACCACGTTTTTCATGGTGCGCCCGCCGGTGCGGATAATATCGCCTCTGGGTGTGACCACGGTCAATCCGAGCACATAGTCACGGGTGACGCCGTATTTGACACAGCGTGGACCGCCGGCGCATTCGGCAACATTGCCGCCAAGAGTGGAGAAATCCTTGGAGGCGGGATCCGGCGGATAAAAGAGGCCGAGCCGTTCCACCTCCCGCTGGAGATCGCCGGTGACAACACCCGGTTCGACCACGGCGATCAAGTTGTCGGTATCGATCTCGAGGATACGGTTCATCCGGGTGAGAACGAGGACGATGCCTCCATGGACAGGCAG